>DASRHU010000293.1:0-2254 GCA_035650335.1 Gemmatimonadaceae bacterium | reverse complement strand
CCCAGGACGTCGGTGCTCAACAAGTGGAACCAGGTGTGGGATGCGCCGAACGTCTTCGTCACCGACGGCTCGTGCATGGTGTCGACGGCGTGTCAGAATCCGTCGCTCAGCTACATGGCGTTGACGGCGCGGGCGGCCGATTTCGCGGTGCGGGAGCTGAATCGGCGGAACCTGTAGGACTCCAGAACGAGGAACGAGGACCGAGGAAGCGATCGGCATTCAGGCGATCGAACTTCCTCGATCCTCGTCGTCAGTCCGCGGTCGTCCGCACGAGCGCCAGCCCCCCGCAGTCGTAGCATCGTGGGGTGTCGCCGCGGTACGAGCGCGCGCATCGCGGGCAGTATCTGCCCGGCTCATCTCCCGGCGGCGCTTCCACCGCCCGCTCGATCAACGTTCGCGGCAGCGCGCGAACGAGCTCTCGAGCGGCGGAGGCGTCACCCTCGAGCCGTGGACCGCCGTGGAGCGTATCGTATGCCGACGGTCGAATCCATCGGAGAAAACGCTTTTCTCCGAGGAGCGCGGCAAGCTGCGCATCCGCGGTGAGGTCACGCAATGCGGCGCCGATGACCACCTCGCAGGCGCGCGGAGCGGTGAACGGGAACAGCAAGGGCACCGCCGCGCGGATGGCCGACCCGCGTGCGATGCCCAGCCACCGGAGGCCAAGGGCGGCGCCTAACGCGATGACGGCCGACATCACGAACGCCTGCACGATGGCGCGCACGAGCCCATGAACGCCGAACCGTGCGGTCGCCATCGGAATCGCGAAAGCAATCCACAGCAGCAGCATGACGCCGAAGATGCGCAGGGCGGCGATGATGATGCGGACGCGCCGCAGCCGGCGCCGACCGCGCGCCATCGCCACAAGAAAATCGGCGGACCAGCCGGGGCGTTTCTCCCCAGGGTCCGCCGATCTCGTGGCGGGAATCAGCATGGGAACGACGATCGGTGGCCACCACGCCACCAGCGCGAACGATCCCACTTTTGCCCACGGTTCACGCTCGACCCACCGGCCGAGGCCGGACCTGACGACCAGCAGATCCTGTGGCCCGACGCGGCGCCACCCATCCAGCCACAGCACCGCCACGAGTACGGCAACCGTCCCGGGATCAGCCGACCATGCTCCCAGCAAGGACGCGAACGACACGCTCGTGGCGGTACGGTGTGAAGCTACCCTCGAGCCGGCGTGGGATCGTGCGACTTCCTGCGGCTGAACATCTTCTTCAGCCCCGCGAACGCGGCGACGATGGCGACGATGATCGCCTTGCCGCTGGCGAGGATCAGCTTCCACAGCTTGCCGAAGAGACCGAGCTTCGCGGCCGCACCACCGGCGACGAGCGCCGTCAGTCCGTACGCGGCCACCTTGTCGCCCGCGCGCCACTCGGCATAGGTGTTCCCCGACGTGAACGCCGTCGTCGCGATGACGCCATCGAACGACGGCAGCACGAGCGGGAGAGCCGAGGCGTCGGCGACGAGGTCCACCTTCATCACGCCGCCACGCCCGAGCAGGCGGACGGAATGATTCACGGCCGTGTCGCCGTCGGAGATCACGCGCGTGGACCACGTGAGGTTGTGCGTCGCTTCATCGTAGTACGGCGCCTTGATCCACCCATCGAGCGTGAGCTCGCTCCACCCGCGACGCCGCCGCTCCCTGTTTCCCGCGGCGTTTCCTTCACGCAGCGTGGCGAGGATCTTGTCGCCGTCGAGCTCGGTCTTCTCATCGTCCTTCACGTAACCGCTGCCGTCGTACTCGTAGACGACGAACCAGCTGCGCTCATCCGCCGGGTTGCCCTCGGCGGCCGTCGAGCAGAGGAGGATGCCGACTTCGTCGCCGGACGTGGGATTCTCGGTGAGCTCGAGGAAGGACTTCGCTCCAGCCGATTCGGTGAAGCGGCAACCCTCGGGAACGGCGACCTGCGCGACGTTGCCGAGGCGGCCTTCGGCCGGTCCATCCGACCACTCGATCGAGTTGAACAGCTCGCGCTTTTGATCGTCCTGCGCCGAAGCGCCGAGCGCGAGAACGCTGGTGAGAACGGCGATCGCTGCCAGCTTACCGGCGGCAGCGCGCACGAATGTCAGTCGCGGCATCACGACTCCCGTGTTTTCTGTAGTTATGTGGCGGGGGAAGCGAAGCGGGGCCTAACCTAAGACGATTCAGCCGTCAGGCGCAACACGTCCGGCGTACAATGGGGAGCATCCCTTGTGGGCCCCAGATGACGCAGAATGCCGCGCAAGCTGCAATGGTAAACAGCCATAC
>DASRHU010000292.1:0-3565 GCA_035650335.1 Gemmatimonadaceae bacterium | reverse complement strand
CCATGAAGCTCACCGCTTCATTGGGCCTGAAGTTCGGGCCGCCGTTGAGCCCGACAAACGATTGCCCGAGAACGGTGAACTCCACCGTGAGCTCTTCGCCCTCGCTGCCGCCTGGAAAGTCCGACACGGCGGCATGGCGCGCGCCCACCTTCGTGTCGGGGAAAACGGACGCATAGAATTCGGCAGCCTTGCGGGCCTCGCCTTTGTCGAACCAAAGGCACGTGGTCATCTTGTTGGCCATGATTTCCTCCTTGATCCTGGATCGGTGCGCAGGACGAGCGCATGTCCGGGGCGGTGGTTTGCAGCAAAAAGCATCCCGCTACGAAGATAAAGGATCGCTGAAGAAACCGATTGCATCATATTGCCACCGGCTTGACGCGGAGCGCCGCTTTACAGAACGCGCAGCGCGCAATTGGGGCGGCTCAGTGTTTGGTGGGATCACTAGCGCGCGAGTGCAACGCGTAGCGACCACGTCGGAGCAAGCGGCGCGAGCCCTGTTCCCGTGGGCAAGGTTGCTGCACGCCACCGCTCGCCTCCGCCCAACGCCGCCCCCAGGCCAGCGCCCAATACTAGGCCAAGACCAGCTCCCGAGGCGACCCACGTTCCGGTCGGCACCTCGGCGCTCGAGGGGTCATCAACGGCCCAGCCTGCGAGCGCCCCCGCCACTAATCCGATGCCAGCCCCCATGAGTGCGCTTCTCCGGCGCGAGCGCTTCCCCTCGCTTACGTACAGCCGCTGAATAGCGTATGCGGGCACGACCAACGCTTCCGAACGCTGCGGTACACTCAGAACGAGCGAGTCCGGCGTCACTGCGGTCACGGCGCCGGTGCGTGAGCGTATCCAGGAGGAAGAGTATCCCAATACGGAACCGGAGGCGTGCACCCGCGCGCGATCTCCGACCGCCAATGGCCGATGCCGTGAGGCTGTCGCGGCGCACGCTGTGCTGCCGACGATCGACAGTGTGAGGGCGAGGTAGAGACCGATCCGACCCATGGGGCACTCCGGACTACCGCTCGTTCGCACAACCCCCGGGCGATGAACCGCCAGTGGCATCGTTATAGCTACGGTCGACCGCTCCTAGGTGTCAAGCCGAATGGATCAGCGCCAAGGGCTGCCGAGCCGGAGCTCGCCCGACAGGTACCGTCCGGGTTCTCGTCAGGCGGTCCTCCCGTTTTCTGTACCCTGTCTGTCAGGAGACCATGACTTTTTCGAATGTCTACGCCGATGGCCAGCGAGCCGAGTCGTACGCGCGCCTCGAGTTCCCGGGAACGTACTATCTGGCGTATCGCGATCTCCCGGCGATTCTAGCCGAGCATGTGCACGGGAAAGCCGCGATCGACTTTGGCTGCGGCACGGGGCGATCGACGCGGTTTCTTCGACAGCTCGGGTTCGATACGGTGGGCGTCGATATCTCCGCCGAGATGATCGCGATGGCCCGGCGCCTGGATCCGGACGGGGCGTATGCCCTGATCGACGATGGGGACCTGAGCGGGCTCGATCGCCATGCGTACGATCTGGCGCTCGCGGTGTTCACCTTCGACAACATTCCGGGCGAAGACCATCGCGTTCGACTGCTGGGTGAGCTGCGCGATCGATTGAAGTCCGACGGCGTGATCGTGCTGGTGGACTCGACCCCCGAGCTATACCTGAACGAGTGGGCATCGTTCTCGACCGCGGCAAGCTGTCCGTCCAACCTCACAGCGAAGGCGGGCGACGTCGTGTACACGGTGATGCTCGACGTCGAGGACCGTCGCCCGGTCGAGGACATTCTGTGGCTGGACGAGGACTATCGTACTGCGTTCGATCGCGCGCGGCTGAGGTTGATCGAGACGTACCGGCCGCTGGGCAGGAGGGACGATCCTCACCGGTGGGTGAATGAGACTCGCATTGCGCCGTGGGTCATCTACGTCGCGCGATCGCGCCTGGCGTGATCGCTCCGTGCAAACCTCGCGGACTCCGGAACCTCCCTGACACGAATGTCGGCGGCTCCCTGATTGACGGACCCGGGCAATGCCGGTGTTTTACTGGGCGCCTTCGCGGGAGAGGCCTTCCAGATCGACGGGGGCACCGTCATGCCGGCTGCGGACACCGGACAGGAATCCGCGCGCCGCACCGTTTCGCGCGCGATGTGGGTCGGCCTCTGGGTGTGGCCGGCGTTTTCCGCGCTCGACGCGTACATGTGTTTCGTGGCCTACCCCAACGCGCGGTTTCCGCTCTTCATCCTATACCGCGTGCTGGTCGAAGCCGTGTTCGTCGTGGTGTACCGTGCCACCCGCCAGCGCACCGCTGACGTCAAGCGCCTGATTTTCTGGACGAACATCACCTTCGGCATCGCGGCGATCGCCATCTCCCTCATGGCGATCGAGCTCGGTGGCATCCGAAGTCCGTACATGCACGGCACCTCGATCGTGGCGCTGGTACGCGCCGCACTCGTGCCCGAACCGTGGCGCCGCTCTCTGAAAAGCTACGGCCGCATCGGACTCGCGTTCCCCATGGTGATGACCTTCGGTGCGTTGCTGTCGCCGGAGTACCGTGCGGAGTGGATCACGGCCGAATCGCTCGTCGTATTCGCGAGCAACTACGTATTCGTGATCGCGTCATCGTTGCTCGGGATGATCAGCGGGCACGTGGCGTGGAGCGCCCAGGAGCAGCTGCACGCCGCTCGACGCGTAGGACGCTACCGTCTGCAGGCGCCGATCGGCAAAGGCGGGATGGGCGAAGTATGGCTCGCATGGGACGACTCGCTCCGGCGTAACATCGCGCTCAAGATCCTCCGCGCCGCGATGACGCCGAACCCGGACGTGGTCAGCCGCTTCGAGCGGGAGGCGCAGGCCGCGGGACAGCTTCGGGGCCTGCACGTGGTGCGCATCTTCGACTTCGGCGCGTCCGACGATGGGTTGTACTATATCGCGATGGAGTACTTGTCGGGTATGGATCTCGGGAGACTCGTCGAGGACTTCGGTCCGCTTCCCGAGGCGCGCGCCGTCCGAGTAGTGAGGCAAGCCTGCGAGGCGCTCGAGGAAGCTCACGCCGCCGGCATCATTCACCGCGACCTCAAGCCACACAATCTGTTCATGACGCGCGTGGGCGACGACCCGGACTTCGTCAAGCTGCTGGATTTCGGGGTGGCGCGCCTTCGCGACGCGTCGGCGGTCGGGGAAACACTCACGTGGACGGGAATCGTCGTGGGCACGCCGAGTTACATCGCGCCCGAGTTGTTGCAGGGCGCGCCGGCAGATGAGCGAAGCGATATCTACGCGCTCGGCGCGACGCTCTACTTTCTCCTCACGGGGGTAACGCCATCGCGGCCGAACGCGGTCGGGAGGACCGGGGCGCGGCAAAGCGACGCCGCCATTCATCGGTACGACCAGGCGATGACCGAAACGCTGCGGGAGATCCTGAACCGATGCCTGGATCCGTCGCCTGGCCATCGATTCCAGTCCACACGCGAGCTCTCCGAGGCGCTGGCCCTCGTGAACGACGCGGCGTGGACGCGAGAAGACGCGGAGGAGTTCTGGCGTAGCGTCGATCGCCAGCGATTCGGCTCCGTCACTGCGCCAGGCGC
>DASRHU010000291.1:0-2362 GCA_035650335.1 Gemmatimonadaceae bacterium | reverse complement strand
GCATGGCGGCGGGCCCTCGTTAGGCTTCGCGCTGGTGGAGGAGGAGCGGCGCGGCCGCTTCAACCCGGAGCTGGCGCGCGAGCTCGGCATTCCGGAAGGACCGCTCTGGGGACGCCTGCATCGCGGGGAGACGATCACGCTCCCCGACGGCCGCGTCGTCGATCCAAGCGTCCTCGTCGGGCCGCGGCGGTCGGGGCGCAAGGTCGCCATCTCAGGCGACACGCGTCCCGCGCAGAGCGTGATCGACGCGTCGCGTGGCGCCGACCTCCTGGTACACGAAGCCACCTTCGGAGATGAGGAGGCCGACCGTGCACGCGAGACGGGGCATTCGACCGCTCGTGAGGCGGGCATCGTCGCGGCCCGGGCCGGTGTGCGGCAGCTCGTGCTCACCCACTTTTCGGCGCGCTACTCTCGCGATGCGTCCGGCCTCCTTACCGAGGCGCGGGAGGAGTTCGACGCGGTCGTGCTCGCTCGGGATGGGATGGAGCTCGAGGTCCCGTTTCAGGACGACGCCGTCCCCGGACGGGTCGAGGCAGCCGAGGGGTGACAAATGTTTACCGCCCACTAGGTTTATCGCGGCGCGGTGTATTGACGGTCTTTCCTCGCCGCGCGGGCACCGTCGCGTCTGCGCAACTCTTGTCGGACGCCGGTGCGCCCTGCACTCTAGCTCCCCTTACCCCTCGCGGAGGCCACGCCAGCATGCGTCGTGCTTTTTCTTCCGTAGCCGCACTCGCTGTACTTGCCGGGTGCTCAGACACACTGCCGGTGGAGCACGCGGCCCCGGCACCGAGGTTCACCGCCATCGGCGGGACGACGAATCGCTATGTAATACTCCTGAGCAGCGGCGTCCCGCAGAATGACTTCGCCGGCGTGGTCTCACGGTTTGGTGGAACCGTCGTCAACTACCACGCGGACGCCGGCTTCGCGGTCGTCGATGGACTCACGCCCGCCGATGCCGCGGCGCTCGCACGTTCGCGCAGCGTAAAGGCGGTCGAGCCCGACTTCGAGGCACAGATCATCGACCCCTCACCGCGAACGACCGAGGCGGCCATCGAAGGAGCCGACGTCGGGATCACCAGTCAGGCGAACCCGGCGACCGCGTTCTTCTTCCCTCGTCAGTGGCATCACCGCGCCATCGGAGCGCACACCGCGTGGGCAGCCGGCGCGCTCGGCTCGGCGTCCGTGTCCGTCGCGATTCTCGATTCCGGCATCGACCACTTGTATCCCGACCTGGTGGGCCTCGTGGATCTCAATCGGTCGGCATCGTTCGTCGCCACGAACAGCACCAATCCGCAGAGTCCCTCCGACGACCAGTTGCTCGCGACGTTCTTCCCCGGTTCGGGTCGGCCGCTGACCAGTGACCTCAATGGCCATGGGACGCATGTGGCATCCACCGTGAGCAGCAAGGCGACGGTCAACGCGGGCGTGACATCGAGGGTGACGCTGATGGCGGTGAAGGTGGCGAACGCGCGCGGCTCCGCTGCCTTCTCGGCCATCCTGAACGGCGTTGTCTTCGCGGTTGACCACGGCGCCGACGTAATCAACATGAGCCTCGGCGCCGCGTTCCTCGGCCACGGCGGCTACATCGGGTTCCTGAACCAGATCGCGCGGTACGCGACGGCCAACGGAGTGACGGTGGTGGTTTCCGCCGGAAACGAGGGCATCGACCTCGATCACAGCGGCGGGATCTATTCCGCCTTCTGCTCGAACGGGATGGTGATCTGCGTTTCCGCCACGGGCCCCCACCGCGCCACCACCGTCAACGGACCATACTTCGATGACCTGGACGAGTCGGCGATCTACACGAACTTCGGAACATCGTCGGTGGAGGTCGCGGCTCCAGGGGGCAACTGGGCGGAGAACGCTGCCGGGCAGATTACCTCCGCCGTCGGCGTTTGGGCCGCGTGCTCGAAGACGTCACTCGATTTCATCACGCCGCCTCAGCCTCCGCCTCCGGCTCCGCCCGTGCCGCCGTTCTACCAGAAGAGCGTGTGCGCGCAGTTCCCGCAGTTCAGCTTCACGCTCGGGCTCATTGGGACGAGCATGGCGTCGCCACACGTCGCTGGCGTTGCGGCGCTGCTGGTCGAACGGGTCGGACGCAACCCAGGTCAGATTCGCACCATCCTGCAGAACACCGCGGATGATCTCGGCAAGCCAGGCGCCGACCCTCGTTATGGCAAGGGCAGGATCAACGTGGTGCGCGCTCTTGGTGGGAGTTAGGAGTCAGGAGTCAGGGGTCAGGGGTGGTAAGGCGCTGCGGCTGCTTCGCAGCCAGCAGCGCTCATCAGATGAGCAAACGGCGGCGCGAAAGCGCCGCCGTTTGCCTTTCCACCCCTGACCCCTGACCCCTGATTCCTAACTC
>DASRHU010000290.1:0-28691 GCA_035650335.1 Gemmatimonadaceae bacterium | reverse complement strand
GGCAAGGAGAATGAGACGCTTGTCCGCGTTCGCACGCGAAACGTTGCCAGCCTGCGCCCCCTCATCGACCCGGTGCTCGATTCGCATACCAAGCGGGTCCGCTATGGCGGCGTGGTGCACGAGCCCGAAGGAGTGGACTGGATTGAATACCGAGTGCGACTCAAACGCTCGGAAACCGCGGAGTCATTGCTGACTGCGCTACGCGCCGCCGGAGGCGACCTTGTCGACGATGCCCAGATACGACGTTAGGCAGGTGCGGAGACTGTTTGGCCTCGCCCTGCTGACCGCTCTCGCGAGCGCCGCGGACGCGCAGGAGAACGTCGCGGCGCCCCCATCGGTGTTCGCGTCCGATTCGATACTGAGCCTGACGATTCGCGCCGACCTCCGCACGCTGCTGCGCGATCGGGGCGAGGATCGCAAGGAGCACAAGGGGGTCATGCGATACCCGCGAGCGGACGGCACCGTCGACAGCCTCCCGGTCGAGCTTCGCACACGCGGCATTTTCCGCCGCAGGCCCTCCGTCTGCAGCTTTCCTCCGCTTCGTCTGTCGATCCGCCGCCGCGACGCGCGCAACACGCCGTTCGATGGTGAGCGCCGCATCAAGCTGGTGACGCACTGCCGCCCGACCGATCAGTACGAGCAATACACGCTGCAGGAATATCTGCTCTATCGGGTATACGGCGTTCTCAGTGACCTGAGCTTGCGCACCCGTCTGGCGCGTATCACCTACGAGGATGCGAGCGGTCGGGAGAAGCCGGAAACGCGGTACGCCATCCTGATCGAGGACGAGGAGCGCCTGGCCGACAGGCATCGCATGAAGGTGGTCGAAGACACCGGCGTGTCGCCGGCGAGGCTCGACCCGTCGCGCACCGTGTTCATGGCCGTCTTTCAATACTTCATTGGCAACACCGATTGGTCGGTGCGGGTGCTTCACAACATCATCTTGCTCAGCGATTCGCTCGGTCAGATCGCCCCGGTGCCGTACGACTTCGATTGGTCGGGCGTCATCTCGACCCGGTACGCTCAGCCGGACACTTCGCTGCCGATCAGGAACGTGCGAGAACGCCTGTACTCGGGGTACTGTGGCGAGGCGTCCGATTTCAACGCGATCTTCGCGCAGTACCGGCAACACCGGACGGCGATCGAGGCGCTCTACAACCTCGAGCCGCTGGACCAGCGTAATCGCGAGCGGTCGCTGGCCTACTACGCCGAGTTCTATCGCATGATCGACGACCCGGCCCGTGTGACCCGCGAGATGCTCCGCCTCTGTCGATAGGACCTCCGGCTCGTTGTGGGTAACTTGCTGCTATTCGGTGACTTGACCCACTCGCACGGCTCGGGTATTTTCCGAGGTTATGCTGTCCTTCGACATTGGAGCCCTGCGCGAACACGCCGTTCGCGTCGACGGGTTCCTTTCCGCTGACGACCCGGTGTGGCAGGAGGGGGATCCCGCACCTGCTGCCCCGATCCATGCGACCGGACGTCTGTCGGCGGCGGGATCGGGCCGCTACTACTGGAGCGGTCGAATCGAGGGCACGGTCGCTGGCTCTTGTCGTCGGTGCCTTACCTCCCTCTCCGCGCCCGTGCACGAAGATGTGCATTTCATTTTTGCCGAGACCGATGACACCGAGGCGGAGGATCCCGATGTATTCGCCGTGCCGGCAGCGGCGCACCAGCTGGATCTGCGCCCGGCCATTCGGGAGCAGTGGTTGCTGAGCGCGCCGTCATTCGCGCTGTGCCGGGAGGACTGCAAGGGGTTGTGCGCCCGGTGCGGGGCGGACCTGAACACCGGCGACTGCTCCTGCGAACCCGAAGTCGATAGCCGCTGGGATGCGCTGCGAAAGCTTCGCGGCGAAGCCCGTTGAGCGATACCCTTTTACCGAGCTCTACCTCACCATGGCCGTTCCGAAGCGACGGACGAGCAAGCGGAAGAAGCGCGCACGCAACACCCACAAGGCGGCGCCCGCCATCGTCATGCAGCAGTGTCCGAAGTGCGGGAGCATGAAGCGTCCGCATCGTGTCTGTCAGGAGTGCGGATTCTACGCGGGAAAGCAGCGGGTCGCGGCAAGGGAAGGCTGACGGGTGGCGCGCATCGCGCTGGACGCCATGGGCGGCGACCACGCGCCTCACGCGACCATCGCCGGCGCGCTCCTCGCGCTGACGGAGCTCGGCGCCTCCCACACCATCCAGCTCGTCGGTCGCACCGAGGACGTTCAACGCGAGCTCGAGACGCAGCTGTCGCGAGAGCCCAGCGCGTCGTCGCGCGCGCGGGAGCGCCTGACGATCGTCGAGGCGCCGCAGGTCATCGAGATGGCCGACAAGCCGGCGGCCGTGCTTCGCTCGAAGTCGAACAGCTCGATGGCCGTTGGGCTCAAGCTCCAGGCCGACGGCCAGTCCGACGCGTTTGTGTCCGCCGGTAACACCGGCGCGCAGATGGCCGCGTCCACGCTGATCCTCAAGCTGCACGAGGGGCTCACGCGACCCGCCATCGGCACCGTCTTTCCCACCGTCAACCACCCGGTCGTCGTCCTCGACTCCGGCGCAAACGTCGACTGTAGCGCCGAGGAGCTGGTCCAGTTCGCGCGCCTCGGCGCGACCTACGCGGAAGACATCCTCGGTCGAAGCAACCCGTCGGTCGGGCTGCTCAGCATCGGCGAGGAGGCGGAGAAGGGAAACGCCGCGGTGAAGGAGGCCCATCAGGCGCTCCTGGACTCCGATCTCAATTTCCAGGGAAACGTCGAAGGGCGGGACATTCTCACCGGCGCAACCGACCGCGGTCCCATCGATGTCGTCGTCTGCGATGGCTTCGTCGGCAACGTCCTGCTCAAGTTCTACGAGTCCGTTCCGCCGATGATTCTCGCGCTGCTCGCACGCTCGGGCGTTGACCCCGTGCACCTTCGCCGCGTCTTCTCGAAGGAGTTCGATTACTCCGAGCACGGCGGCGCGCCGCTGCTCGGAGTTCGAGGAGTGAGCATCATCTCGCACGGCAAGTCATCGCCGAATGCGATCAAGAACGCCATTCTCGTCGCGCTACGCGCGGTGGAGTCCAGAATGACCGAGCATATCGGACGCCGCCTGGCGCAGTCCGCCAAGGAGTCCACGTGAAGCGGCCAGTCGCGCAGCTGGTGTCCTCCGGGCGCAGCATTCCGGCGCACGTGATGACCAACCACGATTTCGCGGCGATGGGGCTCGAGACGTCGCACGAGTGGATTGTCGAGCGCACCGGCATCGTCGAGCGCCACATCGCCCGCGATGGCGAAACCGTCTGCTCCCTCGGCGCCGAGGCGTCGCGCATCGCGATGGAGCGGGCCAACGTGCACGCCGGCGAGCTCGACGCGATCATTCTCAGCACGGCCACGCCCGATCGTCTGCTCCCGGCGACGGCGGTGGACATTCAGGCGGAGCTCGGCGCAACACGCGCGGCCGCGTTCGATCTCTCGGCGGCCTGCTCCGGGTGGCTCTACGGACTCAGCATTGCCGAGGGAATGCTGGCCGCCGGCACGGCGGAGACGGTGCTGGTCGTGGCGTCGGAAAAGATGAGCTCCATTGTCGACTGGACGGATCGCTCGACGTGCGTGCTCTTCGGTGACGGCGCCGGTGCGACCGTCCTCAAACGGTCGAAGCATCACAAGGGCATCCTCTCCACGTTCATGCGGAGCGACGGGACGCTCGCCGAGCTGCTCTACCGGCCACACGGCGGCGCGACCGTGCCGATCACCGAGGCGGTACTGATGGACCGCTCGCACTTCGTGAAGATGGCGGGGCGAGAGGTCTTCAAGCATGCCGTCCGATCGATGGCCGAGGCATGCGATCGGGCGCTCGATGGCGCGCGTCTCACCGGCAAGGACATCGACCTGCTCATTCCGCATCAGGCCAACGTGCGCATCATCGAGGCGACCGCGAAGCACGCCGGCATCTCGATGGACAAGGTGTACGTCAACGTCGATCGGTACGGCAACACGTCATCGGCGTCGATTCCGATCTCCCTCGACGAGGCGTTCGCGTGCGGTCGCATTGGCGAGGGCTCGACCGTCCTCATGGTCGCCTTCGGCGCCGGCTTCACCTGGGCGTCCACCATCGTCCGCTTCTAGCCCGCGCATGGACGTTGTGCTCCTCTTCCCGGGGCAGGGATCGCAGAAACCAGGAATGGCCAAGGACCTTGCCCACACGTCACCGGCGGCGCGTCAGGTGTTCGACGTCGTGGATCGAACGCTCGGCGTGCCGCTCTCGACGCTCGCGTTCCAGGGTCCGGAGGAGCAGTTGACGGAGACCAAGAATGCGCAGCCCGCGCTGCTGGCACACGGAGCGGCCGTGTGGGCGATGACGAAGGATCAGCTCGCCCCGCACGTTCGCGCGGCGGCCGGACACTCGCTCGGCGAATTCACCGCCTACCACGCCGCGGGGGCCTTGTCGCTCTCCGACGCGGCGACACTCGTGCGGCGCAGAGGCGAGCTCATGTACGAGAGCGGGCTCGAGCGCCCCGGGGCGATGGCGGCGATCCTTGGGCTCGAGGAAGCGAAGGTCGAAGAGGCGTGCCGACGCGCGTCGGTCGACGGCGCCGTCGTTGTGCCGGCGAACTACAACACCCCGGAGCAGCTCGTGATCTCGGGCGAGATCGCGGCGGTGGAACGGGCAATGGAGCTCGCGAAGGAGTTGGGCGCAAAGCGCGCGGTCCGGTTGAAGGTCAGCGGAGCATTTCATTCTCCGCTCATGGAGGTCGCGCGAGACGGGTTGCGCGACGAGCTGACCAAGGCGTCGTTCTCCGCACCGACGTTTCCCGTCTTCTGTAACGTGGACGCGCGTCCGGTCACCGACGTTGGCGAAGCGCGCCGCCTTTTGCTCGAGCAGCTGACGTCGCCGGTCCGTTGGACCGACGTCGTGCGCGCCCTGGTGACGACGTATCCCGCCGCCCTGTTCGTCGAGATGGGGCCCGGAAACGTCCTCACGACTCTCACGAAGCGTATTGCAGCGGGCGTGAAGACCGCCACGAGCGGTACCGCGGCTGAGGTGAACCAGCTTCTCGGCATGGTGAGCTGAATGCAGATCGACCTCAGCGGACGCGTTGCGCTCGTCACTGGCGGAACACGCGGCATCGGGCGCGAGATCGCCACGACGCTATCGGCGTGCGGCGCCCGGGTGGCCGTCGTCGGTCGCGACGCCGACCGGGCGACGGAGGCAGCGAGCGCGATGAGCGGCGAGGCGCGAGGGTACGCCGCGGACGTCTCGGTCACATCGCAGGTGACGAGCCTCGTGGAATCGGTGGAGCGCGACTTCGGGTCGCTCGACATCCTCGTGAACAATGCCGGCCTCACGCGAGACAACATCCTGCTCCGCCTGAAGGACGAGGACTGGGACATGGTACTCGCGGCCAATCTGCGCGCCGCCTTCGCGTCGGTTCGCGCCGCGGCACGCGGCATGATGAAGCGACGCTGGGGGCGAATCATCAACATCTCGAGCGTCGTCGGCCTGATTGGCAACAAGGGCCAGTCGAATTACGCCGCGAGCAAAGCCGGGCTGATTGGATTCACCAAGTCGGTCGCGAAGGAGTTCGCGTCGCGGAATATCCTCGCGAACGTCATCGCGCCCGGGTTCATCGAGACCGACATGACGTCGGCGATGACCGCCGAGGCGCGCGCCGCGTTGAGTGCTCAGATCCCGCTGGAACGGCTCGGAACGGCGAAGGATATAGCGGGGGTAGCGGCGTTCCTCAGTTCCGAGCACGCCGCGTACATCACGGGGCAGGTCTTCGTGGTGGACGGCGGCATGGTCATGTAGATTTCGGAGGAATGCAGGACGCGGGAGCACTGACGTGTGCAGTCACGCGATTCCGCGTTCCGCATTCTGGTCACCTGTACCTTCAACCGTGAGGAGTTAGACCCCATGCCCGATCTCCAGGACAAGGTCAAGGACATCATCATGGAGGAGCTTGGAGTCGAGCGCGAGAAGCTCACGAACGAAGCGAGCTTCATGGAAGACCTCGGCGCCGACAGCCTCGACACCGTTGAGCTCGTGATGGCGTTCGAGAAGGAGTTCAACATCGACATCCCTGACGAGGACGCCGAGAAGATGCGGACCGTCGGGGATGCCATGAATTACCTCCGGGAGAAGGTCAAGGCCTGATGCGGCGACGGGTCGTCGTCACCGGCATGGGGAGCCTTACGCCCGTCGGTAACGATGTGGCGACGGCCTGGCAGTCCCTGCTCGCCGGGAAGTCGGGGGCGGCGCCCATCACGAAGTTCGACGCGACGAATTTCCCCGTCCGCTTTGCCGCCGAGGTCAAGGGATTCGACCCGGTCCTGTTCATGGATCGCAAGGAAGCCAAGCGAGCCGACGCGTACACGCAGTACGCTGTCGCTGCCGCCGTGCAGGCCATGCAGGACGCGGGATTCGCGGACGGGAACGGCTACGATCCGGAGCGCACCGGGGTCATCATCGGGAGCGGGATCGGTGGACTGCGTTCCTTCGAGGAGCAACACGACGTGTATCGTGCCCGTGGACCCTCGAAGATCTCACCGTTCTTCATTCCCATGTTCATCGCTGACATCGCGGCGGGCATCGTGTCGATGCGCTTCAACGCGAAAGGCCCGAACTACGCCACGGTGTCGGCGTGCGCGACGAGCGCGCACGCGATTGGAGATGCGTTTCGCGCGATTCAGTACGGCGATGCCGACATTATTCTGAGCGGCGGCGCCGAGGCGACCGTTACCCCGATGGCGATCGGCGGATTCGCCAACATGAAGGCGCTCTCCGAGCGCAACGACTCGCCTGAGACGGCCTCGCGTCCCTTCGATGCGACACGCGACGGCTTCGTGATGGGCGAAGGGTCGGGTGTCGTCGTACTCGAGGAGCTCGAGCACGCGAAACGCCGCGGCGCCCGCATCTACGGCGAGATCGTCGGGTACGGTGCGACGGGAGACGCGTACCATCTCACGGCTCCCGCGCCCGAAGGTGAAGGGGCCCAGCGCGCCATGCGTCGCGCGATGGAGGACGCCGGCCTGCGTCCCGAAGACGTGCAGTACATCAACGCGCACGGCACCAGCACCCCCGCCAACGATCTGAACGAGACGAAGGCGATCAAGGCGGTGTTCGGCGAGCACGCGAAACACCTCAACGTCAGCTCGACGAAGTCGGCGACGGGACACATGCTCGGCGCGGCCGGAGCGGTGGAGTTCATTTTCAGCACGCTCGCGGTGCGACACTGCAAGGTCCCCCCGACGATCAACTACCAGACGCCCGATCCCGAGTGCGATCTGAATTACACGCCGAACCAGACCGTCACGCGGGAAATGACGACGGCGCTGAGCAATAGCTTCGGCTTCGGCGGGCACAACGTGACGCTGGCCGTGCGTCGCTTCGTCGAATGAGCGGCGTCGCGCGACCGGCGATCGATCGCTCGCTGATCCGGGATCCGGCGCTGCTGCCGATCGCCGACGCGGTCGCGGCCGGCCGGCGCCTTACCGCCGACGAAGGAGCGTACCTCTTTCGGACGCCGGACTTGTTAGGCGTGGGTGTCATGGCAGATGCGGCCAATCGCGCGCGCCACGGCGACCGCGTCTTCTTCGCCGCGAATCAGCACATCAACCCGACGAACGTCTGCATCCTCCGCAAGACGTGTGTCTTCTGCTCCTACGCGCGGCTTCCGAAAGAGGAGGGCGCTTACCGCTACACGATGGAGCAGGCCTACGCCGAGGCGGCCGCGAATTCGTACGTGCGGGAGTTCCACATCGTCGGCGGGCTCGACATGCAGGCGGGGCTCGCGTACTACGCCGAGATGTTCCGGGGGCTCAAGGCGCGCCACCCCAACGTCCATATCAAGGCGCTGACGGCGGTGGAGATCGCTCACATCGCACGAATCGAGAAGATGTCCATCGGCGATGTCCTCGCGGCGCTGCGTGAGGCGGGGCTCGATACGATGCCCGGCGGCGGTGCCGAGGTCTTCAGCAAAGGCGTCCGGGCGACGATCGCCGAAAAGAAGCTCGCGGCCGAAGACTGGATCGAGGTCCACCGCGTCGCGCACACGATGGGCATCCGCTCGAACTGCACGATGCTCTACGGCCACGTCGAGTCCATCGAGGACCGCATCGACCACCTCACGATGCTGCGGAGTCTCCAGGACGAGACCGGGGGATTTCTCGCGTACATCCCGCTCGCCTATCATCCGGACCATAACGAGCTGGGGGATCAGCTCGGGCGCGCGGGAACCGCAACCACCGGATTCGATGATCTCCGCAACCTGGCGGTCGGCCGGCTGTACCTCGACAACATCGAGCACATCAAGACGCACTGGATCATGGTGACGACGGCGCTGTCCCAGGTCGCACTGTCGTTCGGCGTCAACGACCTCGAGGGCACCGTCGTGCGGGAGAAGATCTACCACGAGGCCGGCGCGCACACACCGGAGAGCCTCCCGCTCGAGGAGCTCGTGCGTCTCGTTCGGAGTGCGGGGAAGGTGCCGGTGGAGCGGGACTCGTTCTATCGCGAGCTCCGTCGCTTCGATGCCGCGCCGAGCGCGGAGGCGGCGTAGCGTGCGCGTCGGTCGCATCCCGTACATCAACTGCTATCCCGTTTACGGGGCGATCGACCGCGGGCTCGTAACGCTCGAGGCGACGCTCGTCGATGGAACCCCGTCGGAGCTCAACGGTCTCATTGCCAGCGGACGGCTGGACATGAGCGTGGTGTCGGCGGTCGAATATGCGCGTGATTCGGAGCGCTATCTGCTGCTGCCCGACCTCGCGATCTCGTGCGACGGGCCGGTGCGCAGCGTCATGCTCTTCTCGCGCCACCCTGCCGAGGATCTCGACGGGCGGAAGGTGATCGTCAGTCGAAGCTCCATGACGAGTGCAGCGCTCCTCGAGCTGCTCTTCGAGAACGTGTGGCGGTGCGCGCCGCGGTTCGTGCCGGGGGATGCGGAGCTCAGCGACGTCCGGAGATTCGACCGCGAGGAGCATGATGCCCGCCTCGTCATTGGCGACGCGGCGCTGCTGCTCGGCGCCGAAGCATCCGACGCACCCCGATACCCGCACGTGTACGACCTCGGAGCGATGTGGAAGGCGTGGACGGGACTGCCGTTCGTCTTCGCGGTCTGGGTGGCGCTGCGCTCGACGCCGGTGAAGGCGGCGCTCGACGTACACGCGGCGTTGATCGAGTCTCGCGACTGGGGACTCGCGCACCTCGGCGAGCTCGCGCGGCAGGCGTCCGCGTACAGCGGCGTGGCGGAGCCGCGGTGTCTGGAGTACCTGACGGGACTCGACTACGGGCTGTCGTACCCGCACCTGGCCGGCTTGACGACGTTCTTCGGACGGCTCGTGGAACGGGGCAGGGTCCCCAACGGAACCCTGGCGTTTCTTCCAGCGGCGTGATCCCATGAGAGACCTTCTCGACTTCTATCAGAACGCGCCCCTGCTCGAGCTGGGCATCGAGGCGGATCGCGTGCGCGAAGCCAGGCATCCGCACGGCATCGTCACGTACATCGTCGACCGCAACATCAACTACACGAACGTCTGCGTCGCCGATTGCGGCTTTTGCGCGTTCTATCGGCGACCGAAGCACAACGAGGGATACACGCTCTCCTTCGAGCAAATCGGTGCCAAGATCGACGAGGCGAAGGCGCTTGGCGCCGTGCAGATCCTGATTCAGGGCGGCCACAACCCGTACATCCCGTTCGAGTGGTATCTCGACTTGATGCGCTACATCAAGCGGAACCACCCGATTCACATCCACGGGTTCTCGCCCAGCGAGGTCGATTTCTTCTCGAAGCTCTTCCGCCTCGAGGCGCGCGACGTCATCCGTGAGCTGCACGCGGCCGGACTCGATTCCATTCCGGGCGGTGGCGGCGAGATTCTCGTGCAGCGCGTACGTGACATCGCGGCGCCGAAGAAGGCCGGGGCCGACCGCTGGCTCGAGATCATGGAGCTCGCGCACGGGGAGGGAATGAAAACCTCGGTGACGATGATGTATGGCATTGGCGAGACGCTGGCCGAGCGCATCGAGCACCTCCAGCGCGTCCGCGATGTACAGTCTCGCACCGGGGGCTTCACCGCGTTCATCTGCTGGCCGCTCCAGCCGGAGAACACGCCCGAGTTCAGTCACATGCAGAAGACCGATGCGGTGGACTACCTCCGCACCGTCGCGATCGCCCGCATCGTGCTCGACAACGTGCCGAACCTCCAGTCGAGCTGGGTCACCATGGGGATGAAGATCGGACAGCTCGCGCTGAGGTTCGGCTGCAACGACTTCGGGTCGCTGATGCTGGAGGAGAATGTCGTCTCGGCGGCCAACACGACCCACCGCACGACCACGCAAGAGATGGAACGGCTCATCATCGATGCCGGCTTCACGCCGGCTCGGCGGCGACAGGACTACTCGATCATCATGCCCGCGGGCGTGGCCGCGTGAGCGCCTCGGCTCGCCCGGTGGTGCTCGTCGTCGTCGGCTCGAAATCCGACGAGGCCAAGATGGCGCCCGCGCTCGAGATGCTCGACGCGTCGAAGGTGCCTTACGAGTTCGTGGTGTCGAGCGCGCATCGCGATCCGGACCGCACCGCCGAACTGGCGCGCGGCGCAAAGGCACGCGGCATCCGCGTGATCATTGCCGGGGCCGGTCTCTCGGCCGCGCTCCCCGGCGCGGTCTCGGCGCTCACCGAGCTCCCGGTCATTGGAGTCCCATTCGCATCCGGACCGCTCAACGGGCTCGATGCCCTGTTCGCGATCGCGCAACTTCCCAGCGGTGTCCCCGTCGGTACGGTGGGCATCGACAACGCCAAGAACGCCGCCGCGCTCGCGATCCGGATCCTGAACCTGTCGTCGTGAGCACACGCGCGGGCATTGGCTATGACTCTCATCGCTTTGCCGCGAGCGGCCCGTTGCGCCTGGGCGGTGTCGACATTCCGGGAAACGTCCACCTCGCCGGGCATTCCGACGGCGACGCGGTTGCACACGCGATTACCGATGCACTCCTCGGCGCGGCTGGCGCCGCCGACATTGGCGAGATGTTCTCCGATCGCGATCCCGCGAATCGCGGCCGCGATTCGATCGAGATGCTGCGCGCCGCGGTGGCGCGCGTCAACGAGCTCGGATGGAAAGTCATCAACGCCGACGTCACGGTGGTCGCCGAGCAACCGCGCATTGCCGACTACCGTGACGCGATGCGCGCGGCCCTGGGGAGCGCGCTCGGGATCGCCGGCACTGACGTCAGCGTGAAAGGGAAGACGAACGAGGGAATGGGCTGGGTCGGACGGGGTGAAGGTCTCGCCTGCATCGCCGTCGTGACCCTCGCGCCACGCTGAGTGCAGGACCTTCTCGACTGGCTCGCCGGTCTGCCACCAGCCGCGCTCTTTGGCTCCCTGGCACTGGTTGCAGCCGCCGAGAACATATTCCCTCCGCTCCCCGCGGATACGGTGGTCGCGTTTGGGGCGTTCCTGGCGGCGCGCGGGCAGGTGCCGCTTCTGGGCGCGTTCCTCGCCACCTGGCTCGGAAACGTCGCCGGCGCCATCCTCGTCTACATGCTCGGCCGACGGTACGGGACACGGTACGCGCACCAGTGGATGTCGCGCTTTGGCGGCGCGACCAACGAATCGCGGCTCGAGTCCATGTACGAGCGTCGAGGCATGCTCGCCTTGTTTCTGAGCCGGTTCATTCCAGGGTTGCGCGCTCTCGTTCCGCCCTTCGCCGGCGCGATTCGCGTACCCGCGTTCCCGGCGACGCTCGCGATCGCGGTGGCCTCGGGAATCTGGTACGGCATCGTCACCTGGATTGCGTACCGGGTGGGAAGCGACTGGGAGGCGCTGCAGCAGCGCCTGCGTGGCGTCGGTGTGACCACCGCGGTGGCCGCCATCGGCATCGCGATCCTCGTGGGCGGGTGGTACTTCATCCGACGGCGTCGAACGGCATCGTGATGGTCGACGATGACGTGCGACGCGCTTTTTTTCTCGAGCGGTTCGGCGATTTCCTGACCCTCGAGCAGGGCTCGGCACTCCCGACAACCGACGCGTACGCCCGCGATGTCGGGCGCTTCGTCGCGTACGCGCGGGTGAAGGGAATTCGCGGACCGGTCGGCGCGTCTCCGCGCCTGCTTCGCGACTTCGTGTACCACCTCAAGGACATCGGACTCGCCCCGGCATCGATTCGGCGCAACGTGTCGGCCGTGCGCACGTACTTCCGATTCCTGATTGCCGAAGGTCATCTCGTCAGCGATCCGAGCGAGCGGCTCGACACGCCCAGGCGGTGGCTGAGTCTTCCGGACGTGCTCACCCCCTCCGAAGTGCAACGCCTGCTCGATGCCGTCACGCTCGATGAGCCGCTGGCGTTCCGGGATCGCGCGATGCTCGAGCTGGCATACGGTGCGGGCCTCCGTGTGTCGGAGTGGATCTCGCTCGGGGTTCGCGATGTGCTGTTCGAGGATGGATTGGTGCGCGTGTTCGGAAAGGGAAGCAAGGAACGTCTCGTGCCGATCGGTCGTCGCGCGATCGGCGCGGTCGCCATCTACGTGCGCGAGCTGCGACCCCGCCTGGAGCGTGGGGCGGGGAAGGGCGTGCTGTTTCTCAACGCGCGCGGAGGTCCAATGACCCGCATGGGCGCGTGGAAAATGTTGCGAAAGTACGTCGAGAAGTCGGGAATCCAGAAGCACGTCTCGCCGCACACGCTGCGTCACTCGTTCGCCACCCACCTGCTGGAGGGCGGTGCCGACCTCCGAGCGGTACAGGAGATGCTTGGACATGCCGATATCTCGACGACGCAGATCTACACCCACGTGGACCGCGAGTACCTGCGCACGGTGCACAAGCAGTTCCATCCGCGAGGCTGAGCGCGACGTATGCTGCTGGTGATCGACAACTACGACTCGTTCACGTACAACCTGGTCCAGTATCTGGGCGAGCTTGGCGAGGACCCGGTCGTACGTCGAAACGACGCGGTGACGCTCGATGACATCGACGCGATGGCCCCCGCGGCGATCGTGCTCTCGCCGGGGCCGTGCACGCCCGCGGAGGCTGGGATCACGATTCCAGTCGTAAGGGCGTACGGCGCGCGCATCCCGATACTCGGCGTCTGCCTTGGTCATCAGGCCATCGGCGAGGCGTATGGCGGGCGCGTCGTGCGCGCGCGTCGCGTGATGCACGGGAAGACGTCCCGTGTCGTCCACGAAGGACGCGACCTCTTCGACCAGCTGCCGAGTCCCCTCGAGGTGATGCGCTATCATTCGCTGATCGTGGAGCGCGAGACCATTCCCGATTCGCTCGAGATTCTGGCGGTCGCGAGCGACGCCCCGGACGAGATTCATGCCCTTCGCCATCGCGATCACCCCGTGTGGGGGGTCCAGTTTCATCCTGAGTCCATCCTCACCGCTCACGGCAAACAGATCCTCCGCAACTTTCTCGACCTCGCCGGATGCTGAGCACGCGAGCGGTGGTGCTGCTGGCGGTTTGCGTGCTCGCGGGCGCGACCGCGACGGCCCAGGAGGTCACCCCGGGGAACGTCACGCTGCGAACGCAGGGGCGCGGCCGCCCGGGTGAGATTCTCCGACAAGCGCTCGCTCAGCCGTTCGTGGTGATCGCTCCCGACAGTGTGGCACGCCTGCCTCGCGACTCGACGATCGATCGGACGGTGCTGGTACTCGGTGGCGATGCCACTGTCGCCAGCACGGTCCACGGCGACGTGATCGTCGTTGACGGCGATCTGTTCCTGCATCCGGGCGCGATGATCGACGGTCGCGCCGTGGCGATTGGGGGCGGCGTGTATCCCTCGTCGCTGGCGACCGTGGTCGGCGGCACGGAAAGCTTCCGCGATGTGACGTTCGACGTCACGAGAGAGCCGGATGGCCGTATCCACCTGGACTGGCGCGTGATCTCTCCGCTCGAGATCGAGACGATCACCTTCCCGCTGATCTTCGGGATCCGGTTGCCCACGTACACCCGCGTCGATGGGCTGGGCCTGCCGTGGGGGCCGCGCCTGCAATTCGACACGGGTCGCATCGTGATCGACCCCGTGGTGACGTATCGCTCCGACCTCGGGGAGCTGGATCCTTCACTCACGGCCCGCCTCGGTATTGGCCGAATGACGAGTCTCGAGCTGCGCGCGCTGCGAGGGACGTTCACGAACGAGACCTGGATCCAGTCGGACATCTTGAACTTCGTGTATACGCTCGCGGCCGGGAACGACTATCGGAACTACTGGCGTGCGGACCGTGCCGAGGGTTTGCTGCAGCGTCGATGGGAACGTGGCGCAACGTTGTTCGCGCTCGAGGTCGGCGCGCGTGGCGAGCGCGCGTGGTCGGTCAACGCGGGGCATCCATGGAGCGCATTCGGCCGGAACGACGCGGAGGCGGGAATCCTGCGCCCGAACCCGCCGGTGCGGCATGGGCGAATCACGTCCGCGTTGGCCGGAGCGCGCTTCGACTGGGAACGCCAGGAGGTGACGCTCTCGACGACGCTCCTCACCGAGACGGCATTCGACGCGCCCGACGACGCGCGGTTCACGCAAGGCACGCTGGACGCGCGCGTGAGCTTCCCCGCGTTTCGCACGCAGACGTTCCTCTTCGAGGCGCACGTCGTTCGTACCTTCGGCGATCGCGCTCCGCCACAGCGTTTCGCCTACCTCGGTGGCGGCGGAACGTTGCGGACGTTCGACCTGCTGGAGTTCGGTGGGGATCAGCTCCTCTTCTTCGAGAGTCGCTACTCGATCCCGATCGAGCGAATCGTCATTCCGATCGCGGGCCCGCCGGTGATCATGCTCCGTCACATGATCGGCATGGCGGGGGTGGACTCGTTGGCGCGATTCGAGCAGAACGTGGGGTTTCGCGTGACGGTCGGGCCGTTGAAGCTCGACTGGATGATCGAGCCCATCACACGCGAGACGAAGACGTCAGTGGGGCTCTCCCTGGCTCGCTAGCTTCGCGGCGGGCGTCGCGAGTCCCTGGCGGCGTCGCTCCCGATCAGCCAGCTGCTGGTAGTTGCGCTGGATCTTGCGCACGTAGCCGATGGTCTCGCGATAGCGCCACCGTCGAACCTCGGGCGCTACCTGCTCGATGCTCGTCCACGCATGGCCATCGAGCTGCCGTTGCTGCGCCATGCGCCGCGCGCGGAGGATCGGGCCTTCACCCGCGTTGTAGCTGCCGAACATGAAGCGACGCCGCTCTTCGTCGACGCCGAGGTCCTTCCATCGCTTCCACAGGTATCGGTCGTGCATGATGCCGGCGGCGATGTTCCACTCGACGTGGTCGATCGATTCGAGCTCCGGCCGACGAGACTGAATCTCGGCGAACGTCGTGGGCATCAGCTGCATGATGCCGCGCGCACCGACGTAGCTGCGTGCCGCGCTGTCGAGGTTGCTTTCCGCCATGCCCTGTGCCTTGAAATAGCGCCAATCGTATCCGGGCCCGAAGAATCGCTTCGAGTACTTGCGGAAGAGCTCGTCGTACCGCGCCTCGTCACGCGCGCCGGCGCGGCGGTCGCGTTCCTGTGCGTCCGCGGCGCCGCTCCACACCAGGAGCACCAGGATGCCGAGCGCGCGCGGCATCAGTTCAGCGCGCCGCCGATGATGATCGCGATCGCGACGAACAGCGCCGCGATGAAGATGGCCACCGCCACGTTTCCATTCTTGAGCTCGGCGGCGAAATCGACGTTCGGCGTGACCAGATCGATCAGCCGATAGCTCGCGTACATGAGTACGACTCCCAGCGCAGCGTAGAGAAAATTGACCGCAACGATCGTCCATTCCACGGCGACCCTCCGGCATGGTAGGCTGGCCAGTGAGCAACGGGCTACACTACGGCCGCCGAACATGACACGTTTCGCCGGAACGCACAACGGAGTGACGCGATGAAGCCCCGAACGCGGTTCACCCGGGCGTACTTCGACCGATGGTATCGCGATCCGTGTCGGCGCGTGCTCGGTCCGGCGGAGATCGCTCGGCGGGCGGCGCTCGTCGTGTCGGTCGCCGAGTACGTTCTCGAGCGGCGCGTGCGCTCCGCGCTCGATATCGGGTGTGGCGAGGGCAACTGGCGAGCGCCGCTGCTCCGGGTGCGACCGAGGCTGCGCTACGTCGGCGTCGACTCGAGCGAGTACGTCGTCCGACGGTTCGGCCGCGGGCGCAACATCATGCGTGGTGACGTCGAGGCGCTCGATGCGCTCCCACTCCGCGGGCCGTTCGACCTCGTCGTCGCGAGCGGCGTGCTGAATTTTCTGTCGGAGGTGGCGCTCCGACGTGCCGCGCGGACGATCGCGAGCCTCACGAGTGGCGTGGCCTTCCTCGAGCTGTTCACGACATCGGACGACGTGGTCGGCGACACCCGGGGATGGCGACCGCGCACGGCCGCGCGCTATCGGCGGCTATTGCGTGGCGCCGGCCTCGTTCAGTGCGGGCCGCACTGCTACGTCACGCGCTTCACGGCGCGAGCGCTCGCCGCACTGGAGTGGAGCGGCTAACCGCGCTCACTCCTCCGAGTCGAAATCCGGCGCGGGCAAGGCATCGGGCTCGCTGCCTGATGGCTCGCGAGGACCACCGCGGCGCCGGCCGCGCCGACGACCGCCAGCGCGGCCACCGCCGGGGCGCGGTTGTCCGGCGCGCCCCGGACCTCGCTCGAGGACCGAGTTTCGACAGGCGAGCAGAACGGCCTCGAGTGCCTCGATCCCGTCGTCCGTGGCCTCGAGAAACAAGTCCTTGACGACGGTCTCCGCCCGCATGAGCTGCCCAACGAGTGCGGCGGCCATGGCGCGATTCGGCATCGTGCCGCAGAGCTTGGGATCGATGCGGTTGCCCGCGGGCCGCCGGTACACGGAGACCATTCCTTCGCGTTCCGGCTTCAGGAAGTAGGGAGCCTTGCCACCCCGTCGTCCTCGTGGGCTGTCGCCAGTCCCGCGCGAACTGTCCATGCTCGCCATGAAGTGCTGAAGGTGAAGTGCGTGCCGCCAGGCGGCGCATGCGACCAAGGATGGCGAGTCAGGCGCGTCGCTGTCGAGTCCCCCGCATCGATTGCTCGCGAGGCGTCCGCGGGGTACCTTCCCGCGTGCCCATCCTGTCGAAGCGAATTCCCACGGTGTACATGGAGTGCGAGCGGTGCGGTCTGCCGTTCGAGCCCATCAAGGGCGGCCTCTGTCAGCGCTGTGATCGAATTCTCTGTCCCGCCGATTTGCACGGCGACCTGCTGAGCCGCTGGCGCGCGGCGATTACCGGCCGCCCGATCTGCGTGGAGTGCCGCGCGAAGCGCAAGCGTGGACAATAGGTTTGCCTTTTCCGTCATGCCGCGATATACTCGTGGTGTGAATCTTGCAGCGCGGTCCGCGCCCCCTCCGATTCCGTGAGCATTCTCGCGGTGATCCCGGCCCGCCTCGGCGCCACCCGGCTCCCGCGCAAGCCGCTCCGCCTCCTCGGTGGTGTCCCCCTCGTCGTCCGCGTCTGGGAACGCCTAACCGCGCTCGCCGTCGCCGACCGCGTCGTCATTGCCACCGACAGCGACGAGGTCGCCCGCGTCGCGCGTGATGCCGGCGCCGAATGCGTGCTCACCGATTCCGATCACCCCTCCGGCACCGATCGCGTGGCCGAGGTCGCGCGGCGGAGCGAGTTCAGACCGTTCGACGTGATCGTGAACGCGCAGGGAGACGAGCCGTTCCTTCCCGGCGAGGCGATTCGCGAAGCCGCGACCCTCGTCGCGAGCGGAGCGTTCCCCCTCGGGACCGTCGCGGTGCCGGCGACGCCCGCGGTGCTCGAGTCCCCGGACGTCGTCAAGGTCGTTCGCGGTGACGACGGACGCGCGCTGTATTTCTCGCGCGCCGGGATTCCGTTCCTGCGCGATGCGGGTGATCGCGCCACGCGCGACGCCATGATCCTTCAGCACCTCGGCGTGTACACGTACACACGCGACGCCCTCGCTCGTTGGGTGGCGTTGCCCCCGCACCCACTGGAACGTGTGGAGAAGCTGGAGCAGCTGCGGCCCCTGGCGGCCGGCCTGACCATGGGTGTCGCTGTGCTCGACGATGCAGCGCCACGCGGGATCGATACCGAAGATGATCTGCGATTGGCCAACGACCGATGGACCACCCTCATGAGTGGACGAGCCTGATGCAAACGACTCCGGGACATTCGGCGCAGACCAAGTACATCTTCGTCACGGGCGGCGTCGTCTCGTCGCTCGGGAAGGGAATTGCCTCCGCCTCGCTCGGCCGGCTGCTCGTCGAGCGTGGGCTTCGGGTCACCATGATGAAGTTCGATCCGTACATCAACGTCGATCCCGGGACGATGTCGCCGTTCCAGCACGGCGAAGTGTTCGTCACCGACGACGGCGCTGAGACGGATCTCGACCTCGGGCATTACGAGCGGTTCATCGACCGCTCGCTGTCGCAGCTCAACAACGTGACGACGGGACGGATCTACCTCAACGTCATCACCAAGGAGCGACGCGGCGAGTACCTGGGCTCGACGGTGCAGGTGATTCCGCACATCACCGATGAGATCAAGACCGCCATCAAGCGGCTCGCGCCCGAGAACGACGTCGTCATCGTCGAGATCGGCGGGACCGTCGGCGACATTGAGTCGCTGCCGTTCCTCGAGGCCATCCGCCAGTTCCGGCATGAGGTGGGGCGCGACAACGCCCTGTTCATCCACCTCACGCTGGTGCCGTACATCGCCGCCGTCGGCGAGGTGAAGACGAAGCCGACCCAGCATTCGGTTCGCGAGCTCATGGAAATCGGAATTCAGCCCGACATGCTGATCTGTCGCACCGAGCGCCCACTGTCGGCGGATGTCAAGCGCAAGATCGCGCTCTTCTGCAACGTCGAGTTCGGGTGCGTGATCGAGAGCCGCGACGTGCCGACGATCTACGAGATTCCGATCGCCTTCCACGAGCAGGGGCTGGACGCGCGCGTGGTGCAACGCCTCGGGCTTGGCGGACGAACGGCCGACCTCGCGGGCTGGAGGCAGATGGTGCAGACGATCACGGCCCCGCGCGATCGCGTGCGCATCGCCGTCGTCGGCAAGTACACGGAGCTCGTGGACAGCTACAAGAGCGTGCAGGAAGCGCTCATCCACGGTGGGATCGCGAACGATGTCGGCGTCGACATCTCGTGGATCTCGAGCGACCTGTTCACGTCGGAGCAGCGCGCGGCCGAGGTCCTCGGCCCCTTCCACGGTCTCCTGGTTCCGGGAGGATTCGGCGTGCGTGGCATCGAGGGCATGCTCGACGCCATTCGCCATGCACGCGAGAGCGGCCTGCCGTTCCTCGGGATTTGCCTCGGCCTGCAGACGGCGATCATCGAGTTCGCCCGCAACGTGTGTGGACTCGACGACAGCCATTCGAGCGAGTTCGCCCCCGAGTGCGCGAATCCCGTGATCTCGCTCATGGAGTCGCAGCAGCACGTGACCGACATGGGCGGGACCATGCGCCTTGGCGCGTACCCGTGCCGCCTCCGTCCGGGCTCCCTCGCCGCCGACGTGTACGGCGTGCCCGAGGTGAGCGAGCGGCATCGCCACCGCTACGAGGTATCGAACAGCTACCGCGATCTGTTCGCCGAGCACGGCATGCGGTTCAGCGGACTGTCGCCGGATGGATCGCTGGTCGAGATGATCGAGCTTCCCGCGCACCCGTGGTTCATCGGGTGTCAGTTCCATCCGGAGCTTCGTTCACGGCCGACACGTCCGCATCCCCTCTTCGCCGGATTCATCGCCGCCGCGGCGGCCGCCAAGCGCGGCGCCGAGGGACATCGCGTTGCGCGTCGGCAGCCGCAGGTGGCGGACTGACGTGCGAGCCTTTCCGGAGGACGCGCTCTTTCTCATCGCGGGCCCATGCGTGGTCGAGAGCGACGCGCTCAACGTGCGGGTCGCGGAACATCTCGCACGCCTCGGCGAGCGCGTTCCCGGCGGCGTGATCTACAAGGCGAGCTTCGACAAGGCGAACCGCTCGAACGTCGATGCCGCCCGCGGCCCCGGAATCGATGAAGGGCTCCGCGCGCTCGAGCGCGTAAAGCGCGAGACGGGGCTGCGCATCCTCACCGACGTGCATCTCCCCGAGCAGTGCGCCGCCGCCGCCGAAGTCGTCGACGTGCTTCAGATCCCGGCGTTTCTCTGTCGCCAGACGGATTTGCTCGAGGCCGCGGGCGCGACCGGGAAGCCGGTGAACGTCAAGAAGGGACAGTGGATGCATCCGGAAGGAATGCGGGGCGCCGTCGAGAAGGTCCGTCGGGCGGCGACGCGGCCCGCCAGCTTCATCGTCGCGGGGCATCACGCGACCGATGACCAGTCTGATGTCCGAGGCGCCGCCGTCGAGGTGGCGGTAACAGAACGCGGAACGTTTTTCGGTTACGGGGACCTCGTCGTCGACATGAGGTCGTTCTCGCGCCTCCGTGACGCGTGCGAAGCGCCGGTGATCTTCGACGGTACGCATTCCGTGCAGCAGCCCGGTCGAGGGGAAGGGGGCTCGAGCGGGGGCACACGCCAGCACATCGCGGCGTTGACGGTGGCGGCAGTGGCCGCGGGGGCGAACGGTCTTTTCCTGGAGACGCATCCGACCCCTGATGTCGCACCGAGCGATGGACCGAACATGCTTCCGCTGCGCGATCTCGACGCCGTGGTCACCCGGGCGCTCGAGGTCTGGACGGTGGTGAACACGTGATCGACCGCGAGCTGGCACAGCGGATTCGCATGGTCGGCCTCGACGTCGACGGCGTGCTCACCGATGGTGGCCTCTATATCGGCGATGCGAATGGCGCGCACGTGGAGCTCAAGCGCTACGACATCCAGGACGGACTTGGCGTGAGGTTCCTGCGCGATGCCGGGATTCGCGTTTGCCTCGTCACCGGCCGTGTGTCCGAGAGCGTCCGCATTCGCGCGAAGGAGCTCGAGGTCGACGACGTCGCCCAGGATGCCCTCGCGCGCAAGCTCCCCGCGTTTCAGCGCATCCTCGAGCGACATGACGTGCGCATGGAGGATGCCGCGTTCATCGGCGATGACTTCCCCGACATGGGCATCATGCGCGCGGTCGGACTTCCGGTGGCCGTGGCGAACGCCGTGCCGGAGATCAAGGCCGTCGCACAGATGTGCCTGACGAGGAGTGGGGGTCGCGGCGCCACACGCGAGTTCGCCGAGCTGTTGCTGAAGGCGCGCGGCGAGTGGGATGAGATCGTCGAGCGCTACGTGACCGAGCGATCCACGCCGACGCTCGAGGTGTTGCGGTGACCGCCGTTGTCACCAGCCCCTCGATCGAGCGCGGTCGCGCCGTGCTGCGCATGGAGCGCGAGGCGATTGCCGAGGCCGAGCGTCGTCTCGACGACCGGTTCGCGCGGGCGATCGAGCTCATTGCGGCTGCCGCCGGGCGGGTGATCGTCACCGGGGTCGGCAAGTCGGGCATCGTCGGACGCAAGATCGCGGCAACGCTCACCTCCACCGGCACGCCCGCGACGTTCGTCCACCCGGTCGAGAGCGTGCACGGCGATCTCGGTATCGTGAGCGCCGACGATGTGGCGATCCTCATCTCGAAGAGCGGGGAGACGCAGGAGCTGCTCCCGCTCCTCGAGCACCTGAAGCGACACGGCGTGCGTGTCGTGGCGTTCACCGGGACGGCGGATTCCACGCTGGGCCGTCATGCTGATGTGGTGATCGACACGTGGGTGCGTGAGGAGGCGTGTCCACACGACCTCGCTCCGACCACGAGCACAACGGTCGCCCTCGCCCTCGGGGACGCCCTCGCGGTCGTCCTGCTCGAGCGAAAGGCGTTTCGCCGCGAAGACTTCGCCCGGCTGCATCCCGGCGGCGCGCTTGGCCGACAGCTTCTCACGCGCGTCAGCGACGTCATGGTGACCTCGCCACTCCCCGCGCTTCCGCCGACCGCCTCGATGCGCGAGGCGGTCGTCCAGATGGCCGAGCGGCGCGGAACGGTCGCCATCGTCGATGGCCAGCGGCGGGTGCTGGGCGTCGTCACCGCCGGGGACCTGACGCGGCTCATGGAGCGTGAACGCGACTTCATGGACCTCCGCGTCGAGACGATCATGACGCGCACGCCGAAGGTCGCGCGCGACACCGAGCTGGGGAGCGCCGCGGTGTACCGGATGCAGCAGCACGGCATCATGGCGATGCCCGTCGTCGACGCAGGGGAGCACCTCGTCGGGATGGTGCACCTCCACGACCTCATGCGTGCGGGGGTCGTATGAGACTCCGCTTCGTGTCGATCGCGATCCTCGTCGTCGCGTGCGGCGGCGATGGGACGGCCCCGCCGCGCACGAGCGGATCGCCACTCGCCGACTCCGCCGACCAGCTGATGTTCGGCATCAACACGCGGCTCACCGATCAAGGGGTGCGCACCGCGGATCTGCAGGCCGACACCGCGTTCTTCTTCGACGAGAACTCACGCATCGAGCTGCGCGGCGTCACGCTCACCTTCTACACTCGCACCGGGGAGCGCAACTCGGTCCTCACGTCGCGAGAAGGTACGTACAACACCCGGCACTCGAAAATGGAAGCGCGAGGGAACGTCGTCGTGGTGAGCGAGGACGGGCGCCGCCTGACGAGCGAGCAGCTGCGCTATGACCAGGCTCGCAACGAGATCTCGAGCGACAGCGCGTTCGTGCTGACGGAGCCGGGCCGGCGCGTCGAAGGGATCGGCTTCACCTCCGATCCCAACATGAATAGCGTGCGCGTGCACCGACTCATCGAAGGGCAGGGCGCCGTCTCCACCGGCGATCTTGGATCGCCGCGCGCGCCATCGCCTTCGACGGGCATTCCCGACACGAGCCGGCGCATTCCTCCCCCGACCCAACCGCAGCCATGACGCGCGCCTCGTTTCTGGGCATCGCGATGGTGGCGGCGATCGGCGCCGGGCCGCTGCACGCGCAGGAAGCCCGCTCCGGACAGTGTCTGTTCAACTTCAAAAGCCCCGCGGGCTCGCCGCTCACCATGACGCGGCTGCCCAGTGGACAGTACAACTGGTATCTCGGACGCCGCCCAGAGGGGCGATGCGAGGCGCAGCAAATCACCGTGATCGCCGACAGCGTCGAGTATTATGGCGACGCGCGCCTGCTGTACCTCATCGGCAACGTCGATTATCGCGAGCCGAGGCTGACGCTTCGCTCACGCCGCCTCACCTACTGGCTCAACGACGAGCATCTGCGGGCGGAAGGGAACGTCGACGCGACCCTGCCGAGCGGAACCAAGCTCACCGGTCCCGAAGTCGACTACTACCGGCCCGCCGAGGGGGTTCGTCGTGCATCACGCATGGTCGCACCGCGACGCCCGACGATCGTCCTCATCGAGACCGACTCCACTGGCCGACGCAGCGACCCGACGACGCTCGTCGCCAACACGGTCATCATGGACAACGACAGCCTCGTGTACGCATCGGGGCGGGTCGTCATCACGCGCACGGATGTTCTGTCCAACGCCGACTCGGCGTTCATGGACGGCGGGCACGAGTACGTGCGACTCATGAAATCCCCACGGATCGAAGGGAAGGGCGAGGATCCGTTCACGCTCACCGGCAACCTGATCGAGCTGTACGGGTCGCAGCGCGCACTCAGCCGTGTGCTGTCGTCCGCGCGCGCGCGCGCGGTGAGCCGGGATGTCACGCTGACGGCCGACACGCTCGATCTTCGGTTGACCGACAGCAAGATGGATCGTGTGTATGCATGGGGAACGTCGCGCGCTCGAGCGGTCTCCCCGGAGTACGACATCGTCGCCGACTCCCTCGATCTGCGAATGCCGGGGCAGCGCATGCGGGAGGTGTTCGCCGTCCGCGACGCGTTCGCGCAGAGCACGCCCGACTCCACGCGTGTTCGGTCCACGGAGAAAGACTGGCTGCGCGGGGACACGATCGTCGCGCGGTTCGATACGATTGCTGCGCCATCGGACAGCGCCCGGCGGCCACGCATTCGAGATCTGGTCGCACGGGGCAACGCGCGGTCGTTCTATCAGGTGGCGACGCGCGAGGGGCGGGAGTCGTTGCCCGGCATCAACTACGTTCGCGGACGCATGATCACGGTGACCTTCGAGAATCAGGAAGTCGATCGGGTGAGCATCACCGACCAGGCCGCTGGGGTGTATCTCGAGGTGCCGCGCCAAGGCGCCGACACGACGCTCGCCACGCCTCGTGACAGCGTACGCCCGTCCGCGCGGCCGCCCGCACCACGGGGGACGCCATGAGCGATCACCTCCCGCAGAGGCTCGACCAGATCATCGGGCGTCTGTCGCAGGGCCATCGGTCGATGGCGCTCGCGCTGCACGCGCTGATCTGCGCCTCGGACGATTCGGGATCGGCCGTGTTCAACGATCTCGCGACGTGCTATCGCGACGACTATCTCGACCTCGTGCGCTTCGAGGGGCGCGATGCGCAGCTCGAGGGTGGACGACTGAGCCTCGACGAAGTACGCCAGCACCTCGCGGTGTCGGTGCTTCCGCGCCTCGCCGCCGAAGGCGTCATCATCCTGCCGCCGGGCGGTCTCACGTCGCCCGATGTGCGCCTCCGATTCGCCGACCACGTGTGGAGCGAGATTCGTCCGCAGCGTGGGCAGATCGCCGATGTCCTGCGTCAGTCGGGCGAGCACATCGCCATCACGACGGGGTCGTATCCGGCGGTGGAAGCCCCCGCACGCGGCTCGGTGCTCGAAGCGACAGGACTGGTCAAGACCTACCGGCGGCGCCGTGTCGTCAACGACGTGGCCCTGCGATTGCAACAGGGGGAGATCGTCGGATTGCTGGGGCCCAACGGCGCGGGCAAGACGACGACGTTCTACATGATCGTCGGACTGATCAAGCCGCAGGAAGGTCGCATCCTGCTCGACGGTCAGGACATTACCGACATGCCGATGTACAAGCGAGCACGGCTCGGCATCGGCTACCTCTCCCAGGAACCGTCGATTTTCCGCAAGCTGACGGTCGAGGAGAACATCCTGGCAATTCTGGAGACGATGCCGATTCCGGCGGCGGAGCGACGAGCGCGTCTCGAGCGGCTCCTCGACGAGCTCAGCATCAAGCTCCTGCGCAGGAGCAAGGCGTTCTCGCTGTCCGGTGGGGAGCGTCGCCGTCTCGAGATCACGCGGGCGCTGGTGACGGAGCCGAAGTTCATGATGCTCGACGAGCCTTTTGCTGGCGTCGACCCCATCGCGGTGCACGACATTCAGACGATCGTCGCCGGGCTCCGCCATCGCGGCATTGGCGTGCTCATCAGCGATCACAACGTCGAGCAGACTCTCGACATCGTCGATCGGGCTTACATAATGTACGACGGCCACGTCAAGGTTTCCGGGACGGTGCGCGAGCTGGTGTTCGATGACACGGTGGCGAAGATCTATCTGGGTCCAACGCTGACGGCGCGTCTACGCGCGCGTTTTTCGGCCGCGGGGCAGGGCAGGGCCGAGCCTGCGGGCGACTAATGCAGCGGCGCAGGGTCCTCACAGCGAGATAATGGATTCATGAAAGCAGGCATTTCACAGAGCACGCAGCTCAAGCAGGAGATCAAGATCAATCCTCGCCTCTACCAGGCGATGGATCTCCTGTACATGCCTCTGCTCGACCTGCAGCAGCACCTGAAGCAGGAGCTGATGAACAACCCCTTCCTCGAGATGGTGGAGCCGGAGGAGGAAGAGGACGAAGAGGAGGGGCAGACGGAGGAAGCCGCCCAGCAGGAGAAGGCGACTGACGAGATCGACTGGGAGGAGATCCTTCTCAACGGATTCGACGCCGGCGGCAGACACGAAGAGCACGAGGAGAAAGAGTACTACGAGCCCGTCACCGTCGAGACACGCGATCTCGCCGATCATCTCCGCGATCAGATCCAGCTGCTCGAGCTCTCGCCCCGGCAGCGCCTCCTCGGCGACGAGTTCGTCGGCAACATCGATGAGGACGGATATCTCGCCTGTCCCGTCGAGGAAATTCACCAGAGCATCAACGATCTCGTGCGGAGCACCGCCGAGGAGATGGATCAGGATCCGCTCGAAGCGCCCATTTACACCCAGGCGGAGATCGACGAGATGCTCTCGATCATCCAGAGTCTGGATCCCCCGGGCGTGGGCGCGCGGGACTTGCGCGAATGCCTGTTGCTCCAGCTCAAGGACGCCGGGCTCGAGCAATCGGTGCCATTTCGCCTCGTCCGCGACTGCTTCGATGAGCTGATCAACCACCGCTGGAGCGAGATCTCCAAGCGGTTCGGCATCTCACCGAGCGACGTGCAGAAGGCGGCCGACGAGATTCAGAAGCTCGATCCGAAGCCGGGGATCAAGTACAGCGACACCGGCGACAACTACATCATCCCCGATCTGATCGTCGAGAAGATCGATGGGAAATACCACGTCTTCCTGAACGACGCGAACCTCCCACGCCTCAAGCTGAGCAAGGCGTACCAGGAGATCGCCCGCGACAAGAAGAAGTTCGAAGGGGAGAACAAGGAGTTCATCTCGAACAAGCTCAACTCGGCGAACTGGATGATTCAGGCGATCGAGCAGCGCCGTCAGACGATGTTGAAGGTGATGAACTTCATCGTCGACCGGCAGCGTGAGTTCTTCGAGAAGGGGGTGCAGTACCTCAAGCCGCTGACGCTGCGCGAGGTCGCGGAAGTCATCAACATGCACGAGTCCACCGTCAGCCGCGTGACGAACGAGAAGTTCGTGCAAACGCCGCGCGGCGTGCTCCCCCTCAAGTTCTTCTTCTCGTCGGGTCTCTCGACGACGGGCGGGGAAGACGTGTCGGCCCGCGGGATCAAGGCGCAGATCGAGAAGCTCGTCGGCGAGGAGGATCCGAAGCATCCGCTCACCGACCAGGCGATCGTCAACATCCTCAAGGAGAGCGGCGTCCAGATCGCCCGCCGTACGGTGGCGAAATATCGCGACCAGCTCGGGGTGTTGTCCGCGCGCATGAGAAAGCGCGTGTGAGCGCCGAGCGCGGGCCGGAGCTCGTGACGGCGGCACGCCCTGGACCGCGGTCTTCGATCGGGTCGGCACCTGACGCCCTCACCGGCGCCCCCGACGTGAGCGTGCTCGTTCCGGCGAAGGACGAGGCGGAGAATCTCCCGCTGTTCATGGAGCTCGCCGCCCAGGCGTTCGCCGGGAGCGCGGTGCGGTACGAGGTGATCGTGATCGACGACGGATCGATCGATGGCTCGTGGACCGTCCTCGAGGAGCTGCAGACCCGCTACCCGTTCCTGCGCGCCGTTCGTCACCGCATTCGTCGCGGGATCGCAGACGCCCTGCGCACCGGCTACCTGCACGCGCGCGGTCGCGTTCTCGTGTTCTACCCGGCCGACCTCCAGTACAAGCCCGAGGACATTCCGCGACTCGTCACCCCGATCCTGTCGGGCGACGTCGACATGGTCACGGGCTACAAGCAGGGAAAATACGAGCGGCGATTCGTGTCCAGCATCTACAACGGGCTGAGCCGCAAGCTCTTCCGGCTTCCCGTGCGCGATCTGAACTCGGTGAAGGCCTACCGGCGCGAGGTGATGGACGCGATCCCGATTCGTCCCGACTGGCACCGGTACATGATCGCCGTCGCCGCTGCCCAGGGGTTCAGCGTCACCGAGATTCCGGTTCCGCTGTATGCGCGCCACGCCGGCCGCTCGAAGTTCGGGATTGGGCGCATTCCGATCGGCGTGCTGGACATGCTCGCCGTCTGGTTCGAGCTGCGGTTCGGGCAGAAGCCGCTGCTCCTGTTCGGCGTGCTCGGGGCAATGCTCGCCGCGATCGGCGTGCTCGCCGGCATCACGCTCGTCGCGATTCGCATCTTCGCCGGCTTCGGCTACCGGCCACTCATCGATCTCGTTGTGTTGTCGGTGATCGTGGGAACGGTGCTGTTCGTGGGCGGGCTCGTCGGCGAGATGATCGCGGCGCAGCGAGCCGAAGTGCGCGAGCTGCGGCGGCGCCTGGACGACGCCGGCCGTTAGGTCAAGACCGTACCGCATCCGAACCCCGCTGGCGCAGGGCTGGGACAGGCATTATCCTTTCGCTCCCGCCCTAGTTAGGTGTTACTCCACGTGTCACCGCCATGGATCGGATCCTCTTCCCAGCACGATCGTTAGGGCTCGCGTGCGTTCTCGTCCTCGCCGCTTGCGGGGGAGGCGGGACCGAGCCCGAGCCCATTGGCGCTCCCGCCACGCTCGCGGTGTCCGCCGGCAATCAACAGACAGGGATGGCCGGACGGAACCTGCTCGCCCCAATCGCCGCGAAAGTCAGCGATGCGAATGGGCGCGGGGTACCGAATATCCCGGTCACCTTCGCGGTGACCGCGGGCGAAGGCTCGATCGAACCCGCGAGCAACCGCACCAACGGCGCGGGCATCGCGACCGCCAGCTGGCGCGTGGGCACCATGGTCGGTCGTCCGCAGCAGGTCGTGGCCACCGTGCTCGACACGCTGACAGGAGCGCTCGTCGACACCGCGATTTTCGTCGCGACGGTCGCAGCGGGACCTCCGGCGATGATTCATTCCCTAGCGGGTAACGTGGCGATCGCGGCCGGGCAGACGACCCCGGTGCAATTGCGTGCGGTCGTACGGGACGATTACGGGAACTTGGTCGGCGGAGCGACGGTGAGCTGGACCGTAGTCGAAGGCCAGGCGACGCTCGCTGCAGCGACGTCTCCGACGAATTCGCAGGGGGAAGCAACAAACACCCTGACGCCAGGGCCGTCCACGGGTGACATCCTCGTTCGAGCGTCGGTCGCCGAGGTGTCGTCGCCAGCCAGTTTTGTTGTCGACGTACGCCCCCCGATCGTCTTTCCGGTGAGTAACAGCGAC
>DASRHU010000289.1:0-3546 GCA_035650335.1 Gemmatimonadaceae bacterium | reverse complement strand
CCACGGGGAGTTCGACGTCGATCACGAGGTCATCGACGAGGCGGCCCGTGAGGCGACGCGTGCCGCGCGCGCGGTGGCGACGACGGCCCGTGCGATGGCGGCGGAGGCGCGCAGCGATGCGCGTCGCGCGGCCGCCGAGGCGCGTGCGAGGGCGTATACGCGGGGGTGGTTCTAGGAAGGGCGGGTCAGGGGCCAAGGGCCAGGGGCCAGGGGTGTGGAAAGGCAAACGGCCGCGCGTTGCGCGGCCGTTTGCTCATCTGATGGAGCGCGGCTGGCTGCGGAGCAGCCGCCGCGCCTTACCGCACCCCTGGCCCCTGGCCCTTGGCCCTTGACCCGCATCTACATGGAGGGTCCCAGCAGCACCGCATTCAACACGAGCTTGTCGAGCGCACGCCACCAGCCGCGAAACATCGGCTCGTTCACGAACGCCACGACGTGCCCGTCGCCCAGCGACTCTTCGACGAGCAGCGCGGTGCCCCGGAGAAGCCGCTCCGTATTGTCGGGGAAGATGAAGCCCGCCCGATGCAGCCGCCCGCTCGAGGGAAACACCGCCACGTTGGCGCCATCCTTCGAGAGCTTCAGGAAGAAGTCCCCGTCGAGCATCACCGTGAGGCGCGGATCCTCGTAGCCGAACGTCAGCCAGTGGGTGCGATCGAGAACGACGTCGAAGTGCGTCCCGGGTAGCGGCGCCGGCGCATCGTCGTCCGACGAGGGGCTCTTCACCGGAATGAGATCCTCGGCGGTGCGTTCCGGTGCCTGACGACGCGCGGCGCTGTCGGCGGGTGGTGTGTCCGCCTTCGTCGTGTCCTCATCGGCGCCGACGGCGCGGCCACTCGTGAGGTCAGTGCTCGGGCGCGCCGCCCAGGCCGTCGATCCGCCCATCGTGATCAGCGTCCCGCCCTCGCGAATCCACCGCTTCACGTGCTCGACACCATCCTTGCCGAGCCGCGCGGTGAGCGCGCCAGGTGATGCGCTCGGGATGATGATGACGTTGAGCTTCGTCAGGTCGCCATTCGCCAGATAGCCGAGCGAGATGGGCATGAAGTCGATGCCGTAACGGCGCTCGAAGTTCCACCAGACTGCGCCGTACCCCGTCTGGCTGATTCCTTCATCGCCAACCAGCGCGATTCGTGGCGGCGTGACCGCCAGGGTCGCCTCCGAGCCGATGCCGAATTGGGCGGCGGTGGTGAAGGCGGAATTGACGCCGGTCACCTCGACGCCGCTCTCGCGTGCAAGCACGTCGAGTCGCGACGCCACGGTGGTATCGTTCCGAGCGACGCGCACGACCCACGTGCCGCGCGGAAAGTGCTTGCCGTCGGCCTCGATCGGCTGCGTCGCGACCGCCAGCCGGTACCCTTCCTTCATCAGGTGATAGGCGAGTCGTGAGGCGCCGTTGCGATCGGGAGGGAAGACGTACGCCGACTTCGCGCCGGCGCCGGCCACGATCCCTCCCGGGATTTCGACCGCGACCAGCTCACCTCCCACGCGGCGCGCCTGCTGCTGCGCTTCCGGCAAGGTCGGCTCCTCGGCCGGAAGCGACAGCAGCCGGCCCCGAACGGGAGCGGCGTCTTCCGTCCAGTAGGCCTCGACGCCGAACGCGACCGGGAGCGACCAGGCGGTGAGATCGTAGAACTCGTACCCCTCGCGAACTCCGCCACGGCCGCGCCGCACGTTGCGGACGAATTTCGCGATTTGTGCGCGCACGAATGCGCTGTCCATGGCCGGTGTCGGCTCGAGGAAGGCCTTGGCCACGCGCCCGTTAGGCTGGGCGAGATCGATGACGTATGCCCCGGTGGCGAAGCGCTGTGATCGCACCGCGTCGTCCCGGAACGCGTGTGCACGCGACGACGACAACTCCGCCTCCGTGGCGCGGACCTCGATGCCCGCGCGCAACAGCGCCGATACCAGCTCGGCGGCGCGTCCGGGGTCGCGCCCCGGGACGAGGACGACGCGCTTCATGGCGCCGGTGCGCCCGTCGGCGATCGCCGACTGGCGGAACCGCAGGAAATCGCGCACTCGCTCCTCGCGGCGTGCGGCGGTCTGCTCGATTGTCGCCATCGAGGCGACCCAGTGTTTCGCGATGCCATCGCGGAACGAGACGAGCGTGCCGTCGTCGCGACGCCAGAGGATGCCCTTCCAGCCGCCGCCGTCGGTCTCGAAGGTCATCCCGGCCGCGCCCATCAGCGAGGGCCACGTGTCCCAGTAGAACACGGCGTAGAAGTCGAAGACATCGCGCGAGTAATACATCCATCCGTACCGGTCGAACGCGGTGGCGTTGGCGCGGCCGAGGATTTCCATCCATTTCGTGAACAGATCTCCGAAGTTGGCGTTGATCGCCTTGGCGACCGGGGGGAAGAAGAACCGCTCGGTGACGCCGTGCAGATCGGCGGCGACCATCGGATGCCAGCGGAGCATCGCGCGCATGAGCCCCTGCACCTCGCGCTGCGTCGAGGCCATCACGTCGCGGTTCATGTCGAACCGATAGTGATTGAATCGTCCCTGCACGCTCCACGGCTCGTCATGCTCGATGGCGTTCGGATCGGGATGGCGCACGTTGATCGAGTTGTACCAGACCGTGAATCGCTCGTGCCCATCCGGGTTCGAGCTCGGGTTGATGACCACGATCGTGTTGCGGAGCGCATTGACCGTCGCCGGCTCCTCGCTGGCCGCGAGCTGGTAGAGCAGCTGAATGGCCGACTCGAAGCCGGGTGATTCGTTGCCGTGCACGGAGTGCGAGAGGAACACGACGGCGGGGGTGCGCGCCGCGATCTGATCGAGCTCGCCCGCGCTCGCGGTGCGCGGGTCCGCCAGCTTGTCGAGATCGGACCGAATGGCATCGAGGCGCGCGATGTTCTCCGGCGACGACACGATGAACGTCCGCATCGTGCGCCGCTCGTAGCTCGAGCCGAACTCCTCGACGCGCACGCGATCCTTCGCCGCGTCGGCGATCGCGAGCAGTACCCGCTCCTGCGCGGCGTACTGGGTGTTCATCTCGCCGATGGAGTAGCCGAGCACGGTCTCGGGGCGGGGCACCGTCTGCCGATACGGTCCGCGGTCGTAGAACGAGAAGTTGCGATCGTCGCGAATGGAGTCCGCGGGCAGCGCCTGAGCGCCGAGCGGGGCGGCGATGGTGATGAGGAGGAAGGCGAGGCGGAGGGAGCGCATGGCGGGGCGAGGGGTGAGGAGCTGGCTGGTGCGCAACGAGCCTAGAAGCCATGAACCACAGAGAGCACAGAGAACACAGAGAACCGCCAAGACCTTCAACTGCGAAGGCTTTCTACAAAAGCTCCCGCGGTTGAAGTTCTTGGCGGTTCTCTGTGTTCTCTGTGCTCTCTGTGGTTCAAGCTGTTGAAGTTGCCGTTGAAAGATCAGAACTCGATCTGCGCCCCGAGCTCGACGACGCGGTTCGGCGGGATCTGGAAGAACTCCGTCGCCCCCTGCGCGTTGCGGGACATGATCGCGAAGAGCTTCTTCCGCCAGCGGGCCATGCGTGACGTGCCGATCGGGATGAGGCGCTCGCGCCCGAGGAAAAAGGAGCACTCCGAC
>DASRHU010000288.1:0-6188 GCA_035650335.1 Gemmatimonadaceae bacterium | reverse complement strand
GACCTCGGTCTTGCCGTACCCCACGTCGCCGACGAGCAGGCGATCCATCGGTCGCTCGGTCTCCATGTCGCGCTTCACTTCCTCGGTCGCGCGTCGCTGATCGGGCGTGTCCTCGAAGAGGAAGGACGACTCGAGCTGCCGCTGCCAGGCGGTGTCGGGAAGCGCCGGAACCTTCGTCGCCATCTTGCGACGCGCGTACAGGTCGAGGAGCTCCATGGTCATCTCCTGGAGCGCGGCGCGCGTCTTGTCGCGCTGCGCGGCCCATCGCTTCCCGCCGAGCTTGTGTAGTCGCGGCGGTGTCGCTTCGTCGCCATCGGTCGCCGCCCGATACCGCTCGATCTGATCGATGCGGTACAGCGGAACGTTGAGACGATCGCCTCCCTCGTACTCGATGACGGCAACCTCGAGCGTGCTCTGTCCCGCGAAGATCGTGTCGATGCCGCGGTAGATGCCGATGCCATGCTCGAGGTGGACGACGAAGTCGCCGGGCTTGAGCGCCGTCATCGTCTCGAGCGGGACGCCGCTCGCATAACGACGGGCGCGGCGCAGTCGGCGCTCGCGGCGGAAGATCTCGTGGTCGGTCAGGACGCGCAGCACGCCCGGAACCACGAAGCCGCCGCCTAACACTCCCATCGCGAGGTCCGCCGCCACCGGCCGGCGGCCACTCTCGCCGAGCAGCTCTTCGAGCCGCTCGGCCTGCCCGGCGTTGTCGCAGAGGATGAGCGTCGGGACCCCATCGGTGAGGATCGCGCGCAGGCGCTTGATGTCGCGATCGATCGCCTCCGGTGGCCGCAGGGGAAAGGTGACGTCCGCTGGCGCATCGGGGTCGTCGCGCTCTCGAAGCCCGATGGTCGAGAAGGCGGCCATGGCGCGCTGCGCTTCCTCGGGCGACCGGAACAGCTCCTCGCGTGGCGGCGCGTCTTCGCCGCGGCGGCGCGCGAGCTCGATGTGATGCTTCGCCTCTTCCCAGGTGCGCCGCATCTCCGGGTCGAGATGCGTGCCGCCGGGGAGGAAGATCACGGAGTCCGGTGGAAGCAGATCGGTGAGCGATCCGCGCGGCGCCGTGTCGGCGTCGCTCTCATCGGAGGTCGGCGTATCGACCGGCAGAATGGTCGCGTGCTCGACGTCGCGGGTGGATCGCTGCGTGACGATGTCGAACTGGCGAAGCGAGGTGATCTCATCACCCCAGAACTCGAGACGAACGGGGCTCGCCATCCCGAAGCCGTAAATATCGACGATGCCGCCGCGCACGGAGTACTGGGCAACGTCATCGACGAGCGGAACGCGCTCGAAGCCAATGGAATCGAGGTGCGACGTCAGCGATTCGAGGCGATGCTGCTCGCCGCGACGCAGCTCGAGCCGTCCTTGTCGGAGCGCCCCGGGGAGACGCGTACGCTCCAGCACCGCTCGCGCCGTCGTGACGAGGAGGCGGACGCGTCCGTGCACCACGTGCTCGAGCGTCTCCACTCGCTCGCCCGCAACCTCGAGGTGCGGCTCGATCTCGCCGAAGCCCTCGCGCGGCGGATACAGGGCAACGCCCTCCGGCTCGTCCACGACCGACGACAGGTCGGCGAGCCAGCGCTCGGCGTCCGGGAGCGTTTCGGCGACGATGACGAAGAAGCGCCGCTCGCTCTCGCGGCGCGCGAGCGCGGCCGTAAAGGCGGCATCGCTCGAGCCGGGAAGCCCGGCAATCGTCAGGCGGCCGCCCGGCGGCGGAAACGTGTTGACGACGCGCGCGAAAGCCGGGAGCGATTCGATCGCGTCGAGAATGCGCGGCAACGCCACGCTACGCTGCCCTCCGCTGGCCCGCCCCGGCGACCGCCGATTCGAGGAGCAGCACCGCCAACGCCAACACGAGCACGGGAACGAGGAGCGAGCGCCGGGGCGAAGAAGAAAAGAGCGCGGCGGTCCACCGGGCGCTGTCCGGCGAGACGACCTCGGCCGCGCGCACTCGCGAGACGAGCGCGTCCGGGGTGAGGCGCGCGAGGTCCGACTCGTCAGGCTCCGGATTGACGACGAGCGCGCCGACGCGGCGCCCGCCCCGCATGAAGAAGGCGACGCCCGCGCGGTCGGGTGCGATCACGGTGTCTGCCGCCAGGGTAACGCGGCGCCCGCCCGGGACCTCGAGCGCATCCATGCCATCGGGTCGCGCGATGGCGGCGCCCGGAGACGCATGGACGACGGTGCCCGCATCGCCGACCAGTCGCTGCGTCACCACATCGGTGAGCCAGGGAATGAAGGCCGCGCGCACCGGCAACGACGTCGCATCGGGGGTGAGTGGCGAGGCCACGAGAACGTAGCCCGGCCCGCCCACGATCCATGGCTCGGCGCCGGCCATGGCGATGGTATCGGCCGTCGCGCCGCCGACCGGTCGGAGCGCGTGACGTCGAGCGACCATCACGCCGTCGAGCGGTCGCACGCCCTCGGCGGTTCCGCGCGCCGCGATCTCTCCTGGCCGGAGCGCTCCGAGCCGCCATGGAACGCCGAGGCGCTCCAGCACGCGGTTGGCGGCACCAGCGCGCACGGGGTCGGCGGGCGCGAACAGGAGCGCCGGAAGCCTAACGGCGACATCGGCGGGCGCGATCGAGACGTCGCTGCCGGCGACAACGCGCTCCGTCTGTCGCAGCGCGTCCACGGCGCTCTGTGCGAAGGTCGCGATCTCGCGATGGACGGCGATGCCGGGCGCGGGGCCGATCCACGCGGCGAAGTGGCGAACGTCGTCGCCGCGCATCTCGTCAGGCTCGAGCTCGACGGTCCCGGCCGTCCACCCTTGTTCGGGCGGTGAGACACGCACGATCACTTCCTCGTCACGAGCGGCCGTCCCGCGCGCGAGCGTTCGCCCCTCGAGCGTGAAGCGGTACGTGGCGGTGTCGGGGCCGCGAAACCTCGCGACCACGGACCCGCGCGGCGTCCATCGAATGGGACGCGCCTCCGCGTGAGAGACCGCCCTGTTCTCGGGTGGGGTTCCCGGGGCGCGATGCAGAATCACGCGCACGTCGCCGAGTGAAACCGGACGACGCCAGGTGGAGGCCTGCGCGTCGGTGATGATCACGATCTCGCGAACGTGCATCCATCGAGCGGACGCTGGCCCTTGCCGCACGAGCGCGGCCGCGCGCGCGACGGCACGCTCGAGATCGCCCGCCCCGGCGAGCGGCTCGACGTGGTCGATCGCGTCGAGCATTGCGCCGCGGCCGCCACCGCGGGACACCGCGTCCGCGGTCACGAGAAAGAGCCGGTCTTCGCCGCTGGCTCGAGCGACGACCTCCCGGGCGCGCGCGCGCAGCTCGTCGAGGACCGGACGGCCATTCTGAATCGCCGACGAGCTGAGCGAATTGTCGAGCACGATCGCCAGGCTCGTCGGCGCGTGCCCTCCACCGGCGAGGCGCGCGATCGGACGCGCGGCGGCGGCCGTGAGGACGAGAACCGCCGCGACACGCAGCAGCATGAGGAGCAGGTTCCGCATACGCAGCTTGCGGCTGTGCTCGCGCTCCGCGCGCGCGAGATACCGGACGGCCGGGAAGTCGATGCGCGTTCCGATGCGACGCCGCATGAGGTGGAGCAGCAGCGGGACGGCGATCGCGGCCGCCGCCGCGAGCCAGGCGGGAGCGAGAAATTCCATTACGGCAACCGCTGGCGGATCGCGAACGCCCGGCGCAGCGGGATGCCAAACGGCTCGTTGGTCATGACGACCTCGTACGAAGCGCCGACCGCCGCCAGCGCGGCGCGCCATTCCATGATCGCCGCCTGTACGGTCGCTCGATAGGCAGGGCGCACGTCGGCCACGGTCGCGGTGACCTCGCTGCCGGACTCCGGATCGACGAAGATCGCATCGCTCGCGAACGGCAGCTCCCGTTCGGCGGGGTCCATGACGTGCAGGACGGTGACGTGATGGCCGGCGGCTCGAAGTGAGCGGACGGAGCGCACCACTTCGTCGCCCTCCACGAGCAGATCGGAGACGAGCAGGATCATCCCGCGACGCGGAACGACGCGGGCCGCGCGCTCGAGCGCGCCGGCCGCGTAGGATGCCTTTCCAGCTCCCGGGTCATCGAGCGCGGCGACAATGCGACGCCACTGCCCGGAGCGCATACGCGGTGGGACCACGGTCCGAAGCCTGTCGTCAAAGCGCACCAGCCCTACCGAGTCCCGCTGACGCAGGAGGAGCAGCGCGACCGCCGCGACCAGCCGCTCGGCGTACGCGAGCTTCGTGAGGCGGGCCGGATCGCCGCTCCACGCCATCGACGCGCTCACATCCAGCACCAGCGTGGCGCGCAGGTTGGTTTCCTCCTCGTACTGCTTCACGACCCACCGGTCGATGCGGGCGGCGATTCGCCAGTCGACATACCGGAGGTCGTCGCCCGGCTGATACGGCCGATGCTCGGCGAACTCCACCGAGAACCCTTTGCGCGGTGACCGGTGGAGTCCGGAGATGAACCCGTCGACCACCCAGCGAGCGATCAGCTCGATCCGCCCGAGCGCGGCGAGCATGGCCGGGTCGAGAAGATCGGCGCGGGCGTGGGCGGTGGTGGGCATGGGTGACATGAACGCTAACCGTTCGGTCGCGGGGATCGAAGGGACCGGCGAAAACGCTTGCATCGAATCGTCTTCGGTCCCTTCGGTCGTGTTCGGCGGTGTCCCCGCGCGGCTTGTGTCGGGCGTCTCTCCAATGTGACAGTTGTCGAAGGTGGTGGGCGCGCCCTGAGGTAACTCGTTTTATATTATCGCGTTAACGAACGATGCCGCGGGGCATGGCGCGTGCCCATGTCGTCGAGTGCAGGCGTACATGTCAGAGCGTCGGTCGTTCACTTTCAGGGGAACTCCATGCTGAGCTCCTTCGCCAATGTGCTGGCCTTCGTGGCCACGCTCGCTTCCGGGTCCACGGTCACGGATCTCGCGGGCGCCGCTTCCGTCATCGAGCGCTCGGGTCAGCCGCGCATCTTTCGCAGGGGATACGACGCGCCCGACGTCGAGCTCTGGGTCAGCGGTGACAATCTGTTCCGTCGCGGCGATCGCGCACGCGTCTACTTCCGCACCGATGAGGACGCGTTCGTGACCGTCGTTCGCATCGACACCGATGGCCGTCTCGAGATTCTGTTCCCCGAAGATCCGTACGACGCCGGCGAAGTCCGTGGCGGTCACACGTATCGCGTGTACGGACACGGGCACGAGTCGTTCGTCATCAACGACTACCCGGGGCTCGGCTACATTTTCGCGATCTCGTCGTGGGAGCCGTTCGACTACGACCGCGTGTCCCGCGGCCGCCACTGGGACTATCGTTATGCGGGCGGGCGCGTGCACGGGGATCCGTACGTGGCCGCGCGCGAGTTCGCCGATCTGCTGCTCGATCCACGCGCGTCGTACACGTTCGACGTGGCGGAGTATCACGTGGAGCGCCGCGCCAGCTATCCGCGCTTCCTGTGCTACGACTGTCACTCGTATCGCCCGTATCCGGTGTGGGATCCGTACTCGCACGCCTGCATCAAATTTCGCATTGTCGTCTGGGATGATCCGTACTACTACCCGTATCGCCGGTACGGCGGGCGGCGCGTCGTGTACGTGCGCGACCGCGTGCGCGAGCCGCGCTACGAGTTCAAGGAGCTGCCGCGCGGGTCGCGTCCGTCCAATGTCACGCAGATCGAGCATCGCCGGCGGCCGAGCGCCGTCGATCAGCGTCGTCCCGGATCGCAGATCGAGGACGACAACATCGGTCGTCGTGGCGTGGGAGACGCCGCGTCACGCGGCGGCAGCGGTGCGACTCGACCCGGCGACGACATCCGCGACGATCGCGGCACGAGCGGACGGCGGCGTCCGACCGAGCTGGATCGGGACACGGAAGCCGACCGTCAGGGTGTGATTCGCGCGCCCCGCCGCGATGAGGCATCGCAGGATCAAGGCGGAGAGGAAGGACTCGGGCGTGGGGTGCGCGCGCCGCGACGGGACGACGCGGAGCCGTCTCGCGCCGAGCGTCCCGATGATCGGGTCATCATCGAAGACCGCGGCCGTCGCGAGCCGCGAAGCGAACCGCGAAGCGAGCCACGCGAGAGCGAGCCGAGGAGCGAACCGCGGCGGGCGGAGCCGCAGCGTGAGGCACCGCGGGCCGAGCCGCGACGGGAGTCGCCTCGCTCGGAGCCGAGAAGCGAGCCGCGTCGCGAGGCACCGGCGCCGCGATCGGAGCCGAAGAGCGAGCCGAA
>DASRHU010000287.1:0-8085 GCA_035650335.1 Gemmatimonadaceae bacterium | reverse complement strand
TCCGCCGCGAACGCGACGGGGTCCTTGCCGAAGATCCGGAGACTGGTCGTGTCGTATGACCACGAGGTACCGGGATACCGGATCCGGTCGAGGTGGATGCCATCGACGGCATAGCGGCGGGCGACGTCGGCGGCGACCCGCGCCAGATGGCTGCGAACCGCGGGAATTCCGGGCGACACGTAGACGTACTCGTTAGGGGCATCCGGGCAGGACTGGGTGGCGCCCAGGGTGTTGACGACGCGCCACTCGGGGTGCTCCACCAGCATATGGGCCGGTGATCCCGGTGCCGAGGGTTGTAGCAGCGAGCACGACGTGGAGCTTCCGGCGCTCCAGCCACTCAGCGCATTGAGCCAGGCGTGGAGCTGGATCCCTCGCGCGTGGGCGGCGGCCACCGCGACCGCGAGCGGATCCCAGGCCGGACGTCCGTTGCCGAGCGAGCCGCAAAGCGCGACGGCGCAGGGCTCGAGGTCGGAAACGTAGAACGCGTCGCCCGCGCCCCGTACCTGAAAGAAGATGACGTTGAAATTGGTGCGCGCCGCACGGGCGACGATCGAGTCGATATCCGATGGGGACCCGTACTCGAAGCGCGATACCCAGAGGGCGCGCGCTTCCTCGGCTGCCCTTGGTGATGGCTCTGTAGGCGGACTCTTGCATGCGGCGAGGAGCGCGAGCAGGGCGACGAGACGGCGCATGAGCGATCGGGTTCGAGGACGGAGGAAGCCGGTGCTGGTGATGTCGGTTTTGTGACGCGGCCTACGCATCCATCGGTGACGGGCCGCGCTTGCGTCATTGGAGTCGCGGCCACACCATTGTCACCTCGCGCCGACGTCGGCGCGAGCCTCCAATACCTCCCGACGACTCATGACTGGACGACGTCTCCGTCCACTCTTACTCACGATCGTGGTGCTCGGCGCGTGCGAAGGCGCACGCAGCGGTGGCGCCGACACGCTTTCCGATCCGGCCGCCGGGACGTCGATCGTGCGGCTGGCCGTGCCCACCGATTCCGAGATTCCACCTGGCCTGCTCGGCGCCTCGATCCGCCGCGGACGCGCGCTACTCGCCGCGACATCGGACAGTCTCCCCGGCCATGTCGGCGCGAAGCTGCGCTGCACGAGCTGCCATCTCGACGACGGCACGCGGATCAACGCTGCTCCGCTCGTCGGCGTATTCGCCCGGTTTCCGGCGTACCGCGACCGCAGCAACTCGGTGGCGACCATCGAGGATCGCGTCAACGATTGCTTTCAGCGCAGCATGAACGGCAAAGCGCTCGCTCACGATTCTCGCGACATGCGCGACATCGTGGCGTGGCTCGCCTTCCTGTCGCGAGGGACGCGTGTGCAGCTCGACTCCACACCGCGCGGCATTCCTCTGCTCGCGGCCATGCCGGCGGACACGTCCCGTGGGCGGGCACAGTTCACGACGACCTGTGCGGCCTGCCACGGTATGGACGGACAGGGAACGCCGGCAGGGCCCCCGCTCTGGGGACCGAAGAGCTACAACGTCGGCGCGAGCATGGCCCGGATTCGAACGGCGGCGTCGTTCATCAAGTACAACATGCCGAACGACCGGCCCGGCACGCTCAGCGAGCAGCAGGCGTTCGACCTCGCCGCGTACGTGAATTCGCATTCGCGTCCTGATCTCGCCGGGAAGGAAAACGACTGGCCTAACGGGAACGCCCCGTCGGATGTTCCGTACGAGACTGTCGGACGACAGAAGAGCAAGTAACCACGTGGCCCAGGAGCCAACCATGAGCGAAACGATCTACAACGTCCCCCGCCGCCAGTTTCTCGCCGGCCTCGCCGCTGCCGGCGCCGGCGTGCTCACCCCGGCGGCGGCCTTCGCGTCGGGCATGGAGGACCGCTTCCGCGTTCCGCCTGACGAGGCGTGGCTCGACGGCCTCAAGGGGAAATACAAGCAGGTGTTCGACATGCCGAATCCCAACGCGGGGCTCGGCCTCATCCACATCCGGAACTACCTGAAGGCGTGGAAGGACAACTACAATCTCGAGCACCCGCAGATCAACGCCGTTGGCACGCTGTACTACATGACGATCCCGCTCGGGCTCACCGACCCCATGTGGGCGAAGTACAAGCTGGGCGAGGCGATCAAGGAGACCGACGAGAAGACCGGAACGTTCGCGGTGCGAAACATCTACTTCAAGACTGATCCCGGTGAGACGACGATGTCGATCAAGGGGATCGCCGACTGGCCGGCCGACACGTCGATGGAGGCACTGCAGAAGAAGGGGACGCTCTTCATCATGTGCAACAACGCGCTGAATTTCTGGGCGAGCAACGTCGCCAGCGCGACAGGGCAGACGCACGACGCGGTGCGCGCCGAGTTCCTCGCCCACCTCGCTCCTGGCATCGTGGTCGTGCCGGCGATGGTGATGGCGGTCAATCAGGCGCAGGCGCGCGGGTGCTCGTACATGAGGATGTCGTAGCGGCGCGCAGCGCAGCGGCGCGCAGCGCCGCTGGGCCAGGGGCCACGGGCCACGGGCCAAGGGTGTGGAAAGGCAAACGGCCGCGCGCTGCGCGGCCGTTTGCTCATCAGATGAGCGCGCCTGGCTGCGAAGCAGCCGGCGCGCCTTTCCTTCCCCTGGCCCGTGGCCCTTGGCCCCTGGCCCGCCTTACGCTCGCGAGATCTCTCCCACGACGGCCACCAGCATCTTCTTCGCATCCCCGAACAGCATCGCCGTCTTCTCGTTGTAGTAGAGCTCGTTCTCGATCCCGGCGAATCCCGGATTCATGCTTCGCTTGATCACGACGATACTCTTCGCGTGGTCCACGTTGAGAATCGGCATTCCGTAGAGCGGACTCGTCTTGTCGGTGCGTGCGGCGGGGTTCGTGACGTCGTTCGCGCCGATCACCAGGGCCACGTCGGTCCGGTCGAACTCGCGGTTGATGTCATCCATCTCGTAGAGCTGGTCGTAGGGCACGTCGGCCTCGGCGAGCAGCACGTTCATGTGCCCCGGCATGCGACCCGCCACCGGATGGATCGCGTACTTCACATCGATGCCCCGCTTCTCGAGCAGCGACGCGAGCTCCTTCACCGAGTGTTGCGCCTGCGCCACCGCGAGGCCATAGCCCGGGACGAAGACAACGCTCTGCGCATAGCCGAGCATCACGGCGACGTCTTCTGGCCGCACGGTCCGAACCGGACGATCGGCCGCGCCGGCCGCCCCCACCGTGGACGTCGCGCCAAAGGCGCCGAAGAGCACGTTCGTCAACGAGCGATTCATCGCGCGACACATGATCTGCGTCAGGATGATCCCCGAAGCGCCGACGAGCGCGCCGCTGATGATCAGCACGTTGTTGTGCAGCACGAACCCCGCGGCCGCGCCGGCCATTCCCGAGTACGAGTTGAGTAGCGAGATGACGACGGGCATGTCGGCGCCGCCGATGGGAATCACCAGCAGCACGCCGAGGACGAGCGAGATGATCGTCAGGACCACGAAGATCGTCGGCTGATCGAGGTTCACCACCAGCCACGCCGACAAGGCGACCGCCGCCGCAAGGAGGGCGAAGTTGAGCGTCTTCTGCGCCGGGAACGTGATGGCCCGGCCGGTCATGAGCTCCTGGAGCTTCGCGAACGCGATCATGCTGCCAGTGAACGTGACCCCGCCAATGAGGACCGTCGCCATGATGCTGATGACGACATCGGTGGCCCTCAGGTCGGGAGCGAGCAGAAGCTTGTGATACTCGGCGATGGCGACGATGGCCGACGCCGCGCCGCCGAAGCCGTTCAGCAAGGCGACCATCTGCGGCATCGCCGTCATCTTCACTGCCAGCGCGAGCCAGACGCCCGCCGCGGTGCCGATGACGAAGCCGAGCAGGATCCACCGGAAGGCGATGATCTCCTGATCGAGCAACGTGGCTGAGATGGCCAGCAGCATGCCGAGCGCCCCGATCGCGTTGCCGCGCCGCGCCGTCCGCGGCGACGACAGCATCTTCAGTCCGACGATGAACAGCACCGCCGCGATGAGATACGTCAGCGAGATCAGGAGCGCGATCGCGCGTGTGGGGTCGGCGCTCGTTTGAAGTGCGTCCACCGGAGCCACGAGCTAGTCGCGCCGCCCCGGCGATCGCCTGAACATCCGCAGCATGCGGTCGGTCACCAGGAAACCGCCGACGACGTTGATCGTCGCCATCGCCACCGCCGCGACGCCGAGGATCTTGTCGTATGGGGCGTCGAGCCGGCCGGCGACGAGAATCGCGCCGATCACCGAGATACCCGAGATCGCATTCGAGCCGGACATGAGCGGCGTATGCAGGAGCGTCGGGACCTTGGCAATGACCTCGAAACCCACGAACACGGCGAGAACGAAGATGTACAGCGCGACCAGCAATGCCTCCGTCATGTCGCCGCTCCCTCGGCCACCGCGCGCGCTCTCTCGTGAACGATCTTCCCTTCGTGCGTGATGCAGGCCTCACGCACGATCTCGTCCTCGAAGTTGAGCGTCAGCTTGCCATCCTTGATCAGCAGTTGCAGCAGCGACGCGTGATTGCGCGACAGCATCTGGCTCGCGTGTACCGACATCGACGAGACGAGGTCGAGCGGCGCGTGGATGGTGACGCCGTGCTCGACGACGGTTTCACCCGGGCGCGAGAGCTCGCAGTTGCCGCCCTGTTCACCAGCCAGGTCGACGATGACGGAGCCGGGCTTCATGGCGCGCACCGTGTCCGCGGTGATGAGGACGGGAGCGCGCTTGCCGGGAATGAGCGCCGTCGTGATGACGACGTCCGCCTCACGAGCGCGGCCGGCCAATAGCTCGAGCTCGCGGCGGTGCGCCTCCTCGGAGAGCTCCTTCGCGTATCCGCCCTTGTCCTCCGTCTCGGCGGCACCGAGGGCCGCCTCCACGAACGTGGCGCCCAGGCTCTGCACCTGCTCTTTCACGACGGGGCGCGTGTCGAACGCCTCGACGATGGCGCCGAGGCGACGCGATGTGGCAATCGCCTGGAGCCCGGCGACGCCCGCTCCAATGACGAAAACGCGGGCCGGCGTGAGCGTCCCAGCCGCCGTCATCAGCAACGGGAAAAACCTCGGCAGCGAGCGGGCGGCGGTGAGGACCGCGGCATACCCCGCGATCGATGCCATGGATGACAGGACATCGAGCGCCTGTGCGCGCGCGATGCGTGGGATGGCGTCGGTGCTGAACGCGGTGACGTTCCCTTGCGCGAGCCGGCGTACCGTATCCGGATTCGACAGCGGCTGAAGCGGTGCCACAATGACGCTCCCCGCGCGCATCATCTCGAGTGCTTCGGGCGACGGGCGGCGCACGTGCAGCACGAGGTCGCTCTTCGCGTAGATCTCGCGTGCGTCGGCGGCGATGGTAGCGCCGACCTTCGTGTACGCGTCGTCGGCGTGGAAGGCACGCTCTCCGGCGGTGCGCTCCACCAGGACGCTGACTCCAGACCGCACGAGCTTCTCGGCGGTTTCCGGAATCAGCGCCACGCGTCGTTCTCCGGGGGCGGGCTCGCGAGGGACGCCGACAATCATGCGGGGAGACTACCCCGAGTCGGGTGTGTGTCAAGTGCCGTTCACCGTGCCGTCGTTGACGCTCCCCGCACCCCGCCGTATGCTGCCGCACCTTTTCCGGGAGTTCACGCCGTGCAACGCCATGTCGGTCGAAGGGCGCTCGCAATCGCCACGATGGCCGCCGTCTGCTCCGCGGCCGCGATGGGGCAGAACCGGGTTCGCGAGCGTCACGACTTCGACGACCCTGAAGGGCGGCTGATCGGGTTCTACTCGTCGGTGCTCGTGTTCTCGCCGCTCGGGGCGCCGGAACGGCTCAACACCTGGGCGCTGGATGCCGGACTCGAGATCGGGTACATCCCCCACCTCTCGAAGTCGCAGCGGACCGCCTTTCAGGACAAACCCGAAGCGACGAATCTCGCGCCCGTGCTCGCCCGACCGCGCGTTGCGCTCGTACTGCCCGGCTCGCTCCACGCACAGGTGAGCTGGGTTCCGCCGATTCGCATGTTCGACGTCGAGGCGAATCTCGTCTCGATCGCGTTGACGCGTGCGCTCGAGCCGGGCGGGACGACAGTCGCCCCCCGATTCGTGGCGACGTTTGGAAAGGTGCGGGGGTCGATCACCTGCTTCGAGGATCTCATCCACGGAACCCAGAGCGAGTCGGTGTATTACACGGAGATCTGCCACAGCCGCACGAGCGATGACCATTTCAAGCCGCGTCATCTGTCCGCCGAGGTACTGGTGTCGCGATCGATCGCGCGGCTCCCCTTTCTTCCGTATGGCGGCATCGGCGTGCTGAACGAGAAGACGATCTTCGACATTGGCGTCCGCCGAACCGATGGGTCGCGCGATCCCGATCACCCCATCCTCGAGTTGCGTGCGACGCGGGCATACGGGTTCCTGGGCGGCACCGTCAACGCATGGCGCGCGACGCGATTCACCGGCGAGCTCTTTTACGCGCCGGGGAGTGTCTTCACGGCGCGAGTCTTCGCGGGAATCCATCTTCACAAGGAGGGCCGCGATGCGCGCTGAGCGGGTCGTGCACCTCCTTGGTGCAACCCTGGTGACGGCGGTGATGCTCGCGTATGGGTGCGCCGATTTCGAGTCGACGGTCGATCCGACGGGCGGGCTTCCGGACGTCGAGGTTTTGAGCCCGTCGTTCGCCAACGACATTCAGCCGATCTTCACGCGGCGCTGCGCGATCGGCGGGTGTCACACGGTGAACTCCGCGCGCGCGACGCTCGTGCTCACCGCCGGTCACGCCTACGATTCGATCGTGAACAAGACGGCGTTTCTTGCGCCGCAGTTCGATCGCGTAGAGCCGGGCAATGCGGATACGTCGTGGGTCGTGCGCATGATCGAGGACAACGACGCGCGGCGCTTCAACGTCGCGCGGATGCCACTCGGCGGGCAGCCGTTGACGAGAAATCAGATCGCGACGATCGTGAACTGGATCGAGAACGGGGCGCTGCGGAACTAGCGCTTTCCTGGGCGGGCTTCATCGCGTAACGAGCCGACTGCATTAACCACAGAGACACAGAGAGCACAGAGAAGTTCAACGGCGAGAGCTGTTGACAAACCTCTCGTCGTTGAAGTTCTCTGTGCTCTCTGTGTCTCTGTGGTTAATGCTCTTACGGCCCGTTGTGCAGAGACCCGTCTCGCTACCTGGAGCCCGTCGAGATGCCCGGTTTCACTCGCGCGCTGATCGCGCTCGCCATGACGGCATTCCTCGCCTGCGGTGAGGAGCCTGGACAGAGCTCGAGCGCCATCCCCGAGCGCTCCGAATCGACCGACGCGCGTGCGGCGACGGCACCCCGGGAGGAAGCCCCGAAGCAATGGACGCTGAGGGAAGTCGCGAAACGGCTGACGGACGGCGGACTCGTCGTCACCGACTCGGGACGTGCCGCCATCAGACATTCTTTTCTGGCGGTCGAAGGTCGGCTCATGCGTGTGAGCGGATCGGACCTTCAGGTCTTCATCTATCCCGATCCGGCATCGCGCAGGGCCGACAGCGACCGAATCGACACGACGCGCGTCGCGCCGCCTGACGCGATCATCGACTGGGTGGCGACCCCGCACCTCATCGCGTCAGGCAATCTGGTCGCCATTCACCTGACGCCGAACGCGCGGCTGGCGGAGCGCGTGCGGCTCATTCTCGAGGCCTGGCACGCGGGATCGTAAGGCGGTGCCTCGCCGATGCACAACGGGCCAGGCTTGCGCCTGGCCCGTTGTCGTAGCGGTCGAACGTCGACCCACTACAATTAGGTGCAGATAATCACACCATCGGTGGCCGTACCGTCGCCAACCGTCACAGCGCACGTGCGCGGCGTCTGGTTGTGCGAAGCGTTGGCCGAGTAACCAGCGGCCGGCGGAGGCGCCGGGGTCGCCGTCACGGTCACGCCAGACGACGAGGTGAAGTTCACCGCTGCGACCGATCCATAGGCCTGGAAGTCAGCAAAGTAACCTTCCTCAGCCGTCATCAGGTTGCGGAGGTCGCTCTTCATCGCCGCAACGTACGCCTTCTCCTTCGTGTTCGCGAACTTGGGGATCGCGATCGCTGCGAGAATGCCGATAATCACGACGACGATCAGCAGCTCGATCAGCGTGAAG
>DASRHU010000286.1:0-4422 GCA_035650335.1 Gemmatimonadaceae bacterium | reverse complement strand
CGATCCTCCCACGAGTAATCGGGTTCCGGGCGCCTCTGCTTTCTGTACCACTCGTACGTCTCGCGCAGCCCGTCCTCGAGCGGCGTGAGCTCGAGTCCGAGCTCGGCTTGCACGCGATCCGATCGCGCGGTGATGGGCGGGAGGTCGAGGTACAAACCGAAATAGAGCGGGGGCGCGAACAGCTGACCTCCAGCCTGCTGAAGCCGCTCCCGACGGATGCACGCGAGTTGAGCCGTCTGACCAGCGACCCTCGCCAGCAGCTCGACGAACTCGCGCTGCGTAATCGGCGGATAGCCTGCGAGGTTGTATGCGCGCCCCACCGCGGCATCGTTCGTGGCGGCGAGGATCGCCGCGCGCGCGACATCGCGCACGTGCACCCACTGCATCGTTCGCGAGCCATCATCGGGGATGATGATCGGCCGCCCCGCGCGCAGTCGATCCCAGAAGAACGCTTCGCGGTCGAGGGCGTTGTGCGGTCCATAGACGAATGCGGGGCGTAACGTCGTGACCGGAGTGTCCTGTCGACGTTGCAGCTCGAAGAGCGCTCGCTCGCTGTCCGCCTTCTGTGCGCTGTACGGGTTCGGATACTCGGAGGACACCAGCGGACCGCGCTCGTCGTATTCGCCGCCCTCTCCATAGACGGCGACGCTCGAGGTGTACACGTATCGCCTGAGTCCCGGAGCCGCCGCCTTGGCGGCCGCGCTCACCTGCTCGCCGGTCGTTCCGCGCTCCCAGTCGTACACGTTGTCGTAGACGACATCGAAGCGCGTGTCGCCGATCGCCTTGCGGACGGCCGCCACGTCGTTGCGGTCACACCGAATCTCGCCGACGCGGGCGCCGAAGGGAGTTCCGTGGCCGCGATGCATGATGACGACGTCATCGCCGCGCTCGAGCAGCTGATCGACGAGCGTCCGCCCGATGAAGAGCGTCCCTCCGATTACCAGCACGTGCGCCACGCCGCCTCCTGATCGACACTCCGGTTCGCGGACCCCGACACCGCCGCAAAGCATAGCCGATTCAGGTCGCCCGTGCTAATTTCTTCGGCCGCCGTTGCCCAGGAGGGCGTCCCATGACCTGCAGGGGTCGATACGTCATCGCCGGCGTGACGTTGCTCGCGTCTGCCGCCCTCGCCGCGGCGCAGCAGCCGCCGCCGCGTCCTCCGGTCCGATCGCCCGAGGTGCAGGCGGGCCGTCGGGTGACCGTCCGGCTTCGTGCGCCTAACGCCAAGGAAGTTCTCTTCGCGAGCGACTTCGGGCCGTCCGTCCCAATGGTGCGCGACAGCGCCGGCGACTGGAGCTACACGACGGCGCCGCTCGCTCCAGACATCTACAGCTACACGTTCCGCGTGGATGGCGTGACGATGCCCGATCCACAGAACTCGGAGCTCAAGCCGGTGTTCCGGATGAGCCTCGGTCAGAGTCTGCTGCACGTGCCGGGTCCGGATTCACTGAGCTGGGAAATCCGCGACGTGCCGCGCGGCGCCATCACCGAGCATTTCTACAAGTCCGGCATCATCGGCGATCAGCGGCCCTACTACGTGTACACGCCGCCCGGCTACGACACGCGACGCGCCGAGCGGTACCCGGTATTGTACCTGCTGCACGGGTTCTCCGACGATGCCACCGGGTGGGTGAGTGCCGGCCGCGCCAACGTCATCCTCGACAACCTGATCGCCCGCCGTCGCGCCACACCGATGGTCGTGGTGATGACGCTCGGCTACGGCGTGCCGCAGATCCTGGAAGGGTTCTACTGGGGAGCTCAGAGGGATTCCTCGCTCTGGCGGTTGAATACGACGCGGTTCACCGAGGCGCTGTTGAAAGAGGTGATGCCGGAGGTCGAGCGGCAGTATCGCGTGGCGACGACGCCGGCGCGCCGCGCGATCGCGGGACTCTCGATGGGAGGCGGGCAATCGCTGTACACGGGCCTCAACAACCTCGATCGGTTCGCCTACGTCGGCGCATTCAGCTCCGTCACGACGCTCAATCAGCAACCGTACGAGAAGACCTATCCCTCCCTGAATCAGGGCAGCAACGGTCGCCTGAAGCTCCTGTGGATCGGCGTCGGGCGGAACGACTTTCTGCACGCCGAGAACGTGCGGTTCCGCGATTGGCTCCGGTCGAAGAATGTGAGGTTCGAGTGGGTGGAGACCGAGGGCGCCCACACGTGGATGGTCTGGCGGCGCTATCTGACTGATTTCCTTCCTCTCCTCTTCCGGTGATTCGCGTGCGCTCTGATCGATCGCTTGCAGTGGCGATCGCGCTCATGTCACTGCTTACGACTCCAATCGCTTCACTGGCACAGGCGACGTCGCAGCCCCGCCTCGGCACACGCAGCATCCCGCTCCTCGAGCGTGAGGGACTGCGCTTCCGCGATCTCAATCGCAACGGCACCGTCGAGCCATTCGAGGATTGGCGGCTGACACCCGATGTGCGTGCACGCGATCTCGTGTCGCGGATGACGCTCGAGGAAAAGGCGGGCGTGATGATGCACGGGACGGCACGCTCCGGCGGCCCAATGGGCGCCGCCGGCGTCGGTACCGGCTACGACACCGCCGCCAATCGTGCGCTCATCGAAGGCGCCAAAGTCAACAGCATGATCACTCGACTCGGCGGCGACGCGGCCACTCTTGCCGCCGAGAACAACGGCCTCCAGGAGATCGCTGAGCGGACGCGGCTCGGGATTCCCGTGACGATCAGCACCGATCCGCGACACCACTTTCAGTACGTCGTGGGAGCGAGTGTTCAGGCGGGTCAGTTCTCGCAATGGCCGGAGCCGCTCGGCCTGGCGGCAATGCGCGACACAGCGGGAGTGCGTCGCTTCGGCGACATCGCTCGGCGGGAGTACCGGGCGGTCGGCATCCATATGGCGCTGTCGCCTCAGGCGGACCTCGCCACGGAGCCGCGCTGGAGCCGGATCAATGGCACCTTCGGTGAGGACGCCGACCTCGTGCGCAGCCTAACGCGTGCCTACGTGACGGGCTTCCAGGGCGGACGCGATGGAATCGACACGGGAGGCGTTCTCGTCGTCGCCAAGCACTGGGTGGGATATGGCGCCGCCAGAGAGGGCTATGACAGCCACAGCTACTACGGGCGGTTCGCCACCTTCCCCGGGAAGAACCTGGACTATCACGTGCGCCCCTTCCTTGGTGCGTTCGAGGCCAACGTCGCCGGCGTCATGCCCACGTACTCGATCCTCGAAGGCGCAACATGGCGCGGCCGCCCGATCGAGCCCGTTGGCGCTGCGTTCAATCGACAGGTGTTGATGGAGATGCTCCGTGGGCAGCACGGGTTTCGCGGCGTTATCGTCACCGACTGGGCGATTACCAACGACTGTGGCCAGCGCTGTCGTGAGGGTGCGCCTCCTGGAGAGCGGCCGTCGTGGATGGACCTTGGAATGCCGTGGGGCGTCGAGGACCTCCCAATGCGAGCGCGATTCGTCAGGGCGGTTCAGGCCGGCGTAGATCAGTTCGGCGGCACGGAGCGCGCGGACCTCATCGTCGAGTCGGTGCGAGCGAGTGAGCTGTCCGAGGCACGGGTTGACAGCTCCGTGCATCGTGTCATGGCGCAGAAGTTCGCGGTTGGCCTCTTCGAGAACCCCTTCGTCGACCCCGCCGAAGCCGCGCGGACGGCGGGCAGCGCGGCATTCCGCGCCGTCGGGCTCGAGGCCCAGCGTCGCTCTCTCGTGCTGCTGGAGAATCAGGGCGGAGTGTTGCCGCTCCGGAAGAAAGGTCTGCGCGTGTACCTGCATGGTATCGCGCCTGACGCCGCCGCGCGGGAAGGGTGGACGGTCGTCAGCGATCCAAAGCAGGCCGACGTCGCCATCATGCGCCTCAACGCGCCCTTCGAGACGCTGCATCCCGGCTACATCTTCGGCGCGATGCAGCACGAGGGAAGCCTGGCCTTCCGCGATGGTACGCCGGACTTCGAGGCGTTCAAACGCGTGAGTGCCGACGTTCCGACGATCGTGACGGTCTACCTCGACCGGCCGGCCATTCTGACGCCGCTGAAAGATCGCGCTCGCGCGCTCATTGCCAACTTTGGTGTGAGCGACGAGGCGCTGCTGGATGTGCTCACCGGGCGATCGAAGTTCAGTGGTAAGCTGCCGTTCGAGCTTCCGTCATCGATGGAAGCGGTACGAGCGCAGCGATCCGACGTGCCGTACGACAGCGACCATCCGCTGTATCCGTTCGGTTTCGGACGAAGCTACTGAGCACGGCGATGCCGCGGCTCACCGCTCCACGGTGACCCTCGCCATCACATCGCCCTCCAGAATCCCATCGACGACGTCGATGCCTTCGATGACCTCGGCGAACACCGTGTAATCGCGGTTGAGGCGCAGGTTGTCCTTGAGGTTGATGAACCACTGCGCATCGCCGGTGTCGTGGCCGCGCGTGCTCATCCCGACGGTGCCACGCACGTGAGG
>DASRHU010000285.1:0-29943 GCA_035650335.1 Gemmatimonadaceae bacterium | reverse complement strand
CGGCGGCTTCGGGATCCTCGCCGACATTATCATCGGTATCGCCGGCGCGTTCGTCGGCGCGTGGCTGTTCCGCGCGCTCGGCGTCAGCTCGCCGTTCGGAGGGCTCGCGGGGACGATCTTCGTGGCCTTCGTCGGCGCGGCGGTGCTGTTGTTGATCCTGCGGTTGATTCGCGGAAGGGCAGCGTACTAGAACTGCGGGCCAAGGGCCAAGGGCCACGGGCCAGGGGGAGGGTCAAGGATTCCGGAGCTACGGTGAACCCTAGACCCCCCCTTGGCCCGTGGCCCTTGGCCCGCAGTTCCTGGCCCTTTGTCATCTCAATCCCCGCGAATTAGTGTAGAGCGGATTCCCCGACGGAGCCCGCCCTGCCTGCATCGCGCATCGTTCGACGAGCGGCCAGCGCTTGCTTGATCGTCGGCATCCTCTCGTGCGGGGAGGATCCGACCGCGCCACCTGTCGGCGCTGGAACCCGGCTCGTGCTGACTGCCACGTCGCTTCCCCCGCTCGATCCGCAACGCGAGGGGTTTTATGAAGCGTGGGCGATCGATGGCGCCGGTCGCGCGCACTCGCTCGGAATCCTCACACCCGGTATCGACAACTCGCTCGTAAGTCCCGTTGCGGGGGTGGTGGCGGTGGAGGTCACCGTCGAGCCACCGGGTGCGCCTGACGACATGCCGTCCGCGCAACGACTTTTGCGCGCTGCGATCCGCGGCGCTGTGGTCGAGCTTTCGATCCCCGGCGCGGTCACGCAGGGCGATCTTCCGCTGCACCGCCAGCCGGGCACGTTCACGATGTTCTCGCCGAGCGACAACTCGTGGGCAGGGTACCCCTCGCACGAGGAGTCCGGCGTCTGGCTGTTCAACGTGCGCCCGCGCATGACGCCGCAGAACGATGCGTGGGTGCGCCTAACGCAGCTGAACACCGGATGGACGTATGAAGGGTGGATGGTTCGCGATTTCGGGACTCCCGATGCGATCTGGCTCTCGTACGGCAAGTTCGTTCCGGATCAATCGGGCGCCGTCAGCGGTCGCGATGACACCGGCTGGGGACCGTTCTCGGGCGTGCTCGACTTCCAGACGGCCGGTGAGGAGGAGTTTCCCGGCGACGACTGGATATCGAACCCGCTCAATTTCCCGTTCCCAGCGGCGCTGGCGCTCCCTCTGGATCTGCGCGAGAAAAACACGGCGGGCGCGAGCCGGTGGACGCACGTGATCACCATCGAGCCGGCGCGCGACCGCGGTGAACCGATCGGGATGGAGCAACCCTTCTTCATGCGGCCGTATCACGATCCCTTTGGAGATGGCGCGTCCGATGAGCCACGCGTCATCACGTTCGACGACCAGTCGATCCCGCGCGCACGCGTCGTGATCGGGGGCAGCTGATGCCGGGCCGCTGGTCGATCGTTCTCGCCATTGTACCGCTGCTCATCTCGTGCGGTGACACACCCGTCGAGCCGGCGATCGCCGCCGACGTCCACGCGGGCGAGTGGCGCACATGGGTCATCGCGAACGGCGCCGCCCTGCGCCCTCCGGCGCCGCCGTCGAACGCATCCGCGGAGCTCGACGAGATCATCGCCATCCAGCAATCGGTGACGCCGGCCGAAAACGCGATGATCCAGAAGTGGAACACGCTTCCCACGACGGCCTGGCACGACCTCGCGCTGGACCTCTTCGGGTTCTACTGGATTCTCTTGCCGGACGTGCGCCTCGCCACCCCCGCACGCTCGGCGCGCGCCTTCGCGCTCCTGCACGTGGCGATGTACGACGCGCTCGTCGCCACCTGGGATGCGAAGTACGCCTACGATCGCGTCGCTCCAGTGCGCGCGGACTCGCGGGTGCGCGCGCTGGTGCCGGTGAGCGATGTCCCGAGCTATCCGTCCGAGCACGCCGCGGCGGCCGCGGCGGCCGCAGCCGTCTTCACCTATCTCTTTCCCGACGAAGACACCGCCAGCTTCTCCGCGCTCGCTCGTGAGGCAGGGGAAGCACGCATTGCCGCAGGCGCGTCGTACCGCAGTGATGTCGAGGCGGGGTATGCCATCGGACGCGCCGTCGCGGCGGCGGCGATCGAGCGAGCGCGCGCCGATGGGTCCGACGCGATATGGTCGGGAACGGTCCCCGATGGACCGACTGCATGGCGCCCGACGCCGCCGCGCAACGTCGAAATTCCATTCGATCCCACGGCACCGGAGTGGCGCACGTGGGTGATTTCATCGCCCAGCGTCTTTCGACCCCCCGCGCCCCCGGCGATGGATTCGCCGGCATTCGCCGCTGACCTTGGTGAGCTGCGCCAGCTCTCGACCTCACGGACCGTAGCCCAGGCGGACAGTGCTCGATTCTGGGCATCGGAGTCGCCATCGTCGCGTTGGGAGGTCTTCATCCGCGATGAGATTTCGCGTCGCGACCTAACGCCGATGCGCGCGGCACGCGCGCTCGCGCTGGCCAGCGTCGCGACCTACGACGCAATGATCGCCTGCTGGGATGCCAAGTACGCGTATTGGCTGATGCGTCCCATCTCCGCTGATCCGACGATCAAGACGGTGTTCTCCACACCGCCGTTCCCGAGCTATCCGTCGGGACATTCGACGCTTTCATCGGCAGTCGCGGAAGTCTTCGCCGAGCTCTTCCCGGATGCGGCCGACTACTACCGGCGCAAAGCGGTCGAAGCATCGATCTCCAGAGTGCTTGGCGGCGTCCACTACCGCTTCGACGTCACTGTGGGCGAGCATTTGGGCATGCAGGTGGGTGAGGCGGTGGTGGAGTGGGCGCGGGAGGACGGCTCGTGAAACGGGTCAAGGGCCAAGGGCCAAGGGTGTGGAAAGGCGCGGCGCCGCTTCGCGGCAGCCGCGCTCATCAGATGAGCGAGCGGCCGGAGGCCGCTCGCATACCACACCCTTGGCCCCTGGCCCTTGGCCCCTGACCCGCTCCACCACTACATTACACTGTTCCGGTCGCGTCCACTGCCGGTCGTCAGGCAACGCCTGCGACGATCGACCCTGGCCGCACCTGTAGTACACGATGTCTGCGCGGTCGGTGTCCCCCACGTCAGGTGGGTGAGCGGATCGGCGCACGCATCGTCAGAACACCCTCACCTCGTACGCTTGATTGACGCCTCTCCGTGGACCGGACCGGAGCGGTGAAGCAGACGGGGGATTGCGCGCGAGGTCGCGCGCGATCGACAGCCACAACGTGACGATGACATGAAGCCACGACACTCCCGGACCCCCACGCCTGTGCGCGTGGCGGCCACACCCATTCATCGCGGCCCGCAGGCCCACACCCTGTCCGCGGCACCGCCGCTTCACCCCACCTACGCTCCCCACGCGCCTAACGCGGCACTGCTCATCGATTTCGACAACGTCACGATGGGCATTCGCTCGGACCTCGGCAACGAGCTCCGCAACCTGCTGTCCTCGGATATCATCAAGGGGAAAGTCGCCGTTCAGCGTGCGTATGCCGACTGGCGCCGCTATCCGCAGTACATCGTCCCGCTCGCCGAATCGTCGATCGACATGATCATGGCCCCGGCGTACGGGTCGTCCAAGAAGAACGCGACCGACATCCGCCTCTCCGTCGATGCCATGGAGCTGGTGTTCACCCGTCCCGAGATCGGCACGTACATCCTGCTCTCGGGCGATTCCGACTTCGCCTCGCTCGTCACGAAGCTCAAGGAGTACGGCAAGTACGTGATCGGGGTCGGCATTCGTGAATCGTCGAGCGATCTGCTCGTTATGAACTGCGATGAGTACTACAGCTACAACGCGCTCGCCGGTCTGGTGAAGACGGGTGAGGAAGAGGTCGTCAAGAAGGATCCCTGGGAGCTGGTGACGGAAGCCATCCAGCGCATGAAGCGGAACGGCGACGTCATGCGCTCCGACCGACTCAAGCAGGTCATGCAGGAGCTCGACGCCAACTTCGACGAGAAGACGCTCGGCCACTCGAAGTTCTCGCGGTTCACGCAGGAGGCGGCGGAGCGCGGCCTGTTGAAGGTCACGAAGCTGGAGAACGGTCAGCTCGAGGTGGACGTCCCCGATGGGGATGGCGCTCGTCCCGCCGCGCCGGCCGAGCCCCGCGCTCGGGAGGAGCGCGGCCGTGGGCGTGGTCGTGAGGAGCGCGGCCGCGGCCGCCGCGGTGGCCGCGGGAGAGATCGCGAGCGGGAGCCGCGCACCGAGGAGCCGCGCACCGAGGAGCCGCGTCCCGAGGCAGCCGCGACTGAAGCGGTCGTCGAGGCGCCGCGTCCCGTCGTGGCCGAGACGGTCGATATCGCGCGCGATGGCATCGGCGTCGCCGGCGTCCGCCTGACGCGGGATGAGGCATTCGATCTCGTTCGCAAGGCCGTCGAAATCCTGACGGGAGGTGCCGACACCCCCGTGCTCGCCAGTGACGTGCGTCGCAAGGCACGCGACCTGTTGGGCCGCGACAGCGAATCGCTCAACGAGCGCATGTTCGTTCGCATCCTCCGTGATGCGCACGACGCCAACGTCGTCGATCTGCGGAAGCGCGGCGATGACTGGGAGGTTGCGCCGGCCGCCGACGTTGCCCCGATCGCCGACCAGCTCCAGGCTGCTGCCCCGCCGCCGCCGACGGAAAGCCAGGCGAGTCGCGCGGCCGCGGCCGCGACGTCGATTCGTCGTGGCATTCGGGCGCGAGGAGGTAGGGCGAGCGGGGCGATCGACCTGCCCCCCGAGCTGCTGTCGCTCGGCGTCGTGGACTTTGGTGAGCCCGCCGTCGAGGAAGAGCCGCCAATCCGGGAGCCCCGTGCGGCCCTCGGTGCTCCACCCGAGAGCATCGTGCCCGAGGCGGCTCCGGAGGAGCCCGTCGAGGAGACGAAGCCGCGGCGTCGCGGTCGCGGTCGGAAGACCGCGAGCAAGGCGAAGGCCGAGGCAAATGGCGCGGCCCCCTCGCCGGCACCAGCGCGGGCGAAGGCAAAACGCGGTCGCTCCTCACGCCCCCGTGCGAAGAAGCCTGCCGCGACGGGAGGCGAGGGGTGACACGAAACGCCGCGCCGCCCGCGCGGCGTTCTCGTCTCGGGGAGGCGCTTCCCGCGTCGTTCTTCAACCGCGAAACGGAGATCGTTTCGCGGGAGCTGCTCGGCGCGGTGCTGACCTGTCGCACTCCCGATGGGCTCGCGTCGGGAAGGATCGTCGAGACCGAGGCGTATCTCGGAGAGCACGATCCCGCATGCCATGCCGCCGGCGCGGGACTCACCGAGCGAACCCGCTGGCTCTACGGCGCGCCCGGCACCGCCTACGTCTACTTCATCTACGGCATGCACTGGTGCTTCAACGCCGTGACGAGGGAGCACGGGCATCCGAGCGCCGTCCTGGTGCGCGCGCTCGAGCCGATCGACGGCGTGGCGCTCATGCGGCGGCGCCGAACGAAGGCCAGGTCGGATCGCGACCTAACGAGCGGTCCCGGGAAGCTGTGCGCCGCGCTTGGGATTGGTCCGCAGCACAACGGGCTTACGCTCCAGCGTCCGCCGCTGCTCATCACCCGCGGCACGCCGTATGGCGATGATGAAGTCGTCACCGCGCCGCGCATCGGGGTTTCGAAGGCCGCCGACTGGCCGCTGCGCTGGTTCGTTCGGGAGTCGGAGTTCGTATCGGTACGACGGACGCGGGGGTAGCGCATTCCGAATACGGAAGGCGGAATCCGGATCATGGAACCAACAAAGACAGAGGGCCCCGAGTCGTCACTCGGAGCCCTCTGTCGCGTACGATCTCACCGTCAATCCGTATTCCGCATTCCGAACTCGTCTCTCAGCGCGGGCGATCGATGGACGACCCGACGTTCCAGCGGATTCCACCCTCGAGGTGATACACCGGCCGCGCGTTCATCATGAACCCGGCTTGCGCCGGCATGATCGACGCCTGGCCGAAGGCGGAGAATCGCATGTATTGCAGCTGGACACCGCCGATCACGATGAACGCCGCGCGGTCCTTCGTCTCCGTCGCTTCCCGGGAGACGATCGTCTCCTGATCGAACGAGCCGTAGGGATCGATCGGCGAGACCGTCTGGATGAAGTTCATCGCCAGTCCAACGCCGCCGTAGGGACGGAGCGTCCCGATGTTGAACGGGAACGCGAGGCCGGCGACGGTCACGCGGCGCATGTTCTGAATGCGCATGAGGTGCGGCCCGTACGCCTGCGTGAAGATCGTCGCTTGCTCATCGAAGAACATCTGCTCGGCCGCGACGTACAGACCGCCACGCTCGCGCGTGATCAGCCATTCCACACCGATCGCCGGGGCGACGGCGTTACTCACGCGATCGGTCGAGAACGATGTGAAACCTGCTTTCGCGCCCCAGAACCAGGCGTTCTTGAAGTGGCGTCCTTCCTGCGCCATCGCGGCCGACGGGAGCACCGTGGCGAGCGCGAGGCCGAGGGACAGCCAGCGGACCGTACGCATTGTGAGACCTCGTTCGGAAGGAAATGTCCTGCGGAATACGTGCAGCGCCGGATGCCGCGCGAGCAGCGGGAGGGCGGCATCCGCCGTACCCGACCGCTTGGCGCGCAGGCTCATGTTTGTGACGAGGATGGCGTCCATTCGGTCACGGAATCCGCCCGTTGGGAGCGCCTACCGGGGCGCCGGACGGATGCGCCGGAGCCGCCCGCGCGCCCTCGGATCGGGGGAGCTGGACGACGGTGGCTCCACGCGGTTCGCCGGGGCAGGGCGCGCGAACGACGCACGCCCCGATCAGAAGCGGCGCGAGCGGATGAGTCGTCGTATCTTCATGGGGTGCGCGAGCCCATCCGCTGCACACTTGACCGCGAGCGTAGCCGCAGGACCGCGGCGCGCAATGACGAGCGCGACGGAGAGAGCGTGGTAGGTTTACCGCCATACCCCCCGCATAACGATCACTTCCGCACGCCCGTTCACGGAACGGTCTTCGGTCAGCGGACGGAGGTCGTTCACCGACTGCACGCCGGGGATCGCCTCATTCTCGTCCCCGATCCGCCAGGTACCGACGATCCCTGGGTGTGGGTGCACGCTCCCGGTGGCGACGTGATTGGCCATCTCCCCCCCGACATCTCACGGTGGCTCGTCCCGTGGATGCTCGAGGGCGGTCGATGCAGTGCCTACGTCGACAAGGTGCACGGCGATGACGTGGAGAGCTGGCGGCGACTCGTCATCGAGGTCACGTGCAAGGTCTGAAACCCGGAATGAGCCGAATGCGCCGTCCTCATCCCGCGTTCATTTCAGCAGCCCCACCTTCCGCCCGACCTTCACGAACGTCTTGACGGCGAAGTCGAGGTCCTCGCGCGTGTGCGCCGCGCTCACCTGGCAACGAATCCGCGCGTGGCCTTGCGGCACCACAGGGTATCCGAAGCCCGTCACGAAGATCCCCTCGTCGAGCATCATCTCGCTGATCCTGATGGCGAGCGACGTCTCCCCGACGATGATGGGGATGATCGGCGTGTCGCCCTCGAGCGGCGCGAAGCCCGCTTCGGTGATCGCGGAGCGGAAGTAGCGCGCGTTGTCGTGCAGCCGGTGTACACGCTCCGGATGCAGCTCGACGAACCGCACCGCGGCCAGCGAGCTGGCGGCCACCGTCGGAGGAAGGGCGTTCGAGAAGAGCTGGGGACGCGAGCGCTGCGTCAGATAGTCGGCGAGCGATGCCGGTCCGGCGGTGAATCCGCCCGCCGCGCCGCCTAACGCCTTGCCCAGGGTCGAGGTGATGATGTCCACCTCGCCGAACACGCCGTGATGCTCGGCCGTGCCTCGCCCGGTCTCGCCGAGCACGCCGGACGCGTGCGAGTCATCCACCGCGACGATCGCGTCGAACTCACGCGCGAGCTCGAGGATGTCCGGCAGCCGCGCAATGTCGCCTTCCATGGAGAACACGCCATCGGTCCAGATCAGCTTGCGGCGCGCGCCCCGATTGGCCGCGAGCTTCGCCCGCAGGTCGTCCATGTCGGAATGCCGGTAGACCGCCGTGGTGCACTTGGTGATCGCCTTCGCCAGCCGGATGGAGTCGATGATCGAGGCGTGATTGAGCGCATCCGAGATGACGAAGTCACCCTCTTCGACCAGCGTCGCGGTCAGCCCTTCGTTGGCGTTCCAGCAGGAGACGTAGGTGAGTGACGCCTCCGTGCCGACGAACTGCGCGAGCGCCTGCTCGAGCTGCCGGTGGATGGTGAACGTCCCGCAGATGAACCGCACGCTCGCCGTGCCTGCCCCGAATTTGTCGAGTGCCTCGTGCCCCGCGTCGATCACCGAGGGCTCGTCGGCGAGACCGAGATAGTTGTTCGACGAGAGAATGAGCACCTCTCCGCGCCCTTCCATCTGGACGCGCGCCGCCTGCGGCGAATCGAGAAAGTTCAGGCGCTTGTAGACGCGGTCGGCGCGGAGCTGGTCGATCGCGCGCTCGAGCGTGCTGGTGAAGCCGGCGTTGAGGCTCATGATCAGAATGCGGAATGCGGAATGCGGATGAGCGGCATGGAACCCCGAATGCGCAGTCGCGGCGGCCGAATGATACAGCGGAGCGGACGCGGACTTGAGGCCAAAGCATCTGGACTCCGCATTCCGCACTCCGCATTCGCCCTACCCTATCTCGAAGATCACCTTGCCCGCCTCACCGCTCTTGATCGCGCGAATCGCCTCGTCGGCCGCCTCCAGGGGAAAGCGGTGCGTGATGACCGGCGATGGATCGAAGTCGCCCGAGCGGAGAAAGCGCGTCATCTGATGCCACGTGTCGTACATCCGGCGCCCGATGACCCCGTAGATCGTCAGCCCCTTGAAGATCACCTCGGTCGCGAAATTCACTTCCATCGGCTTCGCGGGGATGCCGAGCATCTGCACGCGCCCCCCGACGCGAACCAGGGCGAATGCCTGGTGAATCGCCGACGGGACGCCGGACATCTCGAGCACGACGTCGACGCCAAGGCCGGCGGTGTGTTCCTTCACGACCCGTTCCGCCTCCGGTGGTTTCACCGTGTCGTCGGCGCCCATGCGCCGGGCGAGCGCAAGGCGCGTGTCATTGATGTCGCTCGCGATGATGCGCGAGGCGCCGGCCGCGTTGCAGATGCCGATCGCGAACAGCCCGATGGGCCCGCATCCCGTGACCAATACCGTCGATCCCGGAATGTCGGCCGTGAGTGCGGTGTGAAACGCGTTCCCCATTGGATCGTGAATGCCGCCAATGTCGAACGAGACGTTGTCATCGAGGTGCCACACATTCACGGCGGGCATGGCAATGTACTCGGCGAAGCACCCGTCGCGGTCGACCCCGATGATCGTCGTGAACGGACACACGTGCGCATTGCCCGTTCGACAGAGGAGGCAGCGCCCATCGACGATGTGGCCTTCGGCGGTGACGCGATCGCCTTCCCGAACGTCCCGCACGAGCGAGCCCACGGCGACGACTTCGCCGGCGAACTCGTGGCCGACGACAATGGGCGGCTTGACACGACTGCGCGCCCAGTCATCCCACTCGTAGATGTGCACGTCGGTGCCGCACACTCCGGCGCGCCGCACGCGAATGAGCACCTCGTCGTCGCGGATTTTCGGCTCGGCAACGTCCTTCAACTTGAAGCCGGGACCCGCGGTCTCCTTCACGAGTGCCTTCACGCGCGACAGCTCCTGCGTCGAGTCGGTGGGAGGGCCGCAGGGGCTGCGGCGAGCGCGAGTAAAGCTCGCATTGTCTCTGGCGGGATGCTACCCCGGAGATGTGTGCGGAGTACGGAATGCGGAGAGTTGTGTATGGAAGAAGGGCGTCGACCAGCCACTCGGCGCCCGTCCAATCACAACTCTCCGCATTCCGTATTCCGCATTCCTCTGTCAGACGAGCGACGCGATCTGCCCCCCATCGACCTGGATCGCCGCCCCGGTCACAAAGCTCGCCCGCTCGGACACGAGGAAGGCGACCACCGCCGCGAACTCCTCCGGTCGCCCCGTGCGGCCCACTGGAATCGCACGTGCCCGATCCGCCATCACGGCGTCCACGGTCTTCCCTTCGCGTGATGCACGCGTCTCTGCCAGCTCGAGCGCTCGGGCCGTATCGAAGTGTCCGGGCAGCACCGTGTTCACCAGAACACCGTCGCGCGCGACCTCGAACGCCAGCGTCTTCGCGAAGCCGAGCAATCCCGCGCGTGCCGTGTTCGACAGGAGCAGCCCGGGGAGCGGCTGCTTCGCGGCCATCGAGGAGAGAAACACGACGCGCCCCCAGCGACGCGCGCGCATCCCCGGAACGCACGCGTGCGCGAGACGGATCGAAGCGAGCAGATTCAGCTCGATCGCGAGGCGGTACTGATCGTCCGTCGTCGTCTCGAACGTCGTCGACGGCGGCCCGCCCGCGTTCGCCACCAGAATGTCGATGGCCCCGAGCGTCGACTCGGTTTCCCGCACGATGCGCTCGATGTCGTCAGGCCTCGAGACATCACCCACGATCGGGAGGGCGCGCCGCCTCGACGACGTGGTGATGGAGCCGGCGGCACGCTCGAGCACATCCTTGCGTCGCGCCACCATCGCGACCGACGCCCCTTCGCGTGCGAGCGCCTCGGCGATGGCGAGTCCGAGACCGCTGGACGCACCGGTCACCAGCGCGACCTTGTCCGCGAGCCCGAGATCCATCAGTCGGCGGGAACGAGCGGCTCGATGCGCTCCGCGCGAAAGGTCCGCTGCCCGCGCGGGATCACCGGCTCGATGCGCACCGCACACACCTTGAACTCGGGGATGTGCGCGTAGGGATCGAGCGCCGGGTTCGTCAGCAGGTTCGCCGCCGCCTCACGATAGTGCATCGGGACGAAGACCTGATGACGCGCGACACGTGGTGACAGGCGCACCGCGATCTCGATCGTGTTTCGCCGCGAGCTGATGCGAACCGCGTCCCCGTCCCGCACGCCCAGCTCGGCCGCATCAGCCGGCGAGAGCTCGACCGTCGGCACGGGCTCGCGCGAATCGAGCCCCTGCGAGCGACGCGTCATCGTGCCGGTGTGCCAGTGATAGAGCTGACGGCCCGTATTCATCCAGAAGGGGAACTCCTCATCCGGTAGCTCGGCGGGCGGCAGGAATTCCACGGGCACGAGCGTCGCCTTGCCATCGGCGGTGGGGAAGCGGTCGCCGAAAAGAAACGCCGTTCCCGGATGCGTGCGATCGGCGACCGGATACTGGAGTCCGCCGGACTCATCGAGGCGAGCGTGGGTGATGCCGCGCCACGATGGCGTGACCGTCGCGATCTCGTCCATCACCTCGGCCGCCGTCGTGAACGGCGTCGCAAGCCCGATTCGGTTGGACAGGTCGAGCAGGATGTCGAGGTCGCGTCGCGCGGTGCCCGGAGGCTGGACCGCCTGACGAGCGAGCTGCACGCGTCGCTCCGTGTTCACGTACGTGCCGTCCTTCTCGGCGAAGGACGCCCCCGGGAGCACGACGTCTGCGTAGCGGGCGGTCTCGGTCAGGAAGAGATCGTGCACCGCGAGAAACTCGAGCCCGTGAAACCAATCCTCGGCATGCGCGACGTCCGGGTCCGAGATGATGGGATTCTCGCCCATGATGTACATCCCGCGAACCGGGCTTCCGTCGGTGACGACCTGCGTGACCTTGAGGCCGGGAACGAGCGAGAGCGTCTCCTCGGGAACGCCCCATGCCTGTGCGAAGCGACGCCGGATCCCGGGATCGGACACGGGTTGGTAGTCCGTGTACACCATCGGGATCGCGCCCACGTCGCTCGCTCCCTGCACGTTGTTCTGCCCGCGGATCGGGAGCATCGCCGCACCCCAGCGGCCGATCATGCCGGTCGCGAGGATGAGATTGAGCAGCGACGTCACGATGTCCGTTCCCGTGCGATGCTGCGTGAGACCCATCGCCCACAGCGTCGAAGATCGTGGCCCACGCGCATACAGCTCGGCCGCTCGACGGATGAGATGCGCCGGCACTCCGCAGATCGCCGACGCGCGCTCCGGTGAGTACGGCTCGACCGCGCGTGCCACGTCGTCGAACCCGTGCGTGCGCTCGCGAATGAACGTCGTGTCGTGGAGATCGAGCTCGATGATGTGGTGCAGCATCGCGTTGAGCAGCGCGACATCGGTGCCGGGGAGCATCTGGAGATGCATGTCCGCGCGCTGCGCAAGCTCGATCCGGCGTGGATCCGCGACAATCAGCTTCGCGCCGCGACGCTGCGCGCGCTTGATCGCCGCGCCAAAGACGGGGTGCGATTCGGTCGTGTTCGCGCCGAGCAGGAAGATCACGTCCGACTCGTGCTCGACTTCGCGCATCGAGCCCGACGCGGCGCTCGTGTTCATCGCGCGCTGCATCGCGCTCACCGAGGATGCGTGACAGAGCCGCGTGCAGTGATCCACGTTGTTGGTGCCGATCCCCGCGCGGAAGATGCGCTGGAGAACGTAGTTTTCCTCGTTCGAGCATTTGGCGGAGCAGAACACGGCGAGCGAATCGGGACCACGCGAGTCCCGAAGACGCGTGAGCTCCTGTGCCACGATCTCCATCGCTTCGTCCCACGTGCCCTCGCGGAAGGGCTCGTACCAGTCGGCGGGAGTCGCGACGCGGTCACGAGGGTCGCCGAGCGGCCCGTCGACCGTGGGGAGGCGGCGCAACGGATTGAATTTGGGCCGGCTCTTGTGTGTCTGCCCCTCTTCCTCGATCTGGCGCCACGGACCGCCGCGTCGTCCCCACCGCTGAACGTGCGACGCGTTGGGCTCGAAGTGCCACCGGCCGTCGCGCTTGACCCACCCCTTTCGTATCAGCGGCGTCGTCAGGCGATCGCGATGCAGGATGAAGTCGGTGCCGAAGCGCCCTTTCACGCAGGTGGAGCCCATGTTGGGCGTGTCTTCCTCGATCCACGGGCTGGTGACGCGCACCACGTCCGTCCCGCGCACCTCGAGGTCGATCTGACATCCGACGCCACAGTACGGACACACGCTGCGGACCGAGCGCGCGGGCATTTCCATGGCGCCACGCGCGAATTTCGCCAACGGAAGCACGTCGTGAATCGCGCCCGTGGGACAGACGCGAACGCACTCTCCACACCAGGTGCATCCGGCGTGCTCGGGGTTGCCGTCGGCCCCGACGATGATCTCCGCGTGATCGCCGCGATACGCCACGTCGAGGACGCCCACGACCTGAATGTCCGCGCATGCCCGCACGCAGCGCGTGCACAGGATGCACGTGGACATGTCGTGTTGAATCATGGGATCGCCTTCGCGCTCGTCGCCGGCGCGAAGCGGCAGGCCCGACCGGTTTGGCGTCGCCACACCGTAGCGCGTCACCATCTGCTCGAACTCATTTCGCGCGCCGTGCTCCTCGATGCGATCCGCGGGGTACCGTTCGAGCAGCATCCCCAGCACGCCCCGCCGGTTCTCGACCGCGGCATGCGACTCCGTCGTCACCTTCATGCCCTCGGCGGCCAGCGTGGCGCACGCCGGAAGCAGCTTCGGACTGCCCTCGACCGAGACGAGGCAGATGCGGCAATTCCCGACCGTGGGGAGCTTCGGGTACCAGCATAACGTCGGTATGTCGATGCCGAGATGCCGCGCCGCGTCGAGGATCGTCGCGCCGTCACGAACGGTGACATCGGTGCCGTCGATGATGAGAGTCGGCATGCAGATTCGGGATAAGTTCGGGCGATCGACCTTCCTTATATATAGGGCGCGCTCACGCTCGTTCAACCTCACGCGCCGAACGTGACTCTTGTACGGTCGCCACAGTCATCCTGACGACCGCACGCCAACAGGCTCTCAGTGTCCGATACTCCCGCTCGCCCTGCGAGCGCCGTCACGTCGCGTGTAACGCTGTCGGTGACGTGCCCGCGATGCGGGGCGTCGCTCTCCGCTTCGCTCACTGTCTGCGCGAAGTGCGGTACTCCGTTGTCCGGCCCGTCGCCGGACACGACGACGTTCAGCGGCGATCAGACCGAGAAGCTGCGGACACGCCTCCAGGAGTCGATCGGTGACTCCTTCGAGCTGATGGAGCTGCTCGGCCGCGGCGGCATGGGGATCGTCTTCCGTGCGCGCGAGCGCGCGCTCGATCGCGAGGTCGCTCTCAAGGTGCTCGCGCTCGACCCCGTGTTTGCTCCCGAGGCGTACGCGCGGTTCGAGCGTGAGGCGAAGCTGGCCGCGAAGCTCGATCATCCGAACATCGTTCCGATCTTCGCCGTCGGTCATCGCGAGTCGGTGGCCTATTACACGATGCGGCTGGTGCGCGGTGGGACGCTCGAGACCATTCTCGCCGGGAAGAAGCCGCTCGAGTTCGAGTACTGTATCCGAGTCCTGCGCGACGTCGCGGCGGCACTCGATCACGCGCACCGGCAGGGCGTGGTGCACCGCGACATCAAGCCCGCCAACATCCTGCTCGGGGAGTCGGGCCACGCGATGGTCGCCGACTTCGGCATCGCGAAGGCGCTCGGCAACACGTCCGGCAACATGACCGGGACGGGCATTATCGGCTCGCCCGCGTACATGTCGCCGGAACAGTGGCGCGGAGAGGAGCTCGATGGGCGAGCCGACCAGTACGCGCTCGCGGTCGTCGCCTACGAGATGTTGTCCGGCGTCCGGCCGTTCGAGACGGCGCGCGTGGAAGACCTGCTGACGCTGCATCTCTCCGCGGAGATGCCGGACATCACGTCGATTCGTCCGGCACTGCCCGCGAGCACGGATGAGGCGTTGCGTCGCGCGCTGGCGAAGCTGTCGTCCGAGCGGTTTTCCACCGTCACCGGATTCGTCGAGGCGCTGGCGGGAAGCCGTCCGGCTGCTCCCTCGCCCAACACGGCGCGCGGGCCTCGTTATGTACCGAAACCGGCGCGTCGCCGCTTCCCCTGGAAAACGACGGTTGTCGTGGCCGCCCTCGCCGGAATCGTGTACGGCGTGCCGCCGGTTCGTGCCCAGGCGCTCGAGTTTTGGGGCGGACTGGTGCACGCCACCGCGCTCCTGCGCCAGGAAGCGGAGCGCATTACTGCGCCTGGCGCCGCCGCCCAGCCACCGGTCGCGAGCACCGCTGCGCCCGAATCGCTGACTGCGGATTCGCTCGCCGCACTCGATGCCACCGCCGTCAGGGATACCGCGCTCACCACTCCGCTGGAGTTCGAGCGCGCCCCGCTCGTGGCCGGCGAGACGCCTGGATCCGGGACAGACGGGGGAACATTCCGCGTCCCCGGTGCCCGCGGTGGATGGATTCGCGTTACGGTCGCCGGCGGAACGGCGCCGATCATTATCGATGGGCAATCGCACGGGTCTGCTCCGCAGATCATTCGGGTGAGCGAGGGCAACCACGTCGTCACCGTTCGTGGCGCGGGGGACATGTTCATGCCCTTCCAGCACCACGTCAGCGTGAGCGACGGCGACACCGTCGTCGCGACGTTCGAGGTGCCGGTACGGCGCGTGCCGGCGGCTCCGCCTCAACCGGCTCCCGACACCATGCCCGCAACACCGCCGCCCGCCGCCGCCGACAGCGGTGCGCGGCCTCCGCGGCGATAACAACCCGCCTCACGAGCGGCCGAGGTACCTAACGATTCGCTCGGCCGCCCGTTCGCCGCTGATGACGGCTCCCTCGAGAATCGGCATCGTGAGGTAGTCTCCCGCCAGGGCGATCGGGGCAGGCAACGCGTCGGCCAGCCGACGTCCCTCTGCGCGATGCGCGATGAAGCCCGGGGCCACGAGCGGCGTTCCCTCCGCGAAGCGAAATACACGCGCGCGCTCGATCGCGCCTCGGACTTCCGGCACCAGACGCTCGATCTCCGGCATCATGGAGCTCACGAGCTCGGTCGGCGACCGATCGCGAAGCTGTTCCACCGCGTGCGGCGTGGGCCACGCGAGCACGACCCCTTTCGATGGCGCATGCTCGGGCCAGCGCAAGGCGGGTAGGGCGCACGCGCTCACCATGCCGGCCTCCGTTGGATCGGCGAGTACGCCGAACGCCTCACCGTTCACCGCGCGGTTGAGCGCCACCATCACGGTCCACGTCGGTCGCGTGGTGATCGAGGTGAGCCATTGGCGCAGCTCCGCGGCGTCCCCGCCTGTGGTGCCAAGCAGCTCGCCCGCCGACCGAGGTCCCGTCGCTATCACGGCCGCATCCGCGCGCCACGTACGCCCCGCGGCGTCGCGGGCAATGACAGCGTCCGACGTCAGCTGCAGATGCTCGACGACGACCTCGTACTCGACTCGAACGTCGGACGCGGCTGCAGCCAGCGCCGCGGACCATCCCGCCCGGCTCGCGAGCAGCTTCGCGTCGCTTCCGTAGCGCCCGAGGGTGAGGAAGAAGGCGAGACTGGTTTCACGGCCACGCGCGCCGTAGAAGGTATTGAGCGGTGGCTCAACGAGGACGTCCGCCGCACGAGTGCTCACCGTCTTCTCCACGAATTCTCGCGCCGAGAGATTGTCGAGGTCTTCGAGCCCGCCGGGTGCGTCGGCTCGCAGGGCGCCCCGATGGCGCGCGAGCAGCGGCAGCAGCTTCGTACCGAGGCGCAGCTTGTCGGTCGCGCCGAGTCCCGCGAATCGCATCATCGAGGCGATCGATCCGAACTGAAGGGGAAGACGCGCTCCATCGCGGACGAAGACGTCGCGGGCAATGGTCGGCTCGAGTCGAGCCTGTGCGAGCATTCGTGTCGCATGAGTGAAGGTGGATGCAATGAGCTGTGCGCCCGTGTCGATCACCACCCCATCGCGGGTCTCGCTGCGCGCGCGTCCGCCGAGCATCGCATGGCGCTCGAGAATGGTCACCTCGAATCCGCCGGCGCGCAGCGATGTCGCCGCCGCGACACCGCTGAACCCTCCGCCGATCACGACCACGTGCGATCCGCGTGTATCGATCATGCGTGACGACGCATCCGCATTCGTGGTTTCGATCGTGTAAGAAATCGTTCGCGCGCTATTGCGTGTGTCTGATGCCATTTCTATATTCGCGCCGAAGACGAAGTTTGCGCACGCGATGCGCGTCGTCACCAGCATGGATGCCTGCTGCGTCCGACAACGGATTCCCGAATGCGTGAGCGCGAGGGTGCTGAGTGCCGCAAACGAGACGCGAATTCATAACGCAAGCGGCCGCCGCGAGTGCCGCGTTGGGAATCGCCGGGTGCGCGCCGGCTCCCACTCCTTCCCCCGCACCTGCTGCAACGCCCGCCGCCACCGGCGGTGACCCGACATTCAAGGATCTGGCCATGCTCGCGCTCGACGCCGCGAAATCCGCGGGGGCGAGCTACGCCGACGTGCGCATCAGCCGCAATCGCAATCAGGCGATCTCGACGCGTGAACGCCGGGTCCAGAATCTCGTCGACAACGAGACCTTTGGCTTCGGCGTGCGCGTGCTCGTCGACGGCGCGTGGGGTTTTGCCGCGAGTCGTGAGCTCACTCGCGATGAAGTGTCGCGCATCGCGCGCCAGGCGGTTGCCCAGGCGCGCGCGAACCGCACGACGCTCGTTCGCCCCGTCACCCTCGCGCCGGTCACGCCCACACCCGACGGCACGTGGCGCGGCCCGGCGCGCATCGACCCGTTCGACGTGCCAATCGAGGAGAAGGTCGAGCTGCTGCTCGCCGCCAATGCGGCCGCGCTCGGCGTCGCCGGCGCGCGCTTCGTCAACTCGCAGATGTTTTTCCTGCGAGAAGAGAAGACGCTCGCGACGACCGATGGCACGTACGTCGTGCAGACGATCTACCGCGCGCAGCCCTCGCTCAACATCACGGCCGTCGCGTCCGACAACAGCGACTTCCAGACTCGCCAGTCGAACGACGTGCAACCGATGGGGAAAGGCTACGAGCACGTGCTCGATGCCAAGCTCGTCGAGAATGCGCCGAAATGGGCGGACGAGGCGGTGCGCAAGCTGTCGGCGAAGCCAGTGGAGGTCGGCCGCTACGATCTCGTGCTGCACCCGTCCCATCTCTGGCTCACGATTCACGAGTCGATCGCGCACCCGACCGAGCTCGATCGCGCGATGGGGTACGAGGCGAACTACGCGGGGACGTCCTTCGTCGCGCCCCCCGACAAAATGCTCGGCACGCTCAAGTATGGCCCCGAGTTCATGAACATCCAGGGCGACCGCTCGCAGCCCGGCTCGCTCTCCGCGTGTGGGTGGGACGACGAAGGTGTCCGCCCCGACGAGTTTCTCATCATCAGGAACGGCATCTTCAACGACTATCAGACCACGCGCGAGCAGGCGCCCTGGCTCGACTGGTGGTATTCGCGCCAGGGGCGTGAGCCACGCTCGCACGGTTGCTCGTATGCGCAATCGTGGGCGGATGTTCAGTTCCAGCGTATGCCGAACGTGTCGCTGCTCCCCGGCGAGCAGAATCTCTCGTGGGACGATCTGATCGCCGCCACCGACCGCGGCATCGCCATCGTCGGCGATGGCTCCTTTTCGATCGATCAGCAGCGCTACAACGCGCAGTTTGGTGGACAGGTCTTCTACGAGATCCGCGGTGGCAAGATCGCGGGCATGCTCAAGGATGTTGCCTATCAGCTGCGGACACCGGAATTCTGGAATTCGATGGACATGATCGGCGGGCGCGACAGCTACATGCTCGGCGGCGCCTTCAACGATGGAAAGGGCCAGCCCAGCCAATCCAACGCCGTCAGCCACGGCTGTGTCCCGGCCCGCTTCCGCAACGTCAACGTCATCAACACCGGCAGGCGCGCATGAGCACGCTCGTTTCGCTGCTCGCGCCGGCGCGCTATCTGTCGCGCGCGGAGGCCGAAGCGCTCGCGCGTCGTGCGCTCTCGATGGCCACGGCCGAGGCGACGCGCGTCTCCATCCAGAGTGGCACGCGCGGGAACACGCGCTTCGCCGTCAACCAGATCTCGACCGCCGGCGACAACTTCAACACGACGATCACCGTGCGAAGCCTGTATGGGCGTCGCAGCGCGAGCGTGACGACGAACAAGCTCGACGACGACGGCCTCCGCTACGCTGTCGAGACATCCGAGCGGCTGGCGAAGCTCGCCCCCGAAGATCCGGAGGAAATGGGGGAGCTCCCGCCGCAGCAATACGCCGAGTCGCAGGGATGGAGTGACGCGACCGCGGCGCTCGAGCCCGATGGGCGCGCGAGAGCGGTGCGTGCCATCACCGAGGCGACGCGCGCCGCTGACTTGCACGGAACGGGCTACCTCGAAACGACGGCCGGATCGTTCGCGGTCGCGAACTCGAAGGGACTGTTCGCGTATGCTCGCGGCACGGGCACGGCACTGACGACGACGGTCCGCACGCCCGATGGTAGCGGATCTGGATGGGCGGGGGAGTCGCATCACGACTTTTCGCGTCTGAATCCAGCGTCGATCGGCGAGCGCGCGATCCAGAAGGCGCGCCTGTCCGCGAATGCCGTCGCGATCGAGCCAGGACGGTATACCGTCGTCCTCGAGCCGACGGCGGTCGCGAATCTCGCGCAGCTTCTCGGGTTCGCGCTCAACGCGCGCAACGCCGACGAGGGCCGCTCCTTCTTCTCCAAGCCCGGGGGCGGAAACAAGATCGGCATGAAGATCGTGGATGAGCGCGTCACGATCGTCTCCGATCCGCTCGATCCGGAAGTACCCGCGAACACGTTCACCGGTGAGGGGCTTCCCACGTCGCGGACCATCTGGATCGAGAACGGCGTGGTGAAGAACCTCTCCTACGATCGGTTCTGGGCACAAAAGAGCGGGCGCCCGCCGGTGCCGTTCGTGGGATCGCTCCGCATGAATGGCGGGTCGGCCTCGATGGAGGAGATGATTGCGTCCACGCCGCGCGGCATTCTCGTGACGCGGTTCTGGTACATCCGCCCCGTGGACCCGCGAACGATCCTCTACACCGGTCTGACTCGTGACGGCACGTTCCTGATCGAGAACGGGAGAATCACGAAGGCGATCAAGAATCTGCGATTCAACGAGTCGCCGGTCTTCATGCTCAACAATCTCGAGGCGATGGGCGCGCCTGTGCGCGTCAGCGCGTCGGAGAGTGGCAGCCCGGGCCTGGCGATCAGCGTCCCACCGATCAAGGTGCGCGACTTCACCTTTACCAGTCTCAGTGACGCGGTGTAATGACTGACCGCAGGGATTTCCTCAAGCACGGCTCGCTCGCCGCGGCGGCGCTCTGGACCGGCGCCTGCTCGAGCGGAGCGCCAGCCACTATCCCGGCCCCGGCTCCGGCGAAAACGCCGCCGGCCACTCCGCCGGCAGACATTCAGATCCCCACGCGCGAGCTGATGATGCGAGCGCTCGATGCGGCTCGTGATGCGGGCGCCGGGTATGCCGACGTTCGCATCGGCCGCTATCGCAACAACTTCATCGTCACGCGCGAGCAGCAGATCATCAACGTCGTCGACACCGATTCCATCGGCTGCGGCGTGCGCGCGCTCGTCGATGGGACCTGGGGCTTTGGAGCCACTCGCACCCTCACCGCCGACGGTGTGGCGGGGGCGGCTCGGGAAGCGGTCGCGATCGCGAAGGCCAGCAGAATCGCCCGTGATCGCCCCGTGGAGCTCGCGCCGACGGAGGTGCACCGCGACGTCACCTGGAAGAGCACGTACGAGATCGATCCGTGGACGGTGCCTATCGAGCAGAAGGTCGATCTCCTCCTGCGCGCCAACGCGGAGGCGCTCAAGGTGCCGACCGTGAAGTACGTGTTCAGCATCATGTACTTCGTGAAGGAGGATCGCAGCTTCGCCAGCACCGAAGGATCGACGATCGATCAGACGGTGATTCGGAGCTGGGTCCCGATGCAGATCACCGCCGTGGCGCCCGACTTCTCGGATTTCCAGAATCGCTCGAGCGTGGTGCAGCCGGCGGGGCGTGGGTACGAGTACGTGCTCGCCCAGGACCTCGTGGGCAATGCGGCGAAGTGGGGCGAGGAAGCGGCGCAGAAGATCAAGGCGAAGCCGGTGGAAGTGGGGAAGTACGATCTCATCCTCCATCCGTCGCACCTCTGGCTCACCATTCACGAATCGATCGGTCACCCCACGGAGCTCGATCGCGCACTCGGATACGAGGCCAACTACGCCGGCACGTCGTTCATCGCGCCGCCCGAGAAGATGCTCGGCAAGCTCAAGTACGGGCCCGAGTTCATGAACGTGCGCGGCGACCGTTCGCAGCCGGGCGCGTGCGCGACGATCGGCTACGATGATGAAGGGGTGAAGCCGGAAGACTTCCTCATCATCAAGAACGGCGTCTTCAACGACTACCAGACGACACGAGAGCAGGCCAACTGGCTCAAGTGGTGGTACGACCAGCAGGGCATACGGCCGCGGTCGCACGGATGCTCGAACGGCGATTCCTGGGCGAGCGTCCAGTTCCAGCGCATGCCGAACGTTTCACTCCTCCCCGGCGAGCGCGACATCGGCTGGGATGAGATCATCGCCGATACCGATCGCGGCATCGCCATCGTCGGCGATGGCTCCTTCTCGATCGATCAGCAGCGCTACAACGCGCAGTTTGGTGGACAGGTCTTCCACGAGATCCGCGGTGGCAAGATCGTGGGCATGCTGAAGGACGTTGCCTACCAAATGCGCACGCCGGACTTCTGGAACGCCATGGACATGATTGGGGGACAGCGGAGCTACGAGCTCGGTGCCAGCTTCTTCGATGGCAAGGGCCAGCCGCCGCAGAGCAACGCCGTGAGCCACGGGTGCCCGCCGGCGCGCTTCCGTCAAATCAACGTGATCAACACGGGGAGGAAGGCATGAGCGTCCCCAAGCGATTGATCACTCCGCGTCACATCCGCCGGTCCCTCGCCGCGAACGGCAATGTCATCACGCGTGAGGAAGCCGAGGCCATCGTCGCCCGCGCCGTCGGCTTCTCGAAGGCGGAGTCGGTTCGGGTCACCATCGACAGCAGCTATCAGGGCAACGTTCGCTTTGCCGCGAACCAGATGTCCACCTCAGGCGGCGTCGTGAACGCCAACGTCGTCATCGAGAGTGCGTTCGGACCCAAGCACGCCGCCGTGACGACGAATGATTTCTCCGACGCGTCGCTGCGTCGCACGGTCGAACAGTCCGAGGTCCTCGCCCGACTCGCACCCGATGATCCGGAATCGATGCCACCCCTCGGCCCGCAACAGTACGCAACGGTACCGGCCTGGTTCGATTCCACCGCGAATCTCACCGCCGAGGAACGCGCTCGCGCGGCGCTGACGGCGCTGGGGCCGGCGCGGACCGCGAGAGACCTCGCGGCCGCCGGATACATCGTGACCAGTGCCCAATCCAACGCCGTCGCCAACAAGGCCGGCCAGTTTGCGTACCATCGCTCCACGTCGGCCAACTACACCCTGACGGTGCGCACCGCGGACGGCACGGGATCAGGATGGGCCGGCGCGGAGGACAACGACTGGCCGAAGATCAACTTCGGCGAGGTGAGCAAGCGCGCGATCGACAAGGCGCGATTGTCGCGCAATCCGGTTGCCGTCGAGCCAGGACGATACACCGTCATCCTCGAGCCGCAGGCCGTCGGTGACCTCGTACAGCTGATCGCGTTTTATGGTGACGCGCGCTCCGCCGACGAAGGACGCAGCCCGTTCGTGAAGCAGGGCGGCGGGAACAAGATCGGTGAGAAGATCGTCGATTCGCGGATCACGCTGCTTTCCGATCCGATGGACCCGGATCTGCTCGCGCAACCATACGACGGCGACGGTCTGCCGCTCGGACGTCAGGTCTGGATCGAGAACGGCGTCCTCAAGCAACTCTATTACTCGCGCTTCTGGGCGCAGAAAAACAGCAAGCAGCCCACGGGCTCGCCCAGCTCGCTCAAGATGCTTGGCGGCACCGCCACGATCGACGACATGATCCGCTCGACGCCGCGGGGTATTCTCGTCACCCGGCTGTGGTATCTGCGGGAAGTCGATCCGCGAACCATCCTCTACACGGGACTGACTCGCGACGGCACGTTCCTCATCGAGAACGGGAAGATCGCGAAGGCGATTCGGAATCTGCGCTTCAACGAATCGCCCCTGTTCATGCTCAACAACATCGAGGCGCTGGGCCGTCCGATGCGCCTTGCGGGAACCGAGGCGGGCGGCGCGGTCGTCATGCCGCCGATCAAGGTGCGGGACTTCACCTTCACGAGCCTCTCCGAGGCCGTATAGCGTGGGCGCGCGAGTCGGCCGCGGCACCCCTGCCGAGTCGACCGCCGCCTCACTCGCCGATCCACCGGGGGATCGGCGGCTCCCACACTCCTTCACGGAGAAGAACCATGCCTGCGAGGAAAAAAGGCGCGAGAAAGGGTGGTCGGAAGTCCACGCGCAAGTCCACGCGGAAGAAGGCGGCTCGTAAGGCGACGCGCAGGAAGCGCTCGCGTCGCTAGCATCACATCGAAGGACGAAGGGCCGGCGACGTCGCCGGCCCTTTCTCATCCCGCCTCACCTACCGCGCATAACGAGCCAGCGCCAGCTCGATGATCCGCTCGACGAGCGCATCGTAATCCAGCCCGCTGCGTGCGGCGGCTCTCGCGAACTCGCTTTCGCGCTCCAGATAACAGTTCGGGTTGACCTCGATGACGAATGCTTCCCCGGCATCGTTCACCCGCAGGTCGATGCGCCCGTAGTCCCGCAGGCGGAGCGCGTGAAACGCGTCGACGGCGGCCGCGTTGAGGCGCTCGACCAGGTCCTCGGGCAGCTGCTCGGGAAAGATCGAGGTCGTCCCCTCGAACTCGGCGCCGCCGCCGGTGTCGTCTCCCCACTTCGCATCCCAGCTCGCCATGCGCGGCCGATCGGCCGGGAACTTCGAGAAGTCCATCTCGATCACCGGCAGCGCCGTGGCGTTCACGTTCCCCAGTACGCCCACGTAGAACTCGCGGCCGTCAACGAACTCCTCGACCAGCACCGGCTGCGAGAACTCGCTCTGCATCGCGTGCATCTGCTCGAGCAGCTCCTTCAGCTCGTGCACCACCGACGCGCTCGTCAGGCCCACCGACGCGTCCTCCTGAGGCGGCTTCACGATCACCGGGAAATGCAGGTTCTCCGCCCAGTCGAGCGCTCCCCGATAGACCGTGGCGAAGCGCGGCGTCCGAATGCCGTGGAAGGCCAACATCTTCTTCGCGAGAATCTTGTCGCCGGCGAGCATCAGCCCCGACGGGCTCGAGCCCGTGTAGCGCAGCCCCATGAGATTGAGCAGCGCCGCGACGTTCGACTCCAGGGCGCTTTTGCCGGCGAACGACTCGGCGATGTTGACGACGAGATCTGGTTGGGCACGGCCAAGCGCGGTGACCAGCGGCTCCACGCGCTTGTCCACCTCGATCGGCTCGACGGTATGCCCGAGCCGGTTGAGCGCGTCCGAGAGTTGCCCGAGCACGGGGTCCGCGGGCGCCTCCGCGGCTTCGCGCGTGTAGAGGAGGACGATCTTCACCCCGCGCTCCGTTTCCGTCGCCTGAAGGCGTGCGCGTACCGGTGATTCATCATCACCGCGGTGCCGAACGAGGTCAGCTCGATCAACGTTGCGGCCTCGAGCCCCGCGACCCGCAGGTCGAGCACATCGGCGCGACCCACCAGGAAATCGATGAAGCTGCGGAGCGTCGTGGCACTCTCGCCCGTCCAGTACGCGATCCGCTTCACGATCTCGCGGCGATGACGTCGCAGGAAGTCGGCGGCGCGCTCGCCGTGCGGCGCAACGGCTTCCGGCGCGAAGATCGTGCGGAGGTCACCATCGAAGTGATGCTCGTCCTCGATCGGCAGCCTCTCCTCCGCCGTCTGATAATGCTCCTCGACCGTGTAGTGCATGGCTTCGACGGGGAGGTCATCCTCCGTCGGCGCGGGCACGACTGGAACGGTCGCGCCGACCTCCCGCATCACCAGGTCCACGTACTCGAGCTTCGCCATCGCCGGCCAGCCGGCGTACTCGGCGCGCCAGTCGCGTTCGGGCGTCAACCACACCGCGAACGTTTCCGCGAAGTCTTCGTCCGGGTGCTTCTGGGCGTACCAGCCGAGGATGTGCCGCACGAAGTTTCGCGAGAACGGATCGGCATGATACCGGTCCCGGTACGGGCGGGAGTACGGACCGAAGAGCGCGTGCCAGTCGGCGCGCTCGAAGAGACGGTAGGCGTAGTTGAAGGCGTGTCCGGCCTCATGCCGGAGATAGCGCATCGTGTCCGTCTCCGTCTCGACGTCGACGGCCATCTCCTCTTCGAGCTTCGTTAGGCGGGGGTCGGCGAGATAGAACGGCACGCCGATGATGGGAGTGCCGTCGGGACATCCCCACTGATCGCTCAGGTAGACCGGGGGGTGAAACGCCAGGCCCCGCGCGTCCAGCTCGCGGTACAGCTGCTCGACGAGCGGCTCGACGGGTGTTCCACGGATGGACAGCCCGAGCTCGGAGATCCGCTGGGAGAGCAGGGCTCGACGTTGCCCCTCCCAGTCGTCGGGGGTCGCTTGCACGCCTGCGTGATGGGCAAGCGTCGTACCCTGAAATGACAGCGCGCCGGAAGCTGAATGCTCCCGGCGCGCCTGGTGGGCAATGCTCAGGCCGCTTTCGTCTCGGTGGATGGTTCCGGATCTGGCGCCGGTCCCCATACGTAGACGCTGAAGGTCGGTGGCGTCTCCTCGCGCGAGCCGCGCGAAATGACGATCCCCAGCGGCTCTTCGATCCTGCGCGCAGCGCGCTTGCGCTTCGTCTCGGCCATCTGACACCTCTATGTAATGAGCGCCCCGGAACGGTCGGGGCGCGCCCTGATGCCCAAGGGCGCGTACCCTTCAAGCACCCCACGTGCCGTTTCGTTCCCTGCGGCTAACTCATTGTCAGATTGGAACTTCACAAAACGCAATCACACCAGCGACCGGGCCGCTGTTGCACTCCGACACGTCCAGATTTCGCGATTTCGTGTCGTTCTACGACGTCACGCCACCGCTTTCCGCGCGAGAAAGGTGGCGCGCTCGTCGTCGTGCAGCTCGACTTCCCACCCCCGGTATCGCTGGCGAAGCTCTTCCACCGAGAGGGCGCGGCGGCCGGCCACGAGCGTTTGAACGAGGTGAACGCCGCCGTCGGCCGTGGCGTTCTGAAGGAGCGTGATCACGTGCGCCCGTTCGGAGTCGGACAGCCCGCCGAACGCCGCCGGCGTGCAGACGACCGCATTCAATGGGATGTCGGGGCGCCATACGCCGAGGTCGGAGACGAAGCCGCGCACCCGACCGGTGAGGCCAACCTCCACCGCGCAGCTGATGACTCGCTCGACGACCTCCTCTTGTGATTCGACCGCGGTAACGGCGCACCCTTTCGCGGCGAGATAGATCGCCGGTCCTTCGGCGGCGGCGCCCGCGACGAGGACATGGCCATCGGACGTCGTTGGTACCTCCCTAACGAGCGGCTCGGTGGGACTGAGCCCCCAGCGCTCCGGTCGCGAGTAATCCTTGAGTGCGCGTAACCGGCGCCGTCGCCATGTCTGATAGGTGGGCAGGCGGAGCCTCGCCTTGATGATGCGATCGACCTCATCGCAGAGGATGAGCTCGGTGAGCGCGAGCTGCTGATGATTCGCGAGCGTCTGAACGGCTTCGTCGCCTATGCCGAGGAGGACGCCCCGGGACACCGACTCCTTGTAATGCTCGATCTCCTGCTCCACGAAGAGCGAGTATTCGTGTTGCAGCGATTGGAGGCGGTGGGCCATTGAGTCGGAAACTGGTGAGGCGACGCTCCTAACCTAGAGGGTCCGGCAAAGCGCGCAAGTGTCGAGGGCATCGCTATTTAGCCGCATTTGAGCACTAATCCAGGCCGCATTTCACTTGGGTTCGACATGCACGTGCACCTCCGACGCGCCCAACTCCGCGGCGATGCGCTCCTCCACCGCATCCATCACCGAGTGGGCGTCGGTGACGCTGATTGCACCGTCGACGACAATCGTCACCTCCGCCAGGACGGCGCCCGACGCGCTCGCGCGAGAGCGCACCGATCGCACATCGACGACTCGCGGGATCGACGACACGAGACGCCGGATCTCGGCGGCATCGACGGCGCGGGCATCGACGAGCACGGGCACCGTGGACCTAACGATCTCGTAGCCGTGCCAGGCGATGATGAGCGCGACGATGATCGCGAGGATCGGATCCACGAATCCCCAGCCGGCGCGCGTGAGGATGAGCGACCCGACCGCCGCCAACGTGACGTAGATGTCACTCTGCGTGTGTGCGGCATCCGCGAGGAGGAACGCGCTGCCGAGCTGCGCGGCGCGGCGCCGCTCGTACCACACCACGAACAGGTTGATCACCATCGTGGCGGCGATGGCTCCCACCTCGAGCACGGTCGGCGGACGCGGCTCGCGTCCTTGCATCACGCTCAGCACGCCCTCGCGAAGGAGCTCGAAGCAGGTGATCGACAGGAAGACGACAATGCCGAGCGCTCCCACGGTCTCGAATTTTCCGTGACCGTAGGGATGATCCTCATCGGGCTCGATCGCGGCGAGCCGCACGAGCGCGATTCCGACGATGTTGTTGATCAGGTCGAGCGACGACTCCAGGGCCGCGCCGAGCACGGACAGTGAGTTCGTGCGGATTCCGACGGCGACCTTGATCGCGACGACGAAGAGATTGAGAAAGAGGATGGTGACCAGGGTCCGCCGAACCGCTGGGGCGCGAAGCGCTCGCACGAGCGGCGGAGTGGCTGCGGACCGGGCAGGAATGGACACGCGCTCATTCTCGCCGACGCGAGGGCGCGCTGTCAATCGCGAGCTTGAGCACGCTCGCCACCGCGCATAGCTTGCCCGCGTGCCTGAGCTTCCGGAAGTCGAGCATGCGGCTCGCGCATTCGAGCGCGTGGCGGCGGGGGCGCGGATCACGCGCGCGCGAGTGCTGCATCCGTTCGTCGGCAGACATCTCACCAGGGCTGCGTTGCGACGCCTCGCGGGACGCTCGGTGGTGCGCGTCGAGCGACGCGGAAAGCATCAGCTCGCCGTTCTCGACGACGGCTCGACGCTGCACGTGCACTTTCGGATGACGGGGGACTGGGCGATGAGTCAGCGCGGCGAAGCGCTGCCGCGATTCGCGCGCTTCGTGCTCGATCTCGAGAGCGGTGCGAGCGTGGTGCTCGCCGATCCACGTGCGCTGTCGACCGTCGAGCTCCTCGCCCCAGGATCGACGCCGTCGACACAGCTCGGTCCCGATGCCGTGAGTCCGGAGTTCGATGCCGCGCACCTGGCGCGTGCGCTCGCTCGTCGGACCATTCCGATCAAGCCTGCGCTGCTCGATCAGCGCGTCGTCGCGGGCATCGGGAACATCTATGCGGCCGAAGCGCTTTGGCTGGCGGCGATCGATCCGCGCGTCCCCGCGTCGCGACTTCGGGCGCGAGACCTCCAGCGGCTGGTGCGCGCGGTCAACCGTGTGCTTTCACGCGGCCGCGACGGCTCGGGACGCTATACCTCGAGCGGATCTGCGCGGCTGAACGTGTACGATCGCGAAGGCAAGCGATGCACGCGTTGCGGAACTGCGATCGCGAGGATCGTGCAGAGCGCCCGATCGACGTATTGGTGTCCCGGATGTCAGGTCAATCCAGTGCTTCCAGAAGCGCGCCCTTGATGTAGCCGCTCTCCGGAATCGTGAGCACCTCCGGATGGTCGAGCGGTTGGCCGCGCAACTCGCGGAGCGCGATGCGTCGCCCGCTGTCGGCCGCCGCCGCCACGAGGACTTCGAGGAACAGTGGCTTCGTGAGGTGATAGCTGCAGCTGGCGGTGAAGAGGAGCCCGCCCGGTGCGAGCAACCGCATGGCGCGCAGGTTGATCTCCTTGTATCCGCGGAGCGCGGACGGCAGCGCGTCCCGCGTTTTGGCGAAGGCGGGAGGATCGAGCACGATCGTATCGAAGCGCTCGCGTCGTCGCCCTGCCGTGCGCAGCCACTCGATCGCGTCGGCTTCGACAAACTCGATGCTGCCGATCTCGTTGAGCGCCGCGTTCTGACGCGCGCGGGCGAGCGCCGCCGCCGACGCGTCGAGCGCGATGACCGATGAGGCGTGTCGCGCGAGGTGCAGGGCGAAGGAGCCGTGGTAGCTGAAGCAATCGAGCGCGCGTCCGCGCGCGATCGCGCCGACGAGCAGACGGTTCTCCCGCTGGTCGAGAAAGGCTCCGGTCTTCTGGCCGTCCCACGGTGCGGCGAGATAGCGAACGCCGTGTTCCACGACCTCGACCTCGCGTGGGATCTCTCCCGACAGCACGCTCGTCTCCCGAGGGAGTCCTTCCCGGGTGCGCACCGGGACGTCGTTGCGCGCGAGGATGCCGTCGGGATGTGTCAGCTCCATCAATGCCTGCACGATCTCATCGCGAAAGTGCTCGAGCCCGGCGCTGAGGAACTGCACCACGAGCCACCGGTCGTATCGATCACAGATGAGCGATGGGCAGCCGTCCGCTTCGCCGTGCACGAGACGGTAGGCGGTCGCGACACCCTTCAGCGAGGCCCGTCGCTCGATGGCCTGATGGAGGCGCGCACGCCACCAGGCCGCGTCGATGACGGCATTGGGTGAGCGGTCGAGAAGCCGAAGTGATATCTCCGAGCGCGGACTCCAGAGCGCCCATCCAAGCGGCGCGCCGGAACCGCTCTCGACTCTGACGACACCGGTCTCCGCCTCGGGGCGTCGAACGACGTCGCTGCGGTAGATCCACGGATGACCACTGGCCCATCGACGCGCGCCTTTTGGAGAGACGAGCGCGGTTGGCGGCGCGTGCGGGAGCGGTTTCTTCGCGACCACTTGAAGCGGGGATTTCACCTGTGTATTCTTCGCGCCCTTTTGACGTCGTGACAGGTCGCGCGCCGGGGTTCATCGCGTTGACTCACACGCGTCGATCGGCTAAAATTCACGTCTTGCCCGCGCGGCACGTTGGGCGCGGTCGCTGTTTGACAAGTGATGATCGAGTAGATCGTTGGGATGTGAATTCTCATCGAGCTCGAGCGGCGTTTCTCGCGAGAGAGCGGCGTTCGATGACTTGATGATTTGATTGCACATTCGATGCGCGTGCTTTGCTTGGAGATCTCGATGAGAGGTAGTCAAGCGAACGAAGGCATGTGGGGGATGCCTGGGTACACGGAGGCGAGGAAGGCCGCGGTAAGCTGCGAAAAGCTCGGGGGAGGCGCACACAGCCAGTGAGCCCG
>DASRHU010000284.1:0-5277 GCA_035650335.1 Gemmatimonadaceae bacterium | reverse complement strand
GCCCCGGCGCGCCCGAGGTGAAGGACGGCGCGTCGCGACTGTGCGATTCTGAACAAACCTGCCATCGGTGTTCGGGAGCGGATCCGTGCCAAACCAGAGGACGAAAGACCGGCGGGTGGAGCGGACGCGAGGGCTTCTTCGCGGGGCGCTCGCGTCGCTGATTCACGAGAAGCCGTACGATCGGATCGTGGTGAAAGAGATTCTCGCCCGCGCGAATGTCGGGCGATCGACGTTCTACGCGCACTTCCGGGACAAGGATGAGCTGCTGCACAGCGGGATTGCGGAGATCCTTCGCGCGAGCGCGCCCGCGACGGCGGCTGCCCGGTCCGATCCTCACGAGACGATTCTGTGGTTCAGCCGACCCGTCTTCGAGCACATCGAGCGTCAGTTGAACGTCCCCGCTTCGCGAGTGAAGCCGAACGGGCAGGCGATCGTACACGAGCATCTCGAGCGTGTGCTCGTCGCACTCATCGCCACCCGGTTGAAGCAGGCCGATCGTCGGCATTTGATGAAAGAACGCGACGTGCCGCTGGGTCTGCTGGCGGAGTACGTGGCCTCGACGTTCGTTCTCGTGCTCAACTGGTGGGTCGAGAGCGAGGATCGGCTCCCCGTGTCTGACGTGAATGATCTGTTTCGACGGCTCGTCCTGCCTACGCCGCGCGTTTAGCTCGATCCCTCAGTGAAGCTCGCTGCTCTCGTTCACACGTCCAACGTCGTCGCGGCGGCGTCGGGTCGGCTGGAGAAGACCTCGAGGCTCGCCGCGTTCCTCAAGGAGCTGACGGCCGAGGAGGTTGCGATCGCGGTCGGCTTCTTCATCGGCTGGCCGCGGCAGGGGAAGATTGGCGTCGGATGGGCGACGGTAGCCGACGCGAGCGCCAGCGAACCCGCGATGACGCCGTCGCTCGAGCTCCTCGACGTCGATCGGGTGTTCGACGCGCTCCAGGCCGCGAAGGGGAAGGGCTCGACCGCGGAACGGCAGCGCCTGCTCCGAGAGCTCTTCACGCGCGCCACGTCCGATGAGCAACGATTCCTCTCCGCGCTCCTGATCGGTGAGGTGCGGCAGGGTGCGCTCGAGGGTGTGATGCTGGAGGCGGTAGCGAAGGCCGCGGACGTCCCTGCGGCTCGTCTCCGGCGGGCGGTCATGCTCGCGGGCGACCTCGGCGCGGTCGCGCAGGCGGTGTGCAGCGGCGGCGAGGCGGCGTTGACCGCGCTCGCGGGCTATCGCATCGAGCTCTTTCGTCCCGTGCAGCCAATGCTCGCTGATTCAGCGAACGACGTGGCCGAGGCGTTAGGTGTGAGCGGCGACGCGACGCTCGAGTGGAAGCTGGACGGTGCGCGCATCCAGGTGCATCGCGCGCGCGATCGCGTGGCGGTGTACACGCGCAACCTGAATGATGTGACGAGCCGGGTGCCCGAGGTGGTGGAGGCGGTGCGAGGGTTCGCGGCACGGGAGCTGATTCTGGACGGCGAGGTGATCGCGATCGCGGGGAGTGGAAGGCCACTGTCGTTTCAGGACACCATGCAGCGTTTCGGCCGGAAGCTCAACGTCGAGACGTTACGCGGGCAGCTGCCGCTGACGCCATTCTTCTTCGACGTCTTGCTGCACGACGGCGAGGAGGTGCTCGATCGGCCACTCTCCTCGCGGTTGGAGCTACTGGAGGCAATCGTCCCGGCTGCCTATCGAGTGCCTCGGCTCGTCGGAGCGTCGGTCGAGGACGCGACGCGGTTTCAGGCCGACACGCTGGAGCGGGGACACGAAGGCGTGATGGTGAAGTCGCTCGCGGCGCCTTACGCGGCTGGCCGGCGCGGCTCGGCGTGGATCAAGGTGAAGACGGCGAAGACGCTCGATCTGGTGGTGCTCGCCGTCGAGTGGGGATCGGGGCGGCGGCACGGATGGCTCAGCAACCTCCACCTCGGCGCGCGCGATCCAGCGACGGGCGCATTCGTCATGCTCGGCAAGACGTTCAAGGGGATGACGGACGAGCTGCTCGCGTGGCAGACGAAGGAGCTCCTCGCGCGCGAAACCCATCGCGAGGGTCATGTGGTATACGTGCGACCCGAGCTGGTGGTCGAGATCGCCTTCAACGAAGTGCAGCGAAGCACGCAGTACCCAGGCGGCGTTGCCCTGAGGTTTGCGCGGGTGAAGGGGTATCGCCCGGACAAGAGTGCGAGTGAGGCGGATACCATCGAGGCGGTGCGGGCCTTCTTGCCCGAAGGATGAACCGCCAAATCGACGCCGCGCAGCCGCACGTTTGGGCACCGGCCGTCGCGCGGCAACACGGCGGCTGGATGAGCCCAAATGCGTTGCAGGCGCGCTACTGCTTCTTCGGCGCGCGCGGCGCCGGCACCATGATGTGCGCGTACGGGGTACCCTTCCACATCACGTAGGGACCGCCGTTCGTCGGGTCGGTCGACACACCTTCGAGCAGCCGCTGGTCGGGAAGGACCACCATGACGTGCGGACCACTATTCTGAAGCCACTGGTTCGTGGGCGTCGGGGTGGTCGCGAACGGGTCGGTATTGCTGACCGGCAAATCGTCCTGGAGCATGTAGCCGAAGCCGACCTGCGTCACCGTTAGGCCCCGCTTGTTGACCCACGCGTCGATGACAGCACGCCACGGCGCGTCGAGGCACATCGGGCTGTCGTTGTTCAAGCTGGGTATGTCGGGCATGCACACCCAGTCACTCGTGCCCTTCCGGAGCACGCGTCCGTCGTGCCCCATCACGGTGGCGCCCGCGGCCACCGAGGCCGGCGCCGCACTCAGCGCGTTCGCGATGAGCGCCGCATCGCTCAGCGAAACGTCATGGACAGGCGTCGCCTTCGCTGCGGCCTGTCCAGCGGCCGTAACGGCGATGCCGCCGGACAAGCCGGCCAGGAGCATGGTGGTAGAGAGCAGTCTGGCTCGCATTCGAATCTCCGCGTCGGAGTTAGGGGCCGACTAGACCAATCGGTCTAGTCGCAGTGCAAAAAAAATCAGCGCGCTGTTGCTGCGCCAAAGCAGAAGTCGAGCACCGCCTCTAGCGGCTGCCCGGTACGAGCCAGTCGCGTCCGGAGCGCGGCGCCCTCCCAGGCGTCCACGAGCACTTCCGCCATCTGAACCGTGTTGGTCGTGCCAGGGAGGTCGCCGCGCGCCCGCGCCTCATCGAGGCAGACGGCCAGGCGCTGAGCGATGGTCGCGACGCAACCATCGATCTTGCGCCGGAAGACCTCGCTCGTACCGGCGAGCTCCTGTCCGAGCGCGCCGAGGAGGCAGCCCAGGTAGCCCTGCGCCTCGTAAAGCTCGCGGACATTGTCGAAGAAGCTCCGCACGCGCTCGAGGGGAGGGCGGCGCCCGTTGGCGAGCGTCGTCTCCAGAAGCGCGTGCACGTCGGCCACGTAGGCGTCGACGACCTGCAGCGCGAAGTCTTCCTTGCTCTCGAAGTGGTGATAGAACGACCCCTTGGGCACGCCGGTCTCGCTCAGGATCTGCTGGATTCCAAGGCCGTTGTAGCCGTGCTCGAGCATGAGTTGCAGCCCGGCCGCGATCAGCCGCTGCTTCGTCTCGTGCATCGTGGGCGGAGCTACTAGACCGACCGGTCTGTTCATGCCCCAACATGGGGCTCGAGCCTCGCCACGTCAAGAGCCGCCTCACCAGACCCAGCGGCGCTAGTCTCGCACGGAGACATAGGCCCGCACGGGGAAGGTCCCCATGCCTTTGACCTTCACCGGTACCGCGGAGAATCGCCCGCCGTCGTCCGGCACCGCTGCCAATCCTCGCATGTGCTCGCAGATCGGGATCTCACTGCCGAGCAGAATCGTGTGCACCGGCCGCTCACCGGTGGAGATGCTGTCGATGTTGAACGAGTCGATCCCCGCGAGCGCGACACCCGCCCTCACCAGCCACTCGGCCGCGCGCTCGGTCAGGTGCGGGTGGCCCTCGAAGTAGGCCTCGGTGCGAAAGTGACGATCCCAATTCGTGTGAAAGAGAACAGCGCGTCCCCTCACCTTGGCGGTCGGCAGCGGGACATCATCGATCGACGTCGTCCCAGCCGGAACGCGCACCACGAGACACTCCAGATCCGCGACCGATTCCAGCGGCAGCTCGGCAAGGTCCTTTCCGTTCTCGTAGCGATGAAAGGGGCTGTCGACGTACGTGCCGGTGTTCGCGACCATCTCGATCTTGCCGATCTGGAACTCGGTTCCCGGCGCGTACTTCGCGCGTGACGCGTCGCGGCTCATCCAGTCGCAGATCATCGGAGCGGGAAGCCCCTTGTAGGTGATCATCCCGTGCTCGACGGTGTGGCTCACATCGATCAATCGTCTCATGACATGCTCGTCCGGTGAAGTAGCAATGTGCATCAAGGAACTGGTGGGCGCACTCGCTACGCCCCATGCTAATCGAGTGGACGTCAACCCCTGTCGCCTGATCCGTGGAGAATGCTGTGAACCCCAAGCAATCGGCCACCTGGTATCGCTGGGATCAACTCCCTCGCGAAGAGCTTCACGAAAAGCTGTCGCGTCGCTTGATCACCGGCGACCAAATGATGCTCGCGCACGTGTACCTGAAGAAGGGCTGCGTCGTCGCGAAGCACTCCCACATGAATGAGCAATTCACCTACATCCTGGAGGGTGCGTTACGCTTCCTGGTCGGGGACGACGACGTCCAGGAGATCATCGTGCGGGCGGGAGAAGTGCTCCATTTGCCGGGCAACGTGCCTCACGAGGCCCACGCGCTGGAGGATACCCTCGACATGGATGTGTTCGTTCCGCCTCGCGAGGACTGGCTCGCGAAGACTGACGCCTACCTGAGGAAGTAGTCTTCGCTCGCAATTGGCGCGTTTCCCTTGTACTCGGTGTCGTCGCGCGTACGTTCGGGAGGGCTCGACCATCCGGTAAGGTGCGCATGCTCATCGTACACGTTTTCGTTCACGTAAAGTCGGAAGCGGTGGATCGGTTCATCACGGCCACTCGCGAGAACGCCCGTAATAGCGTGCGCGAGCCGGGTGTCGTGCGGTTCGACGTCATCCAGCAGGAGGATGACCCGACGCGCTTCGTCCTGGTCGAGGTCTACCGTAGTCCGGACGACCCGGCACGCCACAAGGAGACCGCGCACTACGCCGCGTGGCGCGATGCGGCGGAGTCGATGATGGCCGAGCCGCGCCGGAGTGTGAAATACCGCGCGCTCTTTCCGGAGCCGGATGGGTGGGAGACGCCGCGGTGAATTTCGAGTTCGCGTCTCCAACGCGAGTGCTCTTCGGCGAAAAGAGGCTTCACGAAGTCGGGGGGTTGGTGGCGAG
>DASRHU010000283.1:0-14101 GCA_035650335.1 Gemmatimonadaceae bacterium | reverse complement strand
CGCCGGCCGCTGCGCAGCTCCGAACATCTCCTGCTGGATGTCCTGCGCGATGACGTAATCCTCACTGCCGACGATCACACTGTCGCCGACACGAGCGCTCACCCGCACGCGGTACAGACCCGGTTCGCTCGCGGCGAAGGTGCCGCGATACTCGCCGTCCTTGTCCACCATCCACTCGAGCGGAACCTCCACCGGCACGCCACTCGGCCCGAGTATACTCGCGCTCACGGCGGCGCCGTTCACGGCGAGGAAGCTCTCGTTGCTCACCTGCGCGCGCACCGGAACCGCCTCGCCGGGCGCGACGTGATCCGGCGCCGTCATCGTCACGCGCTCCGGCACATCGCTCACGAGCCACCGCAGCATCTGTCGCCAGAACGTCTCGTGCGAGAGATCGTCCACGGCGACCGTCGAATGCATCTGCCACACCCACGAATCCTGAACGGGGAAGGCAATCGCCTTGCCGCGTCCATATCGCTGGTGCGCGAGCACGACCTGCCGCTCGCCGCCGCCGCCCGAGATCGCCTGCCCAACGAGTAGTGCCGTCGCGCCGGGCTTGGCGCGCCCAACGCGATTCACCGTCGTCAGCGCCGGCATGGACTTCCACCGCTCGAGCGATGCCTGCTCGCTCGCGCCAAGCTGCATGGCCGGATGCATTGCCCCCGCGGGGGTGGGCGCGATCTGAAGCTCGGCGAAATACTCGTCGCCGCCCTCGTCGCGTCCCGTCACTTCCACCGGCATCACATCGGCGAGCGGCGTCTCCGCATAGCCGCCCTCGGCGAACGCGCGGCGCCCGCCGAGCAGGAGCAGCCCGCCGCCGCGCTCCCCGACGAAATCGGCGAGCATGCGCATCTGCTCGAGCGTGAAGAAGCTCGCCTCGACGCTGCCGAGGATGACCGCGCGATAGGTGAACAGCTCCTCACGGGTCTTCGGGAATCCCGCGACCAGCTCCAGGCTGTCCTCGACACCGAGCCTGAGGAACTTGTTCTCGGCCGTTCGCTGAAGCGCGACGAGGCGGATGTTCTGGTCATCGCGCACCGCGCGGCGCATGAACTTGAGCTCGAACCGCGGCTCACCCTCGACGTAGAGCACCTTCTCCGCGCGATTCGTCACCGTCACCAGCGCATCGCGCGCATTGTTCTCAGCGATCAGCTCTCCATCTTCGCGCGCGATCCGAAAGCGAAGCTGGCGCGGTCCCGTCTCCGAGGTGACGACGCGCATCCGCACCGGCGATTCTTCGCCGTCTCCCCGAAGTGTCACGTCCTGCGACGCGACGATGCGTCCCCCGTCTTCGGCGAGCAGCTTCACCTTCTTCCCGGCAAACCCGCGCTGCGCCACGAGCACGTTCGCGACGAGCGCCGTGCCGCGCAGCGCGCTGTGCGGGACCTCGACGCGCGTGATCTCGATGTCCTTCTCGAAGCGAGGCTCACCGACCCCAATCGTGTAGACGGGAACACCGCGCGCCTTGAGCGCGAGCAGCGGCTCCGCGAGCGCCGTCGCGGAGTTGTCGGCACCATCCGTGATGACGACGAGCCCCGAGAGCGGAACGGTCGAAAGGTCCTGTCGCGCCCGGTCGAGCGCGGACCCCAGGTGCGTGCGTCCCCCAGCGAACGTCATCGCGCGACCGTCGGGCACCGGCTCGGCGCCTGACGAGAAGCGGAAGTAGCGCAACTGGAACCGTTCGGCGAGCGCGCGAGCGAGCACGCTGTCGCGGGTGCCGAGGAGATGCTGAGCGACGTCGGCGCGGGACTGGCCGCCCGCGTCCGTGATGCGCATGCTGCGCGAGTCATCGATCAGGATCGCGACGGCGTTCTTCTGCGGAACGGCGGTCGAGAGCATCAACGTCGGGCGCAGGAGCGCGAACCCGGCGAGCACGAGAATGGCGGCGCGTATCGCGGTCAGCACGACGCGATCACGAGGCGTACTCTTGCCGCGAGCGCGCTGATAGGCCCAGCCGAGCGCGATTCCGATCGCGATGACGGCGACCGCGATCACCACGGGCGCCGGCGCAGCGAGCACGAAGTCTCCGCGCTCGAACACGACCGGACGATACTTGAACAGCAGCTCGACGAAGGAATCCATGCGCGCGACGTGACCGCCTTACCGCGGGAACTTCGACGCGTCGAGACCGGGAATGATCCGCAACGCGTTCTTGTAGTAGATCTTTTTCAGGACTTCGTCCGGCAGATCGATGCCGTACATCTTCCAGAAGGCGTGACGACGCCGGTAGTAATCGAAGTATTCATCCGCGGTCTCGAGGACGCGGAAGTACGTGTGGTACTCGGCCGGCTGATAGCTGTCCTTGCCGAAGAGGACCCGGTCCTGGTACTTGATGAGAAACTGGCGCGCGAACCGGGGTTGCCGGCCGAGCTCTGCCAGGACCGCGCCAATCTCCGTGTGCATGTTGGGCAGCGAGTCCATCAGCGCACCGAGGTGCGCCAGGTCGCCGCCAAGCCAGCCGAGGTGGGCGTTGATGAACGTCGTCCGCGGATGCTTGCGGAAGACGCGGTGCTGTTCGGCGATGATCGTTGCCCACGGCGGATACTCGCCGGGCGGACGTGCGCGCTGTGGGAACTCCTTGAGCTCGAGCCAGCGCTCGTTGTTCTTGTCGTGCGGCTGGAAAAACTGGCGCGGCTCGGCCGTGTGGATGAGGACCGGAATCCTCAGCTCTCCCGCCTTGCGCCAGACGGGGTCGAGGCGCGGGTCGTCGACGGGCACGCGCTTGCCGGACCCGTCCTTGAGATCGAGGCCGAGGTTCTTGAAGATCTTGAGCCCGCGCGCCCCGGCTCTGACGTCGCGCTCGAGCTGCGCCGCGGCGTTCGCGCCCCACTGTGGGTCATCGATACCGGAGAAGTCGAGATTGGCGAAGAAAACGAAGCGGCCCGGGGCCGCTTGCTGTGCGCGGCGGACGGCGTTCGCCAGCGTTTCACCCGAGCGGCCGCTGAGGTTCACCATGACGCCCATGTTGAGCGCATCCATCTCGCGGGCGAGGCGCGCGTAGTCGGCTGACGCCGACTGGTGGCTGTGTACGTCGACGAACGGGTACTGCGCGCGCGTGACGCGCGTTGCTGGCACGACGAGCGAGGAGGGTGGGTCGTACTCCTCGAAGGACATGGTCTGCGCGCGGGACACCGGGGCCAGCGTTGCCAGTCCCGCGGCGACGAACAGCGTTCGCACAGTCACGAGCATCGTGCGTTGTCTCCCCAGAGGATGCTTTCGCAATCTTACGCGGAGGACCGAGGTGCCGCACCCGGTCCCCCCGGGTGTATTGTAAGAAACTGGTGGGGGCTTTCGCGCGCCCAGCGCACGGGGCTGCTCGTGCGTAGATCATCTCTGGACCCCAGGCTTCATTGGAGGAACGTCATGCGCGCTCTCGCTCTGCTGCTGGCTGCCCCGCTACTCACTGTGACGCTCCCGGTCCCGAGTCTCGCACAGAAGGTCGAGATCGAGGAGTGGACGGTACCGTGGGCGAATTCACGGCCACGCGACCCGTATGTGGATACGCAAGGACGCGTGTGGTTCGTTGGACAAACGGCCGACTACGTCGCGATGCTCGATCCGAAGTCGGGCGAGTTCACCAGGTACGACCTCGAGAAGGGCGCCGGGCCGCACAACCTGATCGTGGACAAGAGCGGCATGGTCTGGTATGCGGGTAATCGTGCCGCGCACATCGGACGGCTCGACCCGAAGACCAAAGCGATCACGAAGATCGCGATGCCCGACGCGGGCGCCCGCGATCCCCACACCCTCGTCTTCGATCCCAAGGGCGACATCTGGTTCACCGTTCAAGGCGGCGGCTACGTCGGCAAGCTCACGGTGGCCGACAGCAAGGTGCAGGTGTTGAAGGTGCCCGGTGCGCGCCCGCTTCCATACGGGATCATCGTCGATCCGCAGGGACAGCCCTGGTTCAATGAGTTCGGCACGAACAAGATCGGGACTGTCGATGCGACGATGACCCTCAAGGAGTTCGAGCTGCCGGATGTGGGTGCGCGCGGCCGCCGCATCGGCCGCACGTCCGACGGGGCCATCTGGTACGTGGACTACGCTCGCGGCTTCCTCGGCCGGTTGGATCCGGCGACGGGGAAAGTCGAGGAGTGGGCCAATCCGTCGGGCGGCGGCTCGCGGCCGTACGCGATGGCCGTCGACGATAACGATCGTATCTGGTACGTGGAGACGGGCGTGGTCCCCAACCAGCTCGTCGGGTTCGACGCGAAGACGAAGAAGGTGGTGAGCACGACGCCGATCTCGAGCAACGGGGCCTCCAGGAACACGGTGCGGCATATGATCTATCACGCGCCGACGAAGTCGATCTGGTTCGGCACCGACGCCGGCACGATCGGCCGGGCGCGCCTGGGTTCGTGACGAGCGGCATCGCGGTCGCGACCGCGATCGCGCTGTCGGCATCGGTGGTGGCGGCGGGCGCGATGTACGATGCGCGCCCGCCGCTGGCGCATACCGGCGGCTTCGGGGAGCCGACGTGCCGGGAGTGTCACTTCGATGGCCCGCCCGAGACGCCGAACGTCGTGACGTTAGGCGGCGTCCCGGAGCGGTACGCGCCCGGCTCGGTCTATCGCCTCGAGGTGGGAATCCGCGACAGCGCCGCGAGGATCGCGGGCTTTCAGCTCGCCGTGCGGGTGGCGGACGGACCGAATGCCGGCACGCAGGCCGGGACCCTCTGCGCGGTCGATACGCGCGTGGACGTCACCACCGACACGGCGAGCGGTGTGCAATACGCGTCGCACGCTCTGGCTGCGCCGGCCGATTCGATGCGGTGGGTCGTGGAGTGGCGGGCACCGACCGGGGACATGGGGGCGGTGTTGGTCTCCGTGGCCGCGAACGCGGCAAACGACGACGATTCGCCGTTCGGGGACCGGATTCTCGTTGGAGGGTGGAGGGTCGACGGTGCTGGTAACACTGTGAAGACGAGTGGCGCGCCCTGAACGGCGGTAGCACTGAGCACACAGAGAACAGCCACGGAGCACTCGGAGAGTTACACGGAGCACACGGAGAACTGCCACGGAGCACACGGAGAACGGCAACGGCGGGTTTTCACAAAGCCCTTGAAGTTGCAGTTCTCCGTGTGCTCCGTGGCAGTTCTCCGTGTGCTCCGTGCTACCGCCGTTAGGGCCCCGTTGCGCGATAATCGTTGAAGCTACAACGACGAGCCCACTCGCTCCCAAAGCGGCGGATACCGCACCACGAGCCCCAGCTCATCGACCTCGATGTCCGCCGTGAACGCGCCTCCATTACTCGAGTACCGGTACGACCGCTCCCCGGTTCTCACATAACGCTGCGACAGTCGCTCGACGGTGAGCTCCGGGAACTTCACCCAGGCGGCGGCGACATCTCGCGCCCCACCCTGCTCGAGCGCCAGACGCCGGATTGGAAGCGTATTCGTCGACGGGCTGAGGCTAATGTCGACGTCGAGGCAACCGGCGACCTCGGCGACCTCTTTCCCGTCACGCCACCACCGTCGCTGATCGTCCGCCACCAACGACATCTCCGTCGATGCGGCCCCGCGCGTGAGGTTGATGTGAGCCGTTCGCGTCACCCAGAACTCGTCGCAGTGGATGATGTACTCGATCCGCAGCGGCTCCCCTTCATGCGAGGTGATCACGGTCCCCGAGAGTCGAACGTCGCTCGGAGTCTCGTGCAGCTGGAAGTACTCGAGCGAGAGCGTATCGCGACGAGTCCATAGGAGGGAGCGGACGGTGGCAGTCGTCATGGTGGTCTCAACGAGGAACGATGAAAAAGGACTGAGGAATTCGGTTGGATGAGAAACCTCCCAAAATGAATTCGTCGGTCCTCATTCCTCGTTCCTCATTTCAGCTCAATGAAAGTCATGCGATCGATGAAGTATCTCGGCCATCTCGAGCGTCGCAAACTTCTGGCCGACCACGTTCATCACCTGCCCATCCCGCTCGAAGCGGCCCAGGACGAGGATGAACGTCGCGTTCTTGATGACCTCGATGTTCTTCTCGACGATCTGGTGCGGCACGATCACGTTGATGAAGCCGTGCTCGTCCTCGAGCAGCAGGAAGATCGTCCCATTGGCCGTCGCGGGACGCTGCCGCACCGTCACCAGCCCGCCGACGATGATGCGGTCGCCGCTCCTCGCCTTCGCCAGGTCGCGACTGTCGAGCGCTCCCCAGCGGCGAAGCTTCTCGCGCGCTGCCTGCATGGGATGTCCATGGATGCTGGAGCCGGTCGTCGAATAATCGAGAAAGACGAGCTGCATCGCGTCCATGGGCGGCGGCTCGTGAGGCGTCACGCGAGCGGGCGCGAGCGGGAGGACGTCGCCCACCGCGCGCAGTGCTTCCCACGCGGCGCGCCGGCGATCGGGCTCCCAGCCACCAAAGGCTCCGGCACGCGCGAGCGCCAGCACGTCGGCCCGCGTCAGGCTCGTGCGCCTGACGACATCCTCGATCGACCTCCATGGGCCGATCGCCCGGCTCGCTCGCAGCAGCTCGAGCGTCTTCGTTCCCACGCCGCGGATGTGTCGCCACCCAATGCGCATCGCCGGATGATCGGGATGATCGGTTTCCTCCACCGTGCACTCCCAGTCGCCATCGCGCAGACACGCCGGCCGTACCTCCAGCCCGTGGCGACGAGCGTCGTGAATCAGCGTCGACACCGGATAGAATCCCATCGGCCACGAGTTCAACAACCCCGCATAAAACTCCGCCGGATAGTGCGCCTTGAGCCAGGCGGTCGCGTAGGCGATGAGCGCGAAGCTCCACGCGTGCGACTCGGGGAAGCCATAGTTCGCGAAGCTCTGAAGATCCTCGCAGATGCGCGCGGCGACCGGCTCCTCGACCTGGTTTTCGACCAGGCGCTTGGCCAACCGCTGGAGCGCGCGCAGCAATCGATCCTTCTTTCGCTGATTCCCCATCGTGCGACGCAGCTCGTCCGCCTCGGAGCCGCTGTAGCCGGCGAGCGCCATCGCGATCGCCATCGCCTGCTCCTGAAAGATCGGAATCCCCTGCGTGCGCTTGAGGATCGGCTCGAGCGCCGGATGCGCGTACACGACCGGCTCGAGACCGAGGCGCCGCTGCGTGTATGGATGAACGAAGCGCGCCTGAATCGGCCCCGGCCGGATGAGCGCGATCTGCACGACGATGTCGTACATGTACGCGGGGCGCGTGTGCAGAATCGACGCGATCTGCGCGCGGCTCTCGACCTGGAACATCCCGATCGTCTCGCCGCGCGAGATCAGGTCGTAGCACTTCGGATCGTCGGGCGGGAGACGATACATCTCCGGACGCGTCCCAGTCCGTCGCTCGATGACGTCGAACGCGCGCCGCACCTGCGACAGCGCTCCCAGACCGAGAAAGTCGAACTTCGGTGCGCCGATCGTATCGAGATCGTCCTTGTCGAGCTGCACGATCGTCCGTCCCATCGTCGTCTGCTCGATCGGCAGATAGTCGCCGAGTGGGGCGGAAGAGAGCACGAATCCGCCGACGTGTGTGGCGCGAAGTCGTGGCAACCCCTCGAAGCCGGCCATGGCCGCGAGCAGCGTGCGGCCACGCGTGTCGGTGACGTCGAGCCCCACGCGCGGAGCCACGCTCGCGCGCACGTACTCCGCGCCCTCGGCCGGCTCGTGATTGTGCACGCGCTTGGAGACGGCGAACATCATCTCCGGCGGATAGCCTAACGCGCGCATGGCGTCCTGCGCGGCGTTGGGGGCGCGGTACGTCTGGACGATGCAGGCGATCGCCGCGTGCGACCGGTCGTATCGCTCATAGACGTAGTCGAGCACCTCCTCGCGCCGGTCGTGCTCGATGTCCACGTCGATGTCGGGCGCTTCGGCGCCACCTTCGGCGCGGATCTCGGAGAGGAAGCGCTCGAAGAGCAGCCCGTGCCTGACGGGATCCACCGCGGTGATGCCGAGACAGTAGGCGACGGCCGAGTTGGCGGCGCTGCCACGACCCTGGGAGAGGATACCGCGTCCGCGAGCGAAGTGCATCGCGTCCCACATCACGAGGAAGAATCCGGCGAAGCCGAGCTTCCTGATGAGCGCGAGCTCGTGCTCGATCTGATGGGCTTGCGCATCGGAGAGCGTCTCTCCCCACCGCTCTCGTGCGCCCGCGTACGTTTGCAGGCGGAGGTAAGAGTCATCGTCGTGCCGCTCGGGCACGGGATAGCGGGGAAGCGGCGGCCGCATCCAGAGGAGATCGAATTCACACTCCTCGGCGATGCGGAGGCTCTCGCGCAAGCCTTCCTCGCGTCCGCGCCAGCGGCGTGCCATCTGTGCCGGTGACAGCAGCCGCCACTCGCCATTCGGGTGCAGCACGCCGCGCTCGGCGGCGGTCGCGAGATCCATGTCGTGGCGGAGCGCGGTGAGCATGTCGTGCACGAGACGGCCGGTGTCGTCGAGATAGCGCGGGTCGTGCGTCACCACCCACGGGACGCCGTGCCGCTCGGCCATGGCGATCGCGGCGCCCGCCAGCGCGGACTCGGCGGCGCTGGCGTGGTGGAGCTGGACCTCCATCGCCATGCGATCGCCGAAGACCTCGCGCCACCGGCGGAGCGACGCTCGTGAGGCGCCGACGTCATCGCCGGCGCGGAGACACGACATGATCTCACCGGACGCGGGGCCGGTGAGCGCGTGCAGCCCTTCGCTACGGTCGGCGACCTGCTGCCAGGTGACCTGCGGACGTCCGCGCCGCTTCCCCTGTGCGCCCTTGTCCCATTCCCTCCACGTTCCCACGCGTGCGCAGGTGATGAGCGCCGCCAGGTTGCGACATCCGCGCTCGTCGCGCACGAGCAACGCGGCCGGATGTCCATCGATGTTGAGCTCCGCGCCGACGATCGGCCTGATCGGCCGCTCGCACACGGGACATGGGTCGTCGTTATGCTGCGCCGCGAGCCGACACTCGGGATCCTTGGCGATCGTCCTCGCCTCGGTGACGAAGCGCGGCACCGCGCCGAGGTCGGCGGTATCGGTGATGCCGAGGCTGTCGTAGCCGAGCTGCCGGGCATGCATAACGAGCCGCTCCGGCGTGACGGCGCCATCGCCGAAGGAGAAGCCCGTGTGGGTGCGGAGCTCCGTGTACATAGGGGTCAGGAGTCAGGAATCAGGAGTCAGGGGGGATCGGGTTGTAGGTGGAAGGGATCGATGCGGCTGAGTCGGCATCTAGACCTTACCCTGAACCCCTCCCTGAAACCCTCCCTGAAACCCTTCCCTGAACCCCCCCCCGATTCCACCAGCCATGGCTGCAATTCGGAGCTATCGGGATTTGCATGTCTGGCAACTTGGCGTGCGTTTGGTGCTGGAATCCTACAAGGTGGGGCAGCGGTTGCCGATGGATGAACGATTCGGCCTAACGTCGCAGATGCGCCGAGCGGCCGTGTCAGTGCCCGCGAATATCGCCGAGGGACACGGGCGGAATTCGCGAGGCGATTACCGTCATCACGTCTGGATGGCACTAGGATCCCTCCGCGAACTGGAAACACTGTTCGCGATCATGAGCGAGCTGAAATACATCGACGACAAATCGCTGGAGGTGGTGCAGGGTTTATGTGACGAGCTCGGAAGAATGCTGACGCGCCTCGCCAAGCGTCTCGAATCCCCAACTCCTCGCCGTTCCCTACACCCCCCTGACTCCTGACTCCTGACTCCTGACCCCTGGTTTCCTCAGTCCCACCACCCGTGAATGAACCACGACCCGTGAAGAGCATCGCGATACACCCAAACAAGCACACCATCCTCCCTGACCCCCCTGAAGTACTCACGAGCGTACATCTCTTCCCAATGCCCGCCCGACGTCCTGTCCGGCCCTGACACCTCACCCAGCTCGTGCCATCCTCTCGCATCGCGATAGCGAACCGGGATCTGGTGATCACGCTGCTCCCTCGTCAGGACCGTGATCGGCTCCGGATGGGGAAGCAGCTGCAGGGTGAGGTGAGGAAGGGCAGGCGCCCGGCCCGCACCCACCGCGCTTCCACTCCGCTCCACGAGCAGCGCCGGACTCTCGGCCACCCAGCGCGTGCGGCGCTCGAGGAGTGGATGCTCCGTACGCCTGGGCGTGAGGAGAATCTCGCCCTGATCATCGATGAGCTGCGCGAGCGCCTGCTCCGTCGCGCCGGCGCTGGCGAAGCCGCGGTCGAACAGGTCGCCCTGGGGACTACGCCTGGCGGCGATCGCTTCGACGCGCAACAGCACACCGGTGATCGCGTCGCCTAACGTGACGCGGTCGAGCACCGCGCGAAGCTGGCGCATCCACGTCTTCCGGCTGGCCGTGGGACGCGTGAAGCGCACGCGGTGAATGCTCTGCTCCCGGTTGGCGAGCGAGAGGACGAGCGCGATCTCACGCGCGCTCTCCCCGCGCTCCTCGAGCGACGTCGTGACGCGCTCGGCCAGCGCATTGATGATGAAGACGAGCCGCTCGGGATCGGTGAGCGTGTAGTCGGCCCAGTCGAGCGAGGCGTGCGGAAGCTCCCGCGGCACCTCGGTGAAGATCAGCCGCCGGTCATCGGCCCGCGCCAAATGCCAGAGGCGCACTCCTTCGACGCCAAATCGGACCTCGACCGCCTCCTGATCGAGCCGCGCGAGATCGCCGCAGGTGGCGATGCCCGTTCCTTCGAGCAGAGTAAGGAGCTGCGGCGAAGCACCGAGAACCTCGACGGAATGCGGAGCCACGAACTCGGCGTCAGTCCCCGGCTCCACAAAAACAACCTCCGCATTCCGCCTTCCGTATTCGGCGGCGATCTCCGCCGCCATCGCCGTCATCGCGGCGCCAATGCGCACGTCGGTCTCGCCGCGCTCGCTCATCACCGAAGCAATGGCTTCGACGACGATGCCGACGTCCAGCCCGCGCGCATCCGCCCAGATGCGGCCGCGCGCGTCGGTCGTCACGCGCGGCACGCAGGCCAGGAGCGCCGGCGCCAGCTCAGCGGCGGACGCCGCGTCGGTCCGCCAGCGCGGCGTCCAGAGACAGACGAAGCTCATGATGAGCGATCGGAATCGTGAGGTTGGTCTGCGCATTCCACCCCGGCGCCTGCGCGCGCACGTGGATGACGGCCTGCTGCGCGACGGCCGGTCCGCCGAATGGATCGAGGCGCCAGCGATAGCCGCTCGGGAGAACGCGTGACGCGAGGCGCAGGCTCGCCATCGACGTCTCGTTGGCGAGCGTCACCAGCGCCGCGCCCCCTTCGCGCACGGCACGCGTTAGGCGCACCGTCTCGGTCCGGGCCGGCTCGAGCCCGCTGAGCACGACCAGGCCGAACCCGCCGGACCGAAGCAGCTCCTCGGCGGTGCGGAGCGCGTGGGCAGGACTCTTTGGGCGAAGCAGGATGGGTCCGTCATCCCAGACGACGCCGCCGACGGCTCCGCGCCCATCGATCCACGCGGCGCGCTCGCCGCCGGTGACCGTCGCCAGACAGGCGGCGCGCAGGATGGCCGTCGCGCCCCCCTGCGACACCCACGCCGACAGCCGGCCGCGGGGGAGCCCGCCGCTCGGCAGGATGTGGTCGAGCGCGGCCAGCCCGGTCGCGACCGCCGTCGTCCGATGCGTGATGGGCAGCGCATCGGGGAAACGCTGTTCGACGAGGGCACGCAGGGCGGCGACGGAAGTGGGCACGGAGGGTTACCGAAGAAAGACCGAAGTATATGAGCCGAATGCTACCAAATCGGCCATCACCAGTCAAGCGACTGGCCGGAACCCTACCTGAACGTGCCCGGACTCACGTCGTAGACGAGCTGATACGCCCCCGCTTCCTCCTCCGGCTGCCAGAACCCGAGCTGCTCGCTCCACCGCACATCCTGGAGCCGCCGCCCGCCTAACGTGATGAACCCGGCCGCGCGCGACGTCAGCACACCCATCGCCCGCAGATCGGCGAGCCCGCGCAGCACCGCCGTGCCTCGCTCGGCCACGATGCGACGCGCCGTCCCCGGGCCGATTCCCGGAACGCGCACGAGCTCCTCGTACGACGCCGTGCGGACCTCCACCGGAAAGCGCTCGACGTGCGTCAGCGCCCAGGCGGCCTTGGGGTCGAGCGAGAGCGGGAGATTGCCGCCGTCGTCGTACACCACCTCGTCACGCTCGAAGCCATAGCGCCTCAGGAGCCAGTCGGCCTGATAGAGCCGATGCTCGCGCAGCGCCGGCGTCGCCCGCACGTTCTCCATCGGCGTCTCGCGAATGGGGCGAAAGGCGCTGAAGTGCGCGTGGTGAATGCCGCCGCCGGCGTAGAGGTCGGTGACCTTCGTGAGGATCGAGCGATCGGAGTCGGGCGTTGCCCCGACGACGAACTGCATCGTCATCCCCGCGGTGCCGCCGGGATGAGTGACGTCGCGTGGCTTGCCGTCACGTTGTGCCGCACGCTCGAGCTGCACGAGCGAGCGCACCTGCTCGAGACCGGCGACGGTCGTGTCGAAGCTCTTCTCCGGCGCGATCCGCGCGAGGCTCGCGCCACACGGCGCCTCGAGGTTGAGCGACACGCGGCTCGCGAGAGACGTGAGGCGCTCCACCTGCGCCGCCTCGGCGCCGGGGACCATCTTCACGTGGATGTAGCCGGCGAAGCCATGCCGCTCGCGCAGTAGCTCGAGCACGGTGATGAGATCGTCCATCACCTTCACCGGACGCCCGGGGATGCCGGTGGTGATGAACAACCCGTCGCACCATCCGCGATAGCGGGCGCCGAGGAAGATCTTTACCAGCTCTTCCGGCTTGAGGAGCGTGCGCGGGAGCTTGCGGTCCCGGCGCATCGGGCAATAGTGGCAGTTGAAGCTGCACGCGTTGGTCATGAGGATGCGCAGCAGCGGCACGCGCATCCCGTTGCCCGGGCGCACCGTCCGAATGTTGAGCGGACGAAGCGCGCCAACTTCCCTGGTGTGTCGCAGCCGTGGCGGGAGTGTCTCCGCCGGTCGCGGCGACCCTGTTCCCTCGTGGTCGTCGGTCGCCAACGACATCAGGATGTCCAGTTTCTGCTCGAGCGTCATCATACCCCACCTCCTCCCTTCATCATCCCATGGTCCGTCTTCGAATGAGGAACGAGGACGAAGGACCGAGGAATTCGATTGACTGGTTTTTCATTGATCGAATTCCTTGGTCCTCAGTCCTTATTCCTCGTTGCCTCCCAAAGGCTCAGCTGTGCCGGAAGTCCTTCCACCGTCCGCTCCGCTTCTCCCTCATCCTCCTCGCTCCGCCCCATCCTCGTCTCCACCCCGTACTTCCGGCACAGCTTGTCGAAGAATTTCCCTAACGACTCGCGATAGCGGTCGCTCAAATGCCAGGTCGTCGCGTACGCGCGGCGATACTCCGCGGCCAGGTGCGGGAACTCCCGCTCGATGAACGGGAAATACCGCTGCTGCGCCGTCTTCCGAAGGCGCAGCGACGACACGTTCACGAAGGTCGCCCCCGCGTCGGCGGCCCGCTTCACCAGCGCTTCCAGTCCACGCGGATCATCGGTGATGCCGGGCAGCACCGGCATGCAGTTGATGCCGGCATCGATCCCCGATTCTCGGATCCTCACGAGTGCGCGGAGCCGCGCTTCGGGCGTCGGGGCGCGCGGCTCGATGCGCCGGGCCAGCGCGCGGTCGAGCGTGATGAGCGACAGATGCACCGACAGCTCCGAGTGCCGCGCGATGCGCCGCAGCACGTCGAGGTCGCGCGTGATGAGCGGGCTCTTGGTGATGATCACGATGTCCATCCCCGGGTGCTGGGCGAGCACCTCGAGGATTCCGCGCGTCACGCGATAGCGACGCTCGGCGGGCTGATAGGGATCGGTCGCCGTTCCAACGAGAACCGTCTCACCCTCGACGAGACCCCGGTGCCGGTCGCTTCCCTGACGGAGCGTCCGCGCCAGCACCTCGGGCGCGTTCTGTTTGACGAAGATGCGTCGCTCGAACGCGAGCCAGGGCGGCATCGCCGCCGCTGCCTGCCTGACGTCCTCCCGGAGCACGTCGGCCGTGACCGATCGCTCCATGACGTAGCGATGCGCGTAGCGCGCATAGCAATACGTGCAGCCGAAGGCGCAGCCGATGTACGGGTTGATCGACCAGAAGCCCATCCCGGTGACCTCGGGCCCGTTGAGCACACTCTTCGCCCGAGTGCCGACGTAGGCGATGTCGCGCTGCTCGCCCAGCACTGGCAGCTGGCGCGAG
>DASRHU010000282.1:0-2325 GCA_035650335.1 Gemmatimonadaceae bacterium | reverse complement strand
ATTCCGCGCAGCGTCGAGCGCTGGCCGATCCACCGCCCGTCGCCGGAGTTCGTGTCGCTCGAGCCGAAGACGGAAATCTTCGAGACGGGCATCAAGGTCATCGACCTGATCGCGCCGTTCGTGAAGGGCGGCAAGATCGGGCTGTTCGGCGGTGCCGGCGTCGGGAAGACCGTCGTCATCCAGGAGCTCATCAACAACGTGGCGAAGGGGCACGGCGGACGCTCGGTGTTCTGCGGGGTGGGCGAGCGTACGCGTGAGGGGAACGACCTGTATCTCGAGTTCAAGGAAGCGAACATCCTCGACAAGGTCGCCCTCATCTATGGTCAGATGAATGAGCCGCCGGGCGCACGTCTGCGCGTCGGCCTCACCGGCCTGACGGTGGCCGAGTACTTCCGCGACAAGGAGAACGCGGACGTGCTCGTGTTCATCGACAACATCTTCCGGTTCACGCAGGCGGGGTCGGAGGTGTCGGCGCTGCTCGGGCGCATGCCGAGCGCCGTCGGATACCAGCCGACGCTCGCCACCGAGATGGGGGAGCTGCAGGAGCGCATCACGTCGACGCGAACCGGATCGATCACGTCGGTGCAGGCGATCTACGTCCCCGCCGACGACATCACCGATCCGGCGCCGGCCACCGCCTTCGCGCACCTCGATGCGACGGTCGTGCTTTCGCGCGCGATCACGGAGCTCGGGATCTATCCCGCCGTCGATCCGCTCGCGTCGTCGTCACGCATTCTCGATGCGCAATACGTCGGGCAGCGGCACTACCAGGTCGCGACCGACGTGCAGCGCATTCTGCAGCGGTACAAGGAGCTGCAGGACATCATCGCGATTCTCGGCATGGACGAGCTGTCGGAGGATGACAAGAAGGTCGTCGCGCGCGCGCGGCGCCTGCAGCGGTTCTTCTCGCAGCCATTCGCGGTGGCGCAGCAGTTCACCGGCATCGAAGGGAAGTACGTGAAGCTCGAGGAGACAGTGGCGTCGTTCGAGCGCGTGGTCAGCGGCGAATTCGACCAGCTGCCGGAGCAGGCGTTCTTCATGGCGGGCGGGATCGAGGACGTGCTGAAGAACGCCGAGCGCATCGCGAGCTCGTAAGGCATGCTCACGGTCTCGGTGATCTCTCCGGAGCGCACACTCTTCGACGGCGAGGCGACGCAGGTCGTCGCGCCGGCCTATGATGGGGAAGTGGGTATTCTCACGGGCCACGCGCCGATGATGGCGCTGCTCGGCCGCGGCACGCTTCGCATCGCCTCAGGCGGCGGCGAGCGGCGCTTCACGGTGGAGGGTGGATTCCTCCAGGTCGTGGACAACCAGGTGCGGGTGGTGACGGAGAAAGCCAGCGCCGCCTGAGCGCGAACGCTCGCCCGATTATCTCTGGCAAAGGATCCGAGCCTCGCTCGGATCCTTTCTTACTACATCCGGTCACCGCACTGGACTTGACACGGCACGAGCCGCGGCTCTAGGTGTAGAGGTGATTCGACCGGTCGGCGAGCGGCCCTGGGGCACTCGCCGGGAGCGGCTTTCCGCGTGCTTCGGGCACGCACGGAGGCGGTATGTGGCGCGCGAAGGATGCCCGACGCGTCACACGCGTTTGGGCGGGAGTGGTCTTCACCATTCTCCCGGCTGCCACCGCTGGTGCCGCGTTGGCACAGCCGGGAACGGCTGTCATCGCCGGGACTGCTCGCGACACGCTGGGGCGGGGGATCGCCGGCGTCGAGGTCCGGATCGCTGGGGCCGGCATTCGCACGCGCACCGACGACCGAGGCACGTTCCGGCTCGCCAATGCGCCGAGCGGGACGCTCACGCTACAGGCCCGTCGCCTGGGTTTTCGCATGGCGACCGTCCTCGTGGTTCTTGGCGTGAATGGCGCCACGTCGGTCGACTTCCGGATGGAGAACGCTGGGATCATGCTTTCTCCGATCATCGTGCGCTCTCGGCAAACCCGGTACACGGGACGGCTGGCGGGTTTTTACGAGCGTCTGGAATCCGGGCTGGGCGGCGTTTTCATCACGCGCGATCAGATCGAGGACGGGAATCCGCGCCTACTGACGGATGTTTTGCGTCGCGTTCCGGGGCTCGAGGTGATTCGGGGGACCCGTCTCCGCATGCGCGGGCGCACGTGCGCGCCGCTGGTATGGCTGGATGGCATGTCGATGCCGTCCGGGGAAGTCGATCTGAACTCGTTTCCGCCGAGCTCGATCGAGGGGATCGAGCTCTATCTCACGGCGAGCGGTGCTCCTCCGCGCTATCAAGGGACGGTGGATCGAGCCCGCTGTGGGACGGTTCTCCTGTGGTCGCGAGGCGCTGATACCGAGATGCGACGCC
>DASRHU010000281.1:0-7058 GCA_035650335.1 Gemmatimonadaceae bacterium | reverse complement strand
GAGCCGATCCAGCGCGAAGGTATGATCCTGCAATATGTTGCGTCCCATGGCCGTATCACCCGGGCGCAGGCGGCCGACCTCTGTCAGGTGGGTCCTCGGGAAGCCCGAGCGGTGCTGGAGAAGCTGGTGAAGCGGGGGGATTTGGTGGTGAAAGGCGAGAGGCGGGGTTCGTATTATGAGCAGGCGGCCGAGGCAATGTCATAAGTTATGAACATTGTCCACAGCGATATGAACACGGTTATAAGGTTTGGCGGGGCGGCCACATTCGCCAGCCGCGACGGCCTTGGGGCTCTCCGGAGGGGGGTATGGCTGTAGTGCCATAACCCTTGGCTTGACCCGCGATACGCGGCCTCAACGCGAACGAAATGGCAGTTCGGACATACCTTCCTCCTCGGCGATACATACGCCCAAGCGCCGCGCACCAACGCTCCGGCGCGCCACCAAACGATGACACCACCGGCGCCGTCGCGCAGCGATACTGCAGCGTGCCCACCCCCGATCCCATCCCACCGCTCAAGCTCGAGATGGCGAGCCATGTCGTCCAGCGGCTTCACGGATGGTCGCAATGGTACGCGGCGTCATTTATCGGCACCGATCAGCCGCGCATGTCGGATCTCCGCAACGGTCGCCTCACCCGCTTCTCCCTCGAACAGCTGATTCGATTCGCCGCACGACTCGGCGCCGAGGTCACCATCACCGTCACCTGGACGAAACACAAACGCTTCATTGCCGCCGGCTCTGGCGCGCCGCGGTAGCGATATCCCATATTGCGCGCCCCCGCGCATCCCACCTAACGCGATCCCCGGAGGGATCGATGCAACCCAACACGGCGAGACTCCGGTACCACGGCACCGGCGGCGCTCTCTTTGGGCTGATGTTCGTCAACTACCTGCTCACTCTGATCACCCTCGGCATCTACTCGTCGTGGGCCAGGAACAAGGTGCGCGTCTTCCATTGGAGCCACACCGAAATGGACGGCGACCGCTTCGCCTACCACGGCACGGGGGGCGAGCTGTTCGTCGGACTCCTCAAGGCGATTGGCGTCATGATGGTGTTAGGCCTGGCGTTCGCCATGATCGCGCCAGCCGTGCAGGAAGAGACGACGACGGTGGCGGGGGTTGTCTCGGTCCTCGGCTTCTACGCTGTGGTCTCGGTGCTCGTCGTCTACGCCGTCAACAGCGCGCGACGCTATCGACTCAGCCGCACCTCCTGGCGGGGAATCCGCTTTTCCTTCCACGGGCAGGGAGGCGACTTCATCAAACTGGTGATTCGCGGCACGCTGCTCACCATCGTCACGCTCGGCTTCTACGCCCCGTATTTCCAGAACCAGGCGCGGAAGTTCTTCGTCGACCACGCGCGCTTTGGATCCGAGCCGTTCATGTACGACGGCACGCCGGCGCCGCTTTTCGGCCATTACGTCAAGGCCTTCATCCTCACCATCCCGACGCTCGGCCTCTACTGGGTATGGTACTCGGCGTTCAAGCATCGCCACTTCTGGAACCACACCACCATGCGCGGCGCGCGGTTCCAGTGCACGATCACCGGAGGCGCGCTCCTCGGACTCCACCTCACCAACCTGCTCCTCGTGGTGTGCACGTTAGGCATCGGCACGCCGTGGGCGGTCGTCCGCGTGCATGAGTTCTGGGCGAACAACCTCGCGCTCGTCGGCACGGTGGACTGGGCGTCGATCACCCAGCGCGCGCAGGAGGCGAGCACCGTCGGCGAAGGACTGGCCGACAGCTTCGATGTCGATGTCGGCTTCGGGATGTAGGTGAGCACGTGTGGACCGGCTTCTACTACGATGGCCGCACCGCCGCCCGAGAGGTGGTCACGATCACCCTCCAGGGAACGCGGCTCCAGATCACGCGGGCCGACGGCACATCGATGCTGTGGCCGCTCAGCCTGTTGCGGCAGACGCAAGGCGGGCTCGACACCGAACAGGTGCGCCTCGAATTCGGCAGCGAGCCGACGGAAGCGCTCCTCGTCAACGACGCGCGGTTCGCCGCCGAGATCCGCGCGGCGTCGCCGGTCGCGAAGCGCGCGATTCGACGGCAATGGAAGACGTCGCAGCTCATCGGCTGGAGCGCGGCTGCCGTCGCGACGGTCGTCGGCGCCTACTTGCTAGGCGGCCCGGCGGCCGCCGCGTGGGCGGCCGATCGCGTTCCCACCTCATGGGAGGTCGCCATGGGCGAAGGACTCGCCGATCAGGTTCAGGACTTCCAGGAGGTGTGCGCCGACGCCGACTCCGTGCCCGAGCTTCAAGCCGTTCTCGCGCGGCTGACCGATGCGGGACCCGGATCCCAATACCGATTTCGCGTTCTCATCGTCCGCGACTCCGTGATGAACGCCTTCGCGGCACCGGGCGGGTTCCTTTTCCTTAATACAGGGCTGCTCAAGGCGGCAAAGACGCCCGAGGAGCTGGCCGGAGTGCTCGCGCACGAGATCCAGCACGTCACCCTCCGGCACTCGACGCGCGCAATCCTGCGCGAGGTGCCACTGCGATTCCTGATGACGAGCGTCTCCGGCGGCAGCGGCGTCGACGCCGCCGCGAGCACCGTCATCTCGCTAGGCGCCCTCAAGTACCGGCGCGCCGATGAGGCCGAGGCCGATCGGGAGGGCATGCGGCTGCTCGGAGCGGCGCACGTCGACGCATCGGGCATGATCTCGTTCATGCGCACGATGGAATCACAGTACGGGGACGCACCAACATTCGTCCGATACCTCTCCAGCCACCCGCGAACAGCCGATCGAATCGCCGGGCTCGAGGCTTTTGCTGCTGCAAACCGGCAACAGGTGACGCCTCTGCTCGACACCAAATCGTGGCAGCGGCTCCGCACTCTCTGCGAAACCTAACGAGCCGGCAAACACAAACCGAATAGTGCGAGGCGTTTACCGCAATTGTCTTGACAATGATGGCACGTGACTTAAATAGCGGGCTCACCCGCATGTAGGTCACGGAGGCCTTCATGTTTACGACCGGCGATGTGTCGTTCCGCACGCGTGCCGCGCGTGCGGCGATCATCCTCTGCGCACTCGGCGTGGCGTGCGAGTCGGACCGCACCGGCCCTGACGTTACGCCACTTCCCACCCAGGTTCCCCTCCTCAAGGTCGCGCGCGCCCGCGTGATCGAGCCGGGTGACACGCGCATCCCGAATCCACCGGCGGTCGCCGCGTGGGCCAGCGCGGAGGTCACCGATCCGCTCGTGACCGTGGATCCGGCGAGCGGACGCGTCTATGCGCTGGAGGGGGGCACGCGCCTCGTCGAGCGACAGGGCCCGGCGACCGCGGTCGTCGACCTGGCGCGCCTCGGCGTGGGGGGCGCTCGTGGGCTGGCGTTCGATCCGACGACCGGGCACTTGCACGTGCTCGACCCGGTGCGGCAGCAGATCCACGAGATGACGCCCACGGGGGAGGTCGTCGCGCGGTGGGACGTGTCGGAGTATCGGCTCGATGATGCGCAGGCGATGACGTTCGCGCCGACGGGGGATGCGACCGACGATCCCGATGCGATGGGTCTCTACGTCGAGACCGGCGGAGGCATCATCGAGCTGGGGCTGATCCAACTCGCAGCCGTGCCCAGTCCCTCCGGCGCAGCGACCCTCGTTCGAACCACACTGACATCGCAGTTCCCGAAGCCGAGTCCGGATCCCAGCGGGATCGCGTACGCTACGCACCTCGACAATCTCATCATCAGCGACGGCGAAGTGGATGAGATGGCGATCTATGCGGGCGCGAACATTTTCGAGACGGCGAAGACCGGAACGATCACCCGCAGCTGGACGAGCGTATCGTATTCGACCGAGCCGGTTGGAGCCGCGTACAATCCGGCGAACCGGCACCTGTTCATTTCCGATGACGACAGAACGCAGGTCGACGAAGTAGACCCCGGCGCCGATGGACTGTACGGAACGGCGGATGACCAGATCACGTCGTTCGACACGGGAATTTTCGGAAGCACCGATCCGGAGGGCCTCGCCTATCACGTGGGGCAAGGAGCGCTCTTCATTGCCGATGGTGTCAACGCCCAGGTGTTCCGGGTCTCGCCCGGTCCCAACGGCATCTTCGATGGCGTTGCACCGGCGGGCGACGATCAGGTGACGAGCTTCGACACGCAGCAGCACGGCTTGCTCGACCCGGAAGGCATCGCCTACGACTCCGACTTCGGTCACCTCTACGTCGTTGGGCAGCCGGAAAACCTCGTGTTTCATCTGACGACCACCGGGTCTCTCATCCGCGCCATTGACGTCTCCGCCGCGCAGGCGATCAAGCCCGCCGGGCTGGAATATGCGCCGGCCAGCGCCACCGCCGGCGCCAAGTCGCTCTATGCCGTGGATCGCGGAGTCGACAACAACTCCAACCCCGGCGAGAACGACGGCAAGATGTACGAGCTCGCCCTCCCGTTTTTCTCCGGCAACGCCCCGCCAACCGTCACGATCACCGCACCCTCCAACGGCTCGGCGTTCGTGCAGGGCGACCTCATCACGTTCACGGGAACGGCGACCGATCCGGAGAGTGGAAACCTCACCGCATCGCTGGTGTGGACCTCGAGCATCGATGGGGCGATGGGGACGGGTGGCTCGATCCCGACGACCGGGATGTCGTTAGGCCTGCATACGATCACCGCGTCGGTGACCGACGGGGGCGGCGCGCAGCGGTCCGCGTCCATCACCGTGCGGGTGAACCCGGCTGGGCTCGTGCAGGTGCGCGTGACCGCCAGCACCGACGATGTCGAGGAAAAAGCCACCGGTGGACTGGATCTGGGAAGCTCGGATCTCGAGCTGGTCTTCGACGGGAGCAATCAGACGGTCGGACTTCGCTTCAACGGCATAACGATTCCGCGCGGCGCGACGATCACACGCGCCTACGTGCAATTCCAGGTGGACGAGACCACCTCCATCGCCACCGCGCTCACCATTCAGGGGCAAGCGATCGACAACGCTCCGACCTTCGCCAGCAGCACGTTCAACGTGTCGTCGCGCGCCCGGACGGCCGCCTCGGTCTCGTGGTCGCCTCCGGCCTGGACGGTGAATGGTCAGCAGGGCCTCGACCAGCAGACGCCAAGCATCACGTCGGTTATTCAGGAGATCGTCAATCGGCCCGGCTGGACCAGCGGCAATTCACTGGCGCTCATCATCAGCGGAACCGGCGAGCGTGTCGCCGAGTCGTACAATGGCTTGCCCAGCGCGGCACCGATGCTCCGAGTGGAGTATTCGACGGGACCGAACAGCGCCCCGAGCGTGAGCAACGTGACGATCTCGGGCACACCACAGGTCGGGCAGGTGCTCACCGGCAACTACACGTACACCGATGGCGAAGGCGATCTGGAAGGGGCCTCGGTGTATCGGTGGCTGCGAAACGGTGTCGCGATCGTTGGCGCGAACGCGCGAACCTACTCGCTGGTGGCGGCCGATCAGGGAACGTTGATTCGCTTCGAGGTGATGCCGGTCGCCGCCACCGGCGCCTCTCCGGGTACGGCCGTGCGGAGCACAGCCGTGGAGATCGCGCCGCCACCTGCCGTCTCGCCGGCGCAATCCGCAGTGGGCGTGAATCCGGCGTCGATCATGGCGAACACCGGGTCGTCGACGATCACGGTGACCGTGAAGGATCAGTATGGTAATCCGATGAGCGGAGCCACCGTCGTGCTGGCTGCGACGGGTGATGGCAACACGTTGACGCAGCCCAGCGCGCCGACGAATGCCTCGGGCGTCGCGACTGGAACGCTGAGCTCGAGCGTCGCGGGGACGAAGACGGTATCAGCCACCGCGAACGGAACGGCGATCACGCAGACCGCGACGGTCGAAGTCCTGCCGCCGCCAGTTGTCTCGGCGACACTGTCCACGGTGGCCGCAGACCCGGCGTCGATTCCGCAGTGGACGGGCTCATCGACGATCACCGTCACCGTGAACGATCAGTACGGCAATCCGATGAGCGGGGTCGATGTCGTCCTTTCGGCGACCGGTGACGGGAACACACGCGCGCAGCCGACCTCGCCGACGAGCGCATCCGGCGTCGCGACTGGTACGCTCAGCTCGACGGTCGCGGAGACCAAGGTCATATCGGTCACGGCCAACGGGACGGCGATCGCGGCAACGGCAAACGTGGAAGTCACGTCCGCGCCGCCGCCCGCCACGCAGCCGATGACGCACACGCTGCTGACGTCGGGAACGAACACCGTCAACACGAAGATCTACACGACCGAGTCGATCTCGCCGGCCCCGAACGCGCTCATCACGATCGCCGTGCTCGGGCACAATTCGACGAGTGCGGCACCCAGTCCCATCATCACTGGCGGCGGCATGACCGAGTGGACGGAGGTGGCCACCGTTACGTTCGACCCGCTCTCCTTGCCACTGAAGCGCATGACGATCTACCGGGCCATGAGCAGCTCGCCCGGAAGCGGCCCGATCACGATCACGTGGAGCAAGAGCCAGTCGCACACGATGTGGATCGTGTCGCAGTGGGAGGGGGCGGACACGAGCGGCGTGAACGGCGCGGGGGCGATCGCGCAGATCGCCTCGGACGCCGCGGATCTGGTGAACGGCATGTCGGTCACTCTCGCTCCGCTTGGAGACGTGAACAACGTCGCCTACGGCGTGTTCGGTGTCCGAAGCACCGTTGCGGCGGTGACACCGGGTGCGGCTTTCGTCGAGATCGCCGAGCAACCCTCGGCCGAGAGCCCACCCTCGGGACTGCAAGCCGAATGGGCGAGTGGCGTGAACACGATCGACGCGACTTGGGTCAACCTGCGGGGCGCGGTACTGGGAGTAGAGATCAAGGCGCTGCGGCGGTAAGCGCGAAAGGCGTGTCGGCTCGAATTTGAGCGCAATAAAACGGTCGCAAACCCGCGGGTCCCGCGCCAACATGAGGGCGTCCCACAGAGGAGCCACCATGACGGCGGTTTTGACCAAGGGCCTCGCGGGGGTGAACGCGGAGACGGCCTGGGAAGCAATCGAAGCGCGCGATCGACGCTTCGACGGAGCATTCGTCTACGCGGTGCGGACGACGGGCGTGTACTGCCGCCCGTCATGCCCGTCCCGCCGCGCGCATCGCGCGAACGT
>DASRHU010000280.1:0-2767 GCA_035650335.1 Gemmatimonadaceae bacterium | reverse complement strand
TTCCTCAAAGGTCAGACGCCGAAGGGGATGTTCGAGGAATCTGGCACGAAGTGACCACACCTCAGCGCTCGCTGACTCACCGCCATCGGAACGTTACGACGGCACTCGGCGGCAGCGTGTAGGTAAAGGCCCGGCCCGCGGAGCGAACGGCAAAGGGCTTGGCCTGTGCATTGGTGTTCAGCGCGATGAGCACCAGGGAGTCGTCATCGGCGTTTTGAAACGCGACGCTCTCGATGCCTTCCACGCCGGATGTGGACGCGACGCGGCGCGCACCGGGGCGCACGAAGCGGCTCGCGTGCGCGAAAGCGTAGTATTCCTCGTTTCGCGCGACGGTGCCATCGGATGAGCGGATCGTCACGACACCGCGGCAGTTCCCGCATCCGCCGGTGTGGGGGCCGTGATTCTCATCGAGGGCGATGTTCCACATCAGGACGCCGCGCGCCCAGTGGCGGGTGGCGCCAATGATCAGATGGCGCACGGTCCACACCAGGTTGTCCGCGAAGCTCGGCGCCCACTCGCCGCCCGAGCACTCCGTGAAGTACACCTCCTTCCCCGGATACGCGAGGTGCACCACGCTCTGGGCGGAAACGTCGCCCGCGTAACAGTGCCAGGCGACGCCGGCGACGTAGCGGCGCGCGACGGAATCGGCGAGCACGGCGAGCGGCGAGCCGGGCTCGTCCCAGTTGTGATCCCACTCGAGGATGCGCGTCGAGAAGCCACGGCGCTCGAAGAGCGGCCCGAGGTGTTCGCCGATGAGGCGCGCCCGCTGCGCCGGATCGAGCCGCATTCCGGGGTAATCATCCGGCTCGTGGTGCGGCTCATTTTGCACCGAGATCGCGTAGATCGGAATCCCCAGAGCCGCATACGCATCGATGAACTTCTCGAAATACCGGGCGAACGGAGCATACGCGTCGGGCCGCAGTGTGCCCCTGATCATGCTGCCTGTCGTCTTCATCCACGCGGGCGCGCTCCACGGCGATGCCATCAACCGCAGCTGCGGGTTGATCGTCCGGGCGTGCTTCAGGATCGCTATCGTCGCAGAATCGGCGGCAACGGAGAAGCTCGCGAGCGCCGGGTCCGAAGCTCCGGTGGCCACGTCATGGTAGCTGTAGTGACTGAGCGAGAAGTCGGACGCGCCCATGTCGATGCGCACGAAGCTGAAGCCAATACCGGGTTCGCGACCGAACAGCTCGCGGAGCAGCGCGTCTCGCGCCGACGGGCTCAGCCTGTATTGAATGAGCCAGGCCGAGGCGTCGGTGAGTGCCGCTCCGAAGCCGACGATCTCCTGATAGGCAACTCGCGGATCGACATCGATCGTGGCCCGTGCGGGCTGACTCGAGTCGCCGAAATGGACGCCGGGCTCTCGCGACAAGAGACGCGTGCGGTCGCCGGTCGTTAGGTAGGCGTCGATGCGCGGGGGCTCGACCGCCGGATTGCGTGCGCCGGGCTTGGCGCAGGCGGCGTTGGCGAGGAGCGCACAAGCACAGGCGCCGGCGAGCGCTTTCAAACCCACTCAGGGTGAGCGCACGAGGGGCATCACCGCCGCCTGCGTCGCGTCGGCGGTCTCTCGATTGGTGATGATGCCCTCATCGACCACGGCGCCGCCTCGACTGACCACCTGGAAGAACATTTTGTTCTCGACGATCGCGACGATCATGAACGAGCGGTCGCGGTCGAACGCCGCCGCGGTGAGCGGTCCGCGGCGCGTGTCACCCCGGCGCAGCTTCGCCCCGCCGCCGACGACGAAGTGGTGAATCCCCCGCTGGGGCTTGAACCGCTCGTAGATGTGCTCGTGCCCGGTGAACACGACATCGACGCCGTGCTTCACGAAGATCGGCTCGAGGATCGCCCTGAGCTCCACCTCCGGCCCGCGCCGCGCCGTCGTGTACAACGGATGATGGAAGTAGACGATCTTCCACTCCGACTCCGAGTCGTCCAGCTCCTTCTCGAGCCACTGCACCTGCTCGGGGTCCAGGTAGTTGCTGTCGAGGATGAAGAACCGCACGTTCCCTTCCTTGAAGGTGCGGTAGCGCTTCCCATCGAGGTTGAACGGCTTGTAGTAGCGCTGGTTGGGATCGTCGTGGTTGCCGAGCGCGGCGTGGAATTTCACGCCGGCGTCGAGGAGGCGCTTGTACGGTCGCTCGAACTTCCTCGCGAAGTCCTGCGGCCGCTCTTTCCCGTAGATGTTGTCGCCGAGCATCAGCGCGAACGTGAACGGAAACTCGTTGTACCACCTGACGATCTGCGCCGCCACCTCGTTCTGCTCCCGGTCGCCGGTTCCGGCATCCCCAATGACCAGGAACCGAACCGAGTTCTCCATCACCGGGAGCTTCATGTCCTGAGCCGTCGCGCAGACCGGCACGCACACGGCCGCGACGATGGCGAGCATGGCGAAGTGTCTCTTCATGGCAATCATCCTCCGCTGGGCACGGCCCCGGGCATGTAGTCCAGGATGACGTTCCCCTCGATGTCGCGCAGGATGAGATGATCCCGCACGATCCGGTACTCGACCTCCTCGGGCAGCGGTGGCAGCACCGGGAGAAGGGCTGGGGGGAACGTCGCGAGCGGATACGTCGTGGGATAGATCTGGTTCACGCGAGGCTCGAAATCCGGAAGCTCCTCCTGCTGGTCTTCGCGCGTCTCGAGCACCGGCTCGGAGCGCCGCTTGTATTCCTGCCTGATCAGCGTGGCGAGGAACGCCGCGACCTCGGGGGTGAAGATGTCTCCCTGTTTCGCCTCGGGTCGCGCGGCGATGATCGCGTTGCCG
>DASRHU010000279.1:0-5360 GCA_035650335.1 Gemmatimonadaceae bacterium | reverse complement strand
GGCGTCGCCGGCGGCGGCGGGAGCGACCTCAGCCGATTGCGGAACTCCTGATACCGCTGCGTGTCGGTGGTGAGCGTCTCGAGGATGGCCTCGTCGATCTGCTTGATGATCGCCTCCGTCTCCTGCACGCGCTCTTCCTCGAGCGGGTGTGTGGAGAACCAGCTCTCCACCGCCGAGGACTGCCGGTTGCGCTCGGCGATCAGGACCCGGAACATGGCCGGAATGCCGCGCGGGTCGATGCCGGCGCGCGTCACGTAGGTGATCCCGTCGCGATCCGCCTCGCGCTCGTCATCGCGGCTGAACTTCGCGAACACCGCCGTGCCGGCGACGTCGATCAAGGCGCCCGTCGCCTGGTTCTGGCAGACGCGAGTGAGGATGCACGCCAGCGTGACTCCGATCTGCGCCTGCTGCATCTTCTCCATCTGCTGCACCGAGTGCCGCTCGATCACGTGACCGATCTCGTGGCCGAGTACGCCGGCGAGCATCGACAGATTCTGCGCGCGCTCGATCAGTCCGCGATTGACGTAGATGAAGCCGCCCGGAACGGCGAACGCGTTCACGTCGCGGTTGTCCACGATGTAGAATCTCCAGTCGAGATTCCGCTCATCGGACAGCTTGGCGATCGAGTCGCCGAGCACGTTGATGTAGCGGTTGATCTCGGGGTCGGAGACAATCGGAAGTTGGGCGTTGATCTGTTGCGAGTACGTCTGCCCCATCTCAACTTCCTGCTGGGTCGATATGCCGCACGCCGCGAGCACCGCCACGGCACCGACGACCAAGATGTTTCGTTTCATTGGTTTGACTCTCCCGTGTGCCCTCGTGCCCGAGCCAGGCGGGCAAATCCCATTCCAGAAAGGCGTTTGTGCGCACATGAAACTGCTTTCGACCGCGCGTGATCTGCAACGTCGCAAGGCGCGCGAGCGTCATCACCTCTTCGTCGCGGAGGGCGTCCGCGCCGTCGAGGAGCTGCTCGCCTCCTCGCTCAAGATCGTTGGCGCGCTGGTGACGGCCGACGCATCAACGCACGAACGTGCGGCGAGGGCTCGCGCGGCGCTCGAAGAGCGCTCGATCGAAGTCGCGGAGGTCGCCGACCGCGATTTCCTCTCTGCATCTGACACCGATACGCCCCAAGGGGTCCTCGCGATCGCCGAAATTCCCGAGCGCTCGCTCGACGCGGTGGCCCTCGGCGAGCGGGCTCGCCTGCTGGTGCTCGATGCCATCCAGGACCCTGGCAACGTCGGAACGATCCTCCGCACCGCCGCGGCCTTCGAGGCCACCGCGACGGTCGCGATGCCCGGTACGGTTGACCTGTGGAACGCGAAAGTCGTCCGTAGCGCGATGGGCGCGCTCTTCCGACATCACGCGCAGCACGCCTCCTGGAACGAGCTCGACGCGTTCCTGGCGCGTAACGACGTGGTGCTCTGGGGGGCCGATGCCGCCGGCGCGCGGCTCGGCGATCGTGGCGCGCCGTCGCGATTGGCGATCGCAGTCGGGAACGAAGGGAGTGGGCTCACCAGCGAGGCGCGATCTCGCGTGACGCACACCGTCTCGATCCCCACGGCGCCCACCGTCGAGTCGCTCAACGTCGCCGTCGCCGCCGGCATCCTTCTCCACCATTTCCGTCCGTGACCGAGACAACTGCTCGCATCGTCGCGTTCGTGTTCGGCGCACTCATTGGGTCGTTTCTCAACGTGTGCATCTCGCGGTGGCCTCTGGGGCTGTCCGTCATCTCTCCGCCATCACGCTGCCCCAGGTGCGAGCGACCGATTCGGTGGCACGAGAACGTGCCGATCGTTGGCTGGCTGCGCCTGCGCGGAAAATGCGCCGGGTGTCGAGAGGCCATCTCTCCCGTCTACCCGCTCGTCGAGCTCGTCGTCGCGCTCGTCTGGTTGACTTCCGTCGTTCACTACGGCGCGACCTTCACCGCCATCCGCGTGGCAGTGCTCGCGACGGTGCTCCTCGGCATCGCGCTCACCGACGCGCTCCATTACGAGATACCCGACGGGTTCACCGTCTTTGGGTTCATCTGGGGCATCGTGGCGGCCTTCATCGGCGCGGCGCTCAATGAAACTCTCCCCTTCGCCGGGCTGTATGACTCTTTCATAGGAGCGTGCGTTGGCGCCGGGGCGATCGCGATCGCCGGATGGCTCGGCGAAGTCGCCCTGAAGAAGGAGGCGATGGGGTTTGGCGACGTGACTCTCATGGCCGTGGTCGGCACCGCCCTCGGTCCGGAGCGCTCGCTCCTCACCGTTTTCCTCGGAGCGGCCCTCGGTGCAGTATCTTTCCTGCTCCTGGTGTATCCGATCGCGTGGATACAAAGTCGCCGCAAGCGCGAAGCCGTCGATCTGCCGCTCGTCCCGTTCGGGGTGTTCCTTGCGCCGGCGGCGATGATCGCGCTCTTCTTCGGTCAGGCGATGATCGACTGGTATCGTCTCGACATCATGGGGCTGTGAGTTGAATGCTGGAAGATTTCATTCGTTCCTCCGACGCGACGCTCGAGCGCTTCGCGCGCGACCTCTCCGCCGACGCCCGTGCCGGGCGTCTCGAGCCGGTGCGCTGTCGCGACGATGAGATCGCGCGCGTCATCGACATCCTCCTCCGTCACGGGAAGAACAACCCGGCGCTGGTGGGACCGGCCGGCGTCGGCAAGACGGCGATCGCCGAAGGACTCGCGCAGCGCATCGCCGCCGGCGATGTGCCGCTCGTGCTCCGCACGTCGCGCGTGCTCGCGGTGGACCATGTCGGCATGATGGCGGGCACGATGTATCGCGGACAGTTCGAGGAGCGCATCCGCGCGCTCATCGCCGAAGCGAGCGGAGACCCCGACGTCATCCTGTTCATCGACGAGCTTCACAATCTCATCGGACAGGGTACCGCGCTCGGCACGGCGATGGATGCGGCCAACATGCTCAAGCCGGCGCTGGTGCGCGGAGAGTTTCGTGTCATCGGCGCGACGACGGACGATGAATACGAGCGATGGATTCGTGGCGACCCGGCGCTGGAGCGGCGCTTTCAGAAGGTCGCGGTGCGAGAGCTGAGCGCCGAGCAGACGCTCGAGATTCTGCATGCCCGTCTCGAGCGGCTGGAGCGGCACCACAACGCCGTCATCGCGGAAGAGGCCCTCGTCGCGGCCGTGAAGCTCACAGACCTGTTCGTGACCGATCGCGCGCGTCCCGACCGCGCCATCGACGCGCTCGATGAGGCGTGCGCGCATGCGCAGGCCAATGCGACGTACTCGCCGGAGACCGAGCGTCTCATTCTCGAGCGCCGGCGACTGGTCCGGGAGGTCGAGCAGGAGCGCGCCGCCCGGTTCGAGCGCGCCGAAGCGCGCCGCAAGGACTCCGAGGCCCGCTCGCCGAACGGCGTCGCGAGCGACGAGCCGATGGACGACCCGCTGGAGAAGCTGGCACGTGACGGAATGGCGGCGCTGGAGCGGTTCGGTGTCGAGCTCGAGGCGGCGTTCTCCGGCGTTCGGGTGCCGGCCGCACCGGCCGATGCCACGCGGACGGCCGCGCCGCCGGCACCAGCGCCGGCGGCTCCGGCGGAGCGTGACGCATCAGCGGCCTCGCGACTCGCGCAGATCGAGGCGGAGCTGAAGCGGCGTTTGATCGAGGAAGGGATCGTCGTGCGCGGCCACGATGTGGCACGCGTTGTCTCAGTCGCCACCGGACGGAGTGTGCAATGGACGGAGTCGTGAGGCGGTCGGCCGCTCTCCTCGTCGTCGGCAGCACGCTGCTCGTGAGCGCGTGCGATCGACAGGAGCGACGGCAGCTCGAAGGACCCTACGCGAAGGTCGCGGCCGATGCGATTCCGCGGATCGAGAAGGTCACCGGCCTCACGTTCAAGGCTGATCCGAAAATCGAGCAGCGCTCGAAGGACGAGGTGCGATCGTTTCTCGAGCGCCGCTTCCGTGAGGAGCTGCCTGACGAGGAGATCGCGGGGACTCGGACCGCGTACCTCAGGCTCGGGCTCATCCCGGACACGCTGGACTTGCGCGCGTTCATGCTCGACCTCCTCACCGAACAGGTCGTGGGGTATTACGACCCGTCGACGAAGGTCCTCTATGTCGTGAAGGAAGCCGCGCCGGAGCAGGTGAGCACGATCATCTCCCACGAGCTCGTGCACGCGCTTCAGGATCAGTACATGAGCCTCGACTCGCTCCAGCATCTTCGCGGCGACAACGATCGTCAGGTGGCGGCGCAGGCGGTCATCGAAGGGCAGGCGACGATCGTGCAGATCCAGGCCGCGCTCGGCGGAGCAGATCTCGCCACCGCCTTCCCGGGAGGGTGGGATCGCGTCCGCGAAGTGATTCGCGAGTCCTCGTCGGCGATGCCCGTCTTCGCGACCGCCCCGCGCATCATTCAGGAGACGCTGATCTTCCCGTACTTGAGCGGCGCGGACTTCGTGCGCACGTACCAGCAGCTGCGGCCAGGCGAAGCCCCGTATGCGGATTTGCCGAGATCGACCGAGCAGATCATGCACACGCGCGCGTACTTCAACGACCGTGACACGCCGACGCAGGTGACGCTCCCCGCGCCGCGCATTGGTCGGTCGCGCTACCAGAACAACCTCGGCGAGTTCGAGACGCGACTCTTTCTGTACGAGCACATCCGCGACCAGGGCGCCGCCGTTCGCGGCGCCGCCGGCTGGGATGGTGATCGCTACATGGTGGTGGCCACGCCGCGTGGTGACGCGCTGGTGTGGGTGACGGTGTGGGATACGCCGGTGGACGCCGCCGAATTCACCGAGGCGGTCGATCGCGCGCTCGGGCGCCGCTTCGCGCGCGAGCGAGTGCGCGACGTCGAGGGCGGACGCGTCTACCCCGCTGGCGAACGGGAGGTGACCGTCTGGGGTGGAGATGTCGGGGGAAAGGCGGTGGTCGTGTACACTGACGCGCCATCAGGGACGGGACAGCTCGTCGCTCCTCCAAGCATCAAACTTCAGTGATCTTAGGGGTCAGGAGTCAGGAGTCAGGAGTCAGGGGGGATCAGGTTGAAGGTTGCAGGAGAGAACGACCCAGCCCGTGATCCCTTGGTGCCGTTCTCTCCTGCAACCCACACCCTGATCCCCCCTGACTCCTGATTCCTGACTCCTGACCCCTAGCTCAGAAGAATCTCGACACGAGGTAAATCAGCAGCCCCGCCAATCCTCCTACCAGGGTCCCGTTGATCCTGATGTATTGCAGATCGCGCCCGATCGCCAACTCGATGCGGCGCGACGTCGCGTTCGGGTCCCAGCTGCTCACCGTCTGCGAGATCAGGTTCGAGACCTCCTGCTGGTAGCGCTCGACGACGTGCAGCGCGACCTCGGCGATCCAGCCGTCCACTTTCGCGAGCAACGCCGGGTCGGCGAGCAACGCC
>DASRHU010000278.1:0-31097 GCA_035650335.1 Gemmatimonadaceae bacterium | reverse complement strand
TACCTCGTTAGGCAGCGTGCGAGAGCTTCCTTCACCACAGAGCGGTGATGGCTGTCACGCGGCCGAGCGAGTCTGCGCGTTCGGTTGTGAGGAGTGGCCCCGGGGCAACGAGCATGCCCTGCGCTGACGAGCGCGTCTGATGTTTCACTTTGCCCCGTGGGTGTGCGCCACCGCACACGACCGCGCGTCATCGTGTCACATACGAGCGGCGCGAACACGGGATGATGATGCAAGCACGAATGAGAGCATCGATCGGCGGGATGCAGCCGATCGATGCTCTCATCGCACGATACGACTCAGCGGTCCGACAGCGTCGCCGAGGTGAGCGGCGTGCCGCCCGCGGCCGCCTCGAGGAGGACGATCGTGCGAATCGCGCCGGCCGGCGCGTTCGCCGCCGTCACCGACACATCGCGCACGACCGTTTTCGTTCCCGCCGTGGTGAAGCGCACCTGGAACGCGCCGGCCGCGCGCTCGACGTACGATGATGCAGTGCGCGTCGCCACGTTGGCAAACGTGGGCGCGATCGTCGCGATGCTTGCCCCCTGCGCCGTGACGTACACGTCCACATTACCGGCGGCGACCGCCGCGTTCACGGCGCGCACCCGGATGTTGCCGGCCGTCGGCGCGACGTTGTCGTCCGTGATGACGAGCGCCTCGGCCGCCGCCATCGAACCGAGCCCGATGACAGTGTGATCCTCATCCGCCGCAACGGAAACCGGCACATCGAGCGCATGGACCGATGTGTCCGCCGTGCGCTGCACGAGGAACTGCCTGTTCCCCGCATATGCGGCGTGGTACTGCGACCCGGGCGCGAAGCCCGCATACGCGATGTTCACTCCGAGCGGCACACCATCGACACGAACGTTGACGGCGTTCGCGCCTCTAATCCCATGGACGAAACGAAATCGCCCGGTGGGTTGGGTCGGCACAACTCCGGTCGGGCCGAGATCCTTCGTCCCGCAGGCAGCGAGCACGGCGACCAACAGGGGCGCAAGGAGGCGAAGTCTCATGGCGACTCTCGGTCTCGTCGGGATCATGGCACCACCTCGATCTCGGCACAGGCGGCGTTGTCGGCTGGCGGCTCGGTGTCCTCCGGATTCACCGGCACGTTCTCGGGATTCGCGTTGCGCTCCACGATGGGATACGGCAGCCAGCATCGCTTGCCGACTCGAGTCGCGCCGATCTCGCCCAGCCGTCGCAAATCCTCCCAGCGGAGGCCGGTCGCGAACAGCTCGTACCGGCGATTGCGGTAGATCTCGGCGATCAGCTGCGGGGCGGTGAGCACCCCCACGAGCGGTGGGAGGCAGGGGCCTGGGTCGGTCGTTACACGACCGGCCCCGGGGCAATCCGTTCGCACCGAGTCGACGACTGCCTGCGCCTCCGCCAACCGGTTCAGATTGACGAGCGCCTCGGCCTTGATGAGCAGGACCTCGTCCGGATAGTACGTCGGAATGGGCGCGGTGTTCGTCGCGAACACGACCCAGGCATCGAGCGGCGTTCCGATTCGCCCCGCGATGGCGGTGTCCTTCACGAAGTACGCGGTGCGCTGCGCCTCGAGCGGATCCGCTCGATAGGCATCACGAGGGAGCACGCCTGACGAGCCGGAGGAGGACACGAACAGCGGGTTCTGCGTCTGGGCCGTGAACGGCAGCCGCGAGAACACTGTCCGGCTCACCGAGTCGGCGACCGCCAGCGCGTCGGCCCAGTCTCCGGCGAGGCGGCGATAGCGGGCCTTGTAGGCTCGAATCGTGTTCGGAATGTCGAGGCCGGTCGCGAGCACCTGCGACGTGAACTGCGCGCTCGGGACGGTGTCGGCGTACGCGAGCGCGGCGGAATCGAGCAACGCCAGCACGGCGTCGAGCGCCGTCGTTCGATCGACGAACGCCGGAGTGGGGTCGGTGTAAGTATCGATCGCGAGCTGCTCGAATGCCTGAAGAAGCTCACCGATCGCCGCCGCCTTGAAGAGATACGCGAGGCCGAGCAGACCACTGCGCGTTCCGCGCGGCATCTCGACGTTGCCGGCATTGGTGATGATGTCGTTCGCCGTCTTGATCGTCCGGTAGCCAGAATTCCAGACGTCGATCGTGATGCCGGCGCCCTGCGGGACGGTGCCGCCCTCGGCGTCGGAGATGGTGGAAAACGCCGTCCCGATCGCGCCCAGCTCCTCGGTGAGCAGGCCGGCGGAGTAGATGAAGTTTCCGGTCGATGATCCGAAGCGTGCCTGGAGGCCGACGCCAAGCGCCATGAGCCCTTCGGCGCTGGTCACGACGGTTTCCTGCGTCGGCGCGTTCGGGTTGGTGGTGTCGAGGTCGCACGCCACGAGCGCGAGGGAGCTCGCGAGCAGCGCCTTCGTCATGAGCTGTCGCATGTCGTCTCCGCTCAGTAGGTGAACCGCAGCGTGGCGGACCAGGTCCGTGGGATGGGAATCGACGCGAAGTCGAATCCGCGGTCGGCCACGGTGCCCGTGAGGCCCGGCGAGTTTTGCGCGAAGAGGTTCACCTCGGGATCATATCCGTTGTAGTCCGTCCACGTGTAGAGGTTGCGTCCGCTCAGCGTCAGCTCGATGCCCTCGGCGAAATACCGGCGGATGAACGGCTGGTTGAGCGTATAGGAGGCGGAAATCTCCCTGAGCTTCACAAAGGATCCGTCTTCCACATATTCGCCGAAGATGCCCAGTCGGCGCGCGAAGAAACCCGGCGGGAGCTTGCGCGGATCGCCATACGGCAGGAACTCCGCCTCGTTCTCCGAGTTGTTGAGTGCGGTACCCAGATCACGAATGCGGCGCGACAGGTTCATCACGTCGTTGCCGAACGTGCCGTCGAGGAGCACGCGGAGTCGAAGGTTGTTCCCGAGCTGGAACTCGTTGAGCAGAGACCCGATCCAGTCGGGGTTGGGGTCGCCCAGCACCGCGCTGGCCGAGTCGGCGCAATTGCCACCGACGAACGCGCGCCGTGTTGCCACATCCGACGAGATGCTCGAGCTCGGGCGCAGGCGTCCGAGCGAGTCGAGAAGGTACGCACCCGTCTGGCAATTCCGCAGCGCATAGGCCCCATAGAAAATGCCGACGGGATCGCCCTGCCGAATGCGGTTGGGATATCCGCCCGCCGACTGGAAGCTCGGAATGTCGAGTCGCTCGACGCGATTGCGGTTCCGCGCGTACACGGCGGTGGTGTTCCATCGGAAGTTCGGCTGATCGACGTTGATCGTTCGCGCGAGCAGCTCCACCCCCTTGTTGCTCATCGAGCCGATCGCCGAGAACTGTCGGGAGTATCCGGTGCTGGTCGCGACCGGACGGAAGAAGAGCAGGTCCTCGACGAGCTTGTCGTAGTACGTCGCCTCGAGTGAGATGCGCTCGTTGAGGAATCCCATGTCGGCGCCCACTTCCCATTCACGCTGTCGCTCGGGCTTGAGCGCCGCATTGCCGAGCGTGATGCTGTTGACGACGCCCGGCTTGCCGTCGAACGCCGCCGAGGCGTAGTCATCGAAGCGCGAGTATGCGTTGAGCGTCGACGGCTGGTTTCCGGCGAAGCCGATGGCGGTGCGCAGGCGCAGCGAGCTCACCGTGTTGGCCGAGACGAGGTCGCGGAACCAGCTGTCCTCCGAGATCACGTAGGAGAGCGAGCCCTTCGGGAACACCTGCCAGCGCTCGTCGGGACCGAACGTCGACGACGCGTCCCAACGAACCGCACCGGTGAGGAACAGCCGGTCACGCCACGCGATCTGCTCCTGTGCGTAGAGGCCGAATGTCTTCAGGTCGACGATGCCCTGAGAGGCGGCGGGCGTGGCACCACCGCTCACCACCTCCACGACCGGAATGAGGTTCGAGGCCGCGGCCGTCGTGTTGCGGATGCGCTGCTGGGTGTAGTTCAAGCCGCCGCTCGTCGTGAGCTGGAAGTCGTTCCAGTCGGTGATGTAGTTGGCGACCAGGTCCTGATTGAGGATGCGGGAGTTGCTGATCGCGTTCGCCGCGAGACCGGTTGCGGCCGTTCCCGTGGGAAACGACCCTCTTGGAAAGAACTCCCCTTGCTCCATCGAGTATCCGTCGTAGCCGAGCGTGTAGTTGACCGACAGCTGGTCGAGCGGAGTCCACCGGGCCTGCGCGCTCCCGATGAACCGGTTGATGTCCTGCGGGTTCTTGAACCGCTCGATCGCCAGCAGCGGATTCGGGTTGAGCACCGGCCCGAAGGGATAGACGCCGGCAACGGGACGCGGATCGAACGTCGTGGGGTTGAAGAGGAATGCCGTGAGCACGCCGAGCTGCTCACCGTTGACCATGAAGTCGTTGTGCGTGTTCACGAAGTTGGCGCCGAGGTCGAGCGTGAGCCGCGGGCTGATCTGCTGCGTCATGTTGACGCGTCCGCCGCGCCGTGACGACGCTTCGCCCCTCTGGATCCCGTCGTCCTCCGTCCACGTTCCGTTCACATAGTACCGCGTCAGCTCGTTTCCACCGTCCACGCTCAGATTGTTCTCCAGCGTCCACGAGTCGCGGAAGATCATGTCCTGCATGTCGACGCGCGTCACAGCGTTGCCGAAGATGTCGAACGGGTAATCGTTGATGCGCAGCCGGGTTGGCAGCTCGTTCCGCGCCGCGCGCGCCTGAAAGGTGATGCGTGAGCGTCCGCGCGTGCCGCGCTTCGTGAAGATCTGGACGACGCCGTTGTTCGCACGCGACCCGTAGAGCGCGGCGGCGGCGGCACCACGAACGACCTCGATCCGCTCGATGTCGGCCGGGTTGAGGTCGGCCAGGCGGTTCTGCACGTTGCCGCGCGATCCAAGGAGACGCAGCTCCGCCGAGCTGTTGTCGACGATTACACCGTCGACGATGTAGAGGGGATCGGACCCGGAGATGAACGAGCTGGTGCCGCGGAGCCGAACGGTCACGCCGCCACCACCGGGGGTCCCGGAATTCTGGGTGATCTGCGCCCCGGCGATCTTCCCCTGGAGCGCCTGGTCGATCGTCGTCGCGTTCGATTTGGAGATGGCGGCGCTGTCCACGCTGGCAATGCTCGTCCCGACGGCGCGGCGCGTCGTCGGCGCGCCGGTGCCGGTCACGACGACCTCACCGAGGGTGGTGGCAGCCTCACTCATCGCGAAGTCGGCGGTGGCCGACGCGCCGGCGGCCACGTCCACCTCCCGGCGCATCTCGGCGTACCCAATCCGTCGCGCGACGACAATGCGCCGCCCTGACGGCACGTTAGGCACGGAATACTGGCCGCTCGCATCCGACAGAGCACCCAGCAGAGTGCCTTCGACGCGCACCTGGGCGTTCGCCAGCGGTTGCCCGTTCCCGGCATCGGTGACTCGCCCCTGCACGGTGCCGGTCGTTTGCGCGCCGAGGAGAGCGGGCCCCAGGATCGTGAGCAGCGCGAACATTCGAACGTTCATGCGACCTCCTGAATAAAATGGCTGCGCGCCGGGAGTCCGGCGCGCAGCATCCAACGGTTACGCTTCCTGCAGCTCTTTCGCTTCCTTCGAGGATTCCGCGATCACCCGCTGCGCGACATCGGGGGGCATCTGCTCGTAGCCCTTGAACCGCCGCGTGAAGGTGGCGCGCCCGTGGGTCATGGAGTGCAAGTCGGTTGCATAGAGATGAAGCGCGGACTGCGGAACGATCGCGCGAACCCTGGTGCCGCGTCCCTCGCCCACCGGCTCCGATCCGAGGATGTGTCCCCGCCGCGACGACAGATCGCCCATGATGTCACCCATGTACTCGTCAGGCGTCGTCACCTCGACCTCATCGAGCGGCTCGAGAAGCACCGGCCGGCACTTCGGCGCCACCGTCTTGAACGCCAGAATGCCGGCCATCTTGAACGACATCTCGTTCGAGTCCACCGAGTGGTAGGATCCGTCGAACAGCTCGACGCGGAAATCCACCACGGGGTAGCCGGCGAGCACCCCCCGCACGGAAGCTTCCTGAATCCCCTTGTCCACCGCCGGAATGAAGTTGCGCGGGATCGCGCCGCCGACGATCTCATCCACGAACTCGTAGCCGACGCCGCGGGCGTTCGGCGCGATGCGCACCCAGCAATCACCGAACTGCCCGCGCCCGCCCGTCTGCTTCTTGTGGCGACCCTGCCCCTCGGCCTTCGCCGTCAGTGTCTCGCGATAGGGCACCTTCGGCTTCGTCATCTCACCGGTGACGCCGTACTTTCGCTTGAGCTTGGCCATCGCCACCTCGAGATGCCGCTCCCCCATTCCGGAGATGACCGTTTCGTGCGTCTCCGCGTTGTAGCGCGTCTCGAACGTCGGATCTTCGTCGTGCAGGCGGTGCAGCCCGGCCTGGAATTTCTCCTCCTCGCCGCGCGCGTGCGCGTGGACCGCGAACGTCACCAACGGCTCCGGGAGATGCACCTGCGGCAGCCGCACCGGGTGGTCCTTCGTGGACAGCGTGTCGTTCGTGTGGGTGTTCCGCAGCTTCGCGACGCATCCGATGTCGCCCGCGTGCAGCTTCGGCACCTCATGGCGGTCGCGCCCCTGCGCCACCGAAAGATGGTTGAGCTTCTCCACGCCGTTGCGCGTCGCGTTGAAGACCTCCTGGCCGTTGACCACCACCCCCTGGAAGATCCGGAAAAACGACACATCACCGACGTGCGGCTCGCTCATCGTCTTGAACACGAGCGCGGCGAACGGGCGGTCATCCTTCGCGTGGATCTCGACGGTCTTCTCCCCTTCCGCGCCCTTGAAGGCGTGAATCTCCTCCATCTCGTACGCGGACGGCATGAGCTGAACGATCTCGGTGAGCAGCGCCCGCACTCCGATCATGCTCTCGGCGGACACGCAGAACAGAGGAAAGAGGTCCATGCGCTTCATGGCCTCTTTCATCCCCTGGATCGCCTCATCGCGGCCGATCTCCGCCCCCTCGAGGTAGTGCTCGAGCAGCGTATCGTCAGTGGCGGAAATCGCTTCGATCAGCTCCTGGTAGTAGTGCTCGAAGCGCGACTGCTCCTCGGCGGGAATGTCCGCCTCCTCGAACTCGCCCGTCTTCGCACCCTGCTTGTACAGGTACGCTTTCCGTGCAAAGAGGTTGATCACTCCGCGAAACTTCGCCCCCTCCCCGATGGGGATCTCGACGGGGACGACCTTGCTGGTGAGTCTCGACTTGATGTCCTGATAGGTGCGCTCGAAGCTCGCGTGCTCCTTGTCGAGCAGCGTGACGATGAAGAGCGTGGGATCTCCGCGATCGACGGCCTCGCGGAACATCTTCTCGGTGCCCACTTCGACGGCGGCCGTCGCGCTGACGACGCAGAGCGCGCCATCGGCCGCCGCGAGCCCCGAGATCGCGTCCCCCTGAAAGTCGAGATACCCCGGTGTGTCGATGAAATTGATCTTGGAGTCCATCCACTCCGCGTACGCGAGGCCGAGGTTGATCGAGTATTTCCGATCGATCTCTTCGGGGGAGTAGTCGGTGAGCGCGGTCCCGTCGCGAATGGATCCGTGGCGCTTGCTCGACCCCGAAACGAAAGCGAGCGCGTCGACGAGGCTCGTCTTCCCGCTCGCTCCATGACCAACGACCGCGACGTTCCGAATTTCCGAGCTGCTGTACTCCCTCATAGGCGCATTCCTCAATCGGCGTGCATCGACGTGGCTTTGGCTATGCTAGCCAAGGGTGTCGAGGATGTCGAGGGTGTCGAGGTCGGAAAAGGCCGTCAAGGTCGTCGAGGTCGTCAAGGTCGTCGAGGTCGTCGACAATGCGAGACGACGTCACCTTGATCACCTCGACTACCTCGACCACCTCGACTTACCTCGACTTACTCCGCCAGTCTCCCCACCTCGGGCGCCTCGGTCAGCATCCGGCGCAAGTCGTCATCGGTGGGGTCGGAGAGCCGGAATCGTGGCGGCGCGACGATCGCGCGTGTCGGGGCGCGCGCATCGCTCAGACAGGAGAAGACCAGTGCATCCTGTCGTGTGCTCGAGAACGCGGCGCTCCACAGACGTCCAGCGGTATCGGAGAACAACCGCTCGCCCCCCGACGACCGGTCGGGCACGCTGCGAGGTGATGGACGAGGCATGGCTACAGGGATGCGGGACGAGGGGTGGAGGGTCAAGGGGCTGGTGTCGAGGTCGTCGAGGTCGTCGAGGTCGTCAAGGTGATCAAGGTGACGTCGGCCCGCCCTGTCGACCCCTCGACAACCTGGACGACCTCGACGACCTCGACGACCTCAAAAGGAAAGGGCCGCCTCATCGGCGGCCCCTTGGTCATCTCTGACAAGTCAGTGCTCGATCAGTCTCCCTCGTATTCGTAGGTGAGGCCATCCGCTTCGCGAAGCACTTCGAGGAGCGCGTCGGCCTCCGCGGAGGCCGTGTCCACCATCGCGTCGAGCCGGAAGCTAATGGCTCGCCACGTTCCCTCCGGCCAGTCCGGCATTCCGAGTCCGGCCACGAGTCGGCCGATCATCGGCCCGCAGCTCGCCTTGAGGCGAACCGCCGTTTCACTAAGCACCGCGAACGGAATGTCCACGTCGCGGGTCAGCAGCTCGCCGGTGATCTCATCGCGCCAGGCCGCATCCCCAACGGCACCGCGCTCGGACCACACACCGAGGTGTCGGAAGGCGCCCGAGCCGTTCCCCGCGGTGCGGTGGCTTTCCACCGCCGCGGCGAGCGCGAGCGCGAGGTAGTCCGCGTTGGGCGTGCCGTAGAGCGTCACGACCTCCCGGCCACGACGGTCGCTCGCGACCATCGGCGGAACGGAATCCACTCGCGCCAGCACCGGCGACTCATTGGGGCCATCCTCGAGCATTACGAGGACATCCATCTCCCCCTCCCTGAGAAACTGCATCGTGTGCCGCATCACCACCCCACCTCAGCGACTTACTCACGGTATTGGCAAGAGCGGGGCCGTTGCGCGTGAGCAGTCCTTCAAGAATGCAACACAATGACCGGTGGAAAGTTCCGAGCCCGCATCCGCGTGACCAAGGTGTGACGCAGCGTGGAGATTCGGACACAATGTCGCTTGGAGGACACAAGCGACGACGAGGATGCGCGACCGGGAGAAGGCGTTTCGACGCGGCGAAACGCACGGCTTCAGGCAAATATCCTCGGCCCGCGCTGCTCACTGGATGCGACCCGAAGCTTCCCCGCGGCAAGCGTCATCGCTACGGCCATCACGAGATAGACCACGATGACCTCGGTTTGCGTCAACACCGTCTCGAAGCCGGGGGAGAAGCGCTCGGGAAGGAGGGCGAAGTCCACGATCGCAACGAGTGCGGTGAACACGAAGGCCGCGACCGGCACCGGGGCACGGAATCGGCCGAGCGCGAGGGAGAACAGCGCACCCCAGCCGGCGAGCGAAGCCGCGTGCACTATCACCGCCAGAGGGGTGACGAGCGCGTGCGCTTCACGCAGGTAGAAGGCGCGACTTCCAATCACGATGTGGGCAACGGTATTCAGCGGGTGCAGCGGCGAGCCGCGCGTCCAGCCGAATCCGATGAGCGTCCCCGCGGTCGCCGCCGCCGCCACAATTCCGACCCACACGCCAAGCAGCAGCCGGTCGCGAAGCATGGGCGGAAGAATAGTTGGCCCGAGGGTCGGGTCAAAGTGCATAACGTCGAAGGTGTCGAGGATGTCGAGGGTGTCGAGGGTGTCAAGGTGAACTCGACACCCTTGACACCCTCGACGCCCTCGACACCCTCTGCCGTGTTGCCTCCACGCTACAACCCAGTCATGTTTCCGATCATGACCGAAACCGCCTCACAAACACAGAACATTCTTCTCATCGAGGACGACGCGGACGTTCGCTCAGCGGTGGAACGCGTTCTCGGTGGTGCCGGATTCGCCGTGCGGAGTGCGCGGGACGGGGAGAGCGGGCTCAGGCTGGCCCTGGCGCAGCGCCCCGAGCTGGTGCTCGTTGATGTCGGACTCCCCGATCGCGACGGGGTCTCCGTCACACGCGAGTTGCGCGAAAAGGGGTTCCGCTCGCCCATTCTCATGCTCACGGCGCGCGGTACCGTCTCGGACAAGGTCAGCGGACTGGAAGCCGGCGCCGATGACTATCTGCCCAAGCCGTTCGACCTCAGCGAGCTCATCGCCCGCGTGAAGGCGTTGTTGCGACGCGCGTCGATCGCCGCCGACCACACGCTGCGCGCCGGCGACGTAGTCATCGACCCCCTCACCAGGCGGGTCGAGCGCGCCGGCCGGGAGATCGAGCTGACACAAAAGGAATATGCGCTCCTCGAGTTCCTCGCCCGGAACGCCGGACGGCCCGTGTCGCGATCGCTGATCGCCGAGCACGTGTGGAAGTATGACGTCGACCCGGCGACGAACGTGGTCGATGTCTACATCAACTACCTTCGCAAGAAGCTCGGCGACGACAAGACGCAGCCGCTCATACGCACCGTGCGCGGAGTGGGGTACATGATAAGCGGGGCGTGACTGGTCGCCACGCCCCGCTTCCCCCACCCCCACCCCACCACCCACCCGATATCACTCAGCGCTCGATCGCCGGCTCCGTCGTCGTTGTCGTTCGCCCGGACGTCACGTTGTACCCGCTGAAGTGCTTGATGCGACGATAGGCGTACCCGCTCCATGGACTCACGTACGTGCGAAGCGTGCGATCCTGAAGCGACTCATCAATGCCGGGGACGCCAATCGCGGGCGACCAGAGAATGTTCAGCGAATCCCCCGGCTGCGCCGCGGCGTCCGTTCGCATGTAGATCCAGACCCACGCGAAGGGATAGATCGACGGCCGGAAGCGAAGCGCCGGCGTGAAATCGACCCATTCGCGTCCATCCAGCTGACGCAGCTCGGCATGGATGCGAATCGGCTCACGAAGCACTGCGCAGGGCGCGTCCCACATCGCCGGGCCGTACCCGGACGTCGCGGGGTCGCAGATCGCGTTCGGCGGAAAGATGATTCCGTGCTTGCCCATGCGGAAAGATCCGCCGGTCGGGGTGACCGTGAAGTCCGCCGATGAGAGATCCTCGGCCATCTGGTCGATGATGATCAGCGGCCGCGGTGCGCCGCCCGGAAGGAGGTCCGCATCATCCGTCATTGGAGCGACGGCACTGTCGGCGCACGCGGCAGTCAGCGCCGCGAACACGACGAGCACGCACCATCGAAGCTGGCGAACCGGCATGCGAACCTTTTCCGAAAGAGAGTCCAGGGGGACTTCGAACGGACCGCTTGAAAAGCACGGGGCATACCACGCGGTGCCCCAGGCGGGCACGACGTGGAAGCTCAAGCGACGGCAGTCGTTAGGGGGTTTTCTCCCTCGCACCGACCTTTCGGGTGCAGGGCGAAGCTCGGTCACTGTGTCCGCTGACCGGCGGTCGTTATTTCCGAGCGAGCAGCTCCGTGTAGCGGCGGCTCATCCCGTGGTACCCCTGACTCTGTACCTGCGGCGCGAAGCGGTTCACCGAGCTTCGGAGCAGCGCCCGATCGTGTGCGTCGACAATGTCGGCGCATTCCGCGATGAGCCACGCTGCACCGTAGAAATCCGACATCTCCGCCAGCGCGAGCGCGCGATAGAATTGCGCGACGGCGCCCGTCATCGATTCGAGGGCGGCGACGCGAACGCGCAGCGCTTCGGCGAGCTCGCGTCCCTGAAACCAGTCCGGACGAGCCTGCATTCGCGCTTCGACATCGTCCAGTGACACACGCGCATCGTCGACCAATCCCAGCCGCAGCAAGGCCAGTCCCTCCCCCGCGAGCGCGCCGAGCTCGACATCGGACTGGCCGATCGCGCGCGCAATCCCGAGCACGGCGTCGTACAGCTCGCGCGCCGAGGCGTACTCGCCACGCTCACGATCGAGGTGCGCGAGGTTGTACAACGCATACAACTGGCGCTCCGTGCTCTTCTGCGCCGCGAAAATCGCGAGCGCCTCCCCGAACAGCTCGCGCGCGGTGTCGAAGTCCCCGCACTTGAGATGCGCCACGCCCAGGTTGATCCCCGCCGTTCCCACGTGCTCGGGAGTCCCGGCATTTCGCGCCAGCATCATCGACTTGTTCAGCTCCTCGGTGGCGCGTGGCCATTCACCGAGGCTGGAGTACACGATCCCCACGTTGTTACGGCAGCGCGCCTGCCCCACGAGGTCACCGGCGTGCTCGAAAAGCTCGAGGGCGCGCTGATAATGCTCGATCGCACGCGCCGGCTCCTCTTGCGCGAGCGTGATGCCCAGTCGGTTGAGTGATTCGGCGAGACGTAGCGGATCACCAAGCTCTCGCGCAATGCGAACACATTCGACCGCGACACGCTCGGCCTCGGCACGATCGCCCAGGCGCCCGTGCGTCTGGGAGATCATCGTGAGAAGCGACACACGCTCATCATCGAAGCCGTGCTCGACGGCCTCCGCGTCGAGCGCGAGGCAATGCTCGAGCGTCTTTCCGTTCGGCTGCCCGAGGAGTGCGCGGATGCGCTCGCGTTTGCGCCGCAAGGAGAGCGCACGCCTGACGTCCCCCTGTCCGGTGAACCACTCGATCGCCAGGTCGCACATCTCCTCGGCCTCTTCGTAGCGGCCGACCGACTCGGCGACCTCGGCCCGCCGCACGCGCACCTCGGCCAGCTCGGACCCTGAGGTCGCATTGCGCTCGGCAATGCGCAGGAAGTCGGCGCATTCCTGATGCGCGTATACGATGCGGGCGCGCTCGGCAGCGAGCATGGCATACTGATGCGCCTTGGCGCTCACGCCGCCGCGATCGTAATGCGTCGCGATCTCGGCGATCGCATCGGGAGTGCGACGCTCCATGGCCTGAGCAACCTGCTCGTGCATGCGCCGCAGGCGGCGCGAATTCACCGACTCGGTGAGTACTTCCGCCATGAGCACGTGCGCGAACGCGTACCGGTCACCGCCGCGCGACGGGGCAGGTTGCAGCACCGATGCGCGCATTCCCTCATCGATGACGTCGAGGAGCTCGGCTTCGGTTCCCACCTTCGCCTCGATGGCGAGATCCACATCGAACTCGCGACCGATCACCGCCACCGTGGTCAGGATCGCTTGCGCGCGCGGCGACAGCCGCGAGAGACGCCGCGAGATGAGGTCGGTGATCGCGACCGGAAGCCTGAGCTCGGACACCGGGCGCCATTCCCAGTGATCGCGATCGTACCAGATGGCACCTTCCTCGAGAAGCGTCCGGAGAACCTGCACGACGAAGAGCGGATTGCCTTCCGTCAGGTGATAGAGAAACGCGAGCAGCTCGCGCCCGATCTCCTGACGGTGGAACGCAGCCTGCAGCCACTGCTTGAGCTCCTCGCGCGTGAGGCGCGCCAGCGTCAGCTCCCGGAATCGCTCGTTGCGCGACAGACGCCGGCGCCGCTCGAGTGTCTCGCCCTGCATCTCCTCGGCGCGAATCGTGAGGCAGATGAGCAGGCGCTCCGACACGAGGTGCCCGACGAGAAACTCCAGCATGTCCCAGGACGCCGAGTCCGCCCACTGGACGTCGTCGAGCACGATGACGAGGAGCCGCTCCCGCGCGGCGGCACGCACGTACTCGGAGATCTCCTCGAGCAGCATGTACTTGCTTCCGACGCGCGATCCCGGCGACGGACGGTCCGCGTCGGCAACCGCCGGGACGAGACGCGGAAGCTCATGCCAGGTGCGAGACGTCACTGGCGACGTTCGCCGAATGGCCCCGATGACCTCCGCCCACGGTGCATACGGCGGCTGCACGTCGGCTTCACGTCCGCGCCCGATCACGAGCGACCCCGATCGAAGGCGTACCTCCGGTTCGAGCTGACGCAGGAGCGTGGTCTTCCCGATACCTGCTTCGCCGGCGATGGCGGCGATCGCCGGCCGTCCCCCCTTCGCATCATCGAGCAGATTGACGAGCTGGCGCAGCTCGGTGACGCGGCCGACGAACCGCTCGATCCCCAACGGGAGATGATCTCCCTCGCCGGTCCCCGCCTTCGCGACGGCGACGCCATCCCGCCCGTGACGCTTGACCTGGTAGAGCGCGCGATCGGCGGCCGCGAACAGCGCGTCCGGATCGGTGCCGTGCTCGGGAGATGTCGCCACACCGATGGAGATGGTCGTCGACAGACGCTCGTCGCGGTCGCGAACCTGGAAGGCGTGCCCCCGCACAGCGGCGCACAGCCGCTCCGCCACCTCTCGCGCACGCTCCGCCGGCGTGTTGGGCAGCAGCGCGACGAGCTCGTCGCCGGCGTAGCGCGCCGCAAGGTCATCGGCGCGGAGATTCTGCCGGAGAAGGTCGGCGATCTCGACGAGCACACGATCACCCTGCAGGTGACCGTAGGTGTCGTTCACCAGCTTGAACAGGTCGATGTCGATGACCATCAACGACACCGGTTGGCTCGTGGCCGACGCGATCTCGAGCGCGGCGGTGAGCTGTTCGATGAACGCGCTACGAAGCGGGAGCTTCGTCAGATCGTCGATGCGAATTGACAGTACCTCGGAGCAAGACGGACTGCGTCGTCTCGTCAGTCCCCAACGGATACGACGGTAGGCGCGGCGACTTCGCCGCCCCGCACGCGCGGGCGGAGATGATACCACATATAGACGCTCGCGAGCGCGCAGACGATACTCCCGGCCACCATCGGCGCGGAGGGGCCGAGTCGCCCCAACGCCACCCCGGCCGCCATGGGTCCGACCACGCGCGCGAGCGCCCCCAGCGACTGCACGACCCCAATGACCATTCCCTGCTCGGACTCGGTCGCGGCCCGGGAGACGAGACTCAGCGCGCTCGGTCCGGTCACCGCGAAACCGACCGCGTAGAACATGAGCACCACCCGAAGCAGCGCCGGCGTCGGAGCGATCGCGATGCCGATCAGCGAGACACCGAGAATCGCGATGCCGACGATCGACACCCGTCGTTCACCAAATCGCGAGACCAGCGTGTGGACGAGTCCCAGCTGAATGGCCGATGACGTGAGTCCGATGAGGGAGAAGACCCACGCGGTGAGCGCCGCGTCGAACGCGAATCGCGCCTGCAGATAGAGCGCGAGCATCGCCGTCACGCCGGACGTCGCCAGTGCGACCGCGGTCATCGTCAACGTCACGCCGCCTAACACCGGCCGCGAGAGCACCCGATGAAGGACCCGCGGATCGAACGACCGACGCATGAGCGACTTGTCGGCGGTGGGTACCGCCTCCGGGAGCCAGAGCCGCGCGAGGACGAGATTGAGGAACGCGAGTCCGGCGGCGACGTACCCGGGGGCGTGTACGCCCCAGCGAATGCTGACGACGGCGGCGATCGGTGGCCCGAGCATGTAGCCGAGGCCGAAGGCCGCGCTGATCCATCCCATGCCTCGCGCCCGCGTTTCGGGCGTGGTGACGTCGGCGATGTACGCCTGCGCCGCGGCGAGATTCGCACCGGCAACGCCGGCCAGCATGCGCGACGCCAGCAGCGCCAGCACGCTCTCGGCACGCGCAAAGAGCAGATAGCTGGCAACCGAGCCGAACAGCGACACGAGAATGACCGGCCGCCGCCCCACGCGATCGGACACACGCCCCCACACGGGCGTGAACAGGAACTGCATCAGCGAGAAGGCGGCGATGATCGCGCCGATCTGTACCGGGGACGCGCCGTACCGTTGCGCGTAGAACGGCAGGATCGGCAGGACGATGCCGAACCCGAGGAGGTCGACGAAGACGGTGAGGAGAACGACGGCTACGGGGTAGCGCCTCATCGGCGCCACCCGGTATTCACGTGCCTAACGTGCGCTGGCCGCGGTGCGGGGAGCGGGAGGGTCGAGCGTGGCCGACGGGAGGGCGTGCCAGGCTGCCGGGTCCACGTCCTTGCCATGGACGTAGATGCCGTAATGGAGGTGCGGACCTGTCGCGAGCCCAGTGGCGCCGACGCGTGCGAGGATGGTCCCTCGGCGGACCATTTCACCTTTGCGGACAACGACGGTATCGAGGTGGAAATACGCGGAATGAACCCCCTGACCATGGTCCAATATGAGGGTGGTGCCCGTCAATGCGTAATCTCCAATTTCGGCCACCGTTCCGGCCTGGGGCGCACGGACGCTCGTTCCGCGCGGGACGGCGATATCGACGCCGGCATGCCGCCACGCTGGTGCCCCCTGCCCCGACGCCAGGGTGTCGACTCCGAAGACGCCACGCACCTTCGCCGACGACTCGAGCCTCACCACGCGGGCGGAGTCGGAGGCGCGATGGTAGAACCGCTCGACGCCGTAGCCCGACGTCTTCCCTCCCTCGACCGGCATCCGCCACGACCCCGACCACTGCTGCTCGGCCGTCTCGGTCTCGAGCACCCGCTTGATGGCCCGCGCATCCCTCGCGATATCGCGCCCGCGCCGCAGGATGCCGTAAATGGAGTCATCGAGAAAGATTATCTCGCGACTGAAGTCGCTCTCGGCGACATCGATTTCGCGGGTGATGCGGCTCGCGGGGCGCTCGATGACGAGAGCGTAACGCCCCCCGGGTTCATCGGCAGGGAGCGGAACCAGCGCCCTGACGCCCGCCGCCGTTCCGTAGCACGGGAGCGGCGCGCCTTTCCACGAGCAACGAGGACTCTCCATAGTGAGTCCCTGCGCGACCGCGACGACAACCCCACCTCGCCGAACCTCGGTCGGTGCGATGAGGACGCTACCGGAATCTCTCGCCGCCATAGCCGGCGCACTGTCGAACATGGCACCACGAGCGGTATCCGATCTCGGAACCGTATCCGCTGGCGGCGGCGTGGTGGTGGTGTCGGGCGACGTGTCTCGACTGGCCTCCTCCACCGAGCAGGCCGCGACGAGGACTAGTATTGGAAAGAGTTTTCTGGTCATGGGGCCCTCCGCGCCCGCTTGGCGGGCAAATCGAGGGCCAGAGCGCGGGATTAACGATCGGGTCGACGAGGCGTCTATTCAGGGCAGGTAGTCGAGGTGGTCCGGATGGTCGAGGTCATCAAGGGGGCTGGATGAGTAGGATCGACATTCGTCTGCTGTTCGTCGTGACCGCCCTGGCGGCCGGATGCGCTCCAGGAACATCTCCCGATGTGATGCCGGCTCCGATCTCGGCTGCCATGGATCGCGAGCAGACCGCCGATCAGCAGGTCCGGCACGTGTTGAATCGCCTTGCCTTCGGTCCTCGGCCGGGCGATGTCGAGCGGGTTCGCTCCATGGGCGTCGATCAGTGGATCGCGCTTCAGCTCTCACCATCCCGCATTCGCGATACGGCAGCCGAGCGCGTGACGACGGCACTGCCGACGCTCGCCATGTCATCGCGCGAGCTCTTCGATCGGTATCCGCTGCCGCAGGCCATCCGCGCGCAGATGCGTCGGACGGATATGTCACGCGAAGACACGCTGCGGGTGCGGCGGGCCGCGCAGGAATCGCGACGGGTGCTGGCGGAGATGCAGATCGCCAAGGTGGCGCGAGCGGTCGTGAGCGAGCGACAGCTCGAGGAAGTGATGGTCGACTTCTGGGAGAACCACTTCACCGTGTTCGCCGGGAAGGGACCGGAGCGCTATTTCATCGCGTCCTACGAGCGCGAAACGATCCGTCCGCATGCGCTCGGCAATTTCCGGCAGCTCCTGGGCGAGGTCGCGAAGAGCCCCGCGATGCTGTTTTACCTCGACAATTGGCAGAGCGCGGCGGAGCCGGGACGGCTCACACTCGAATGCGGAAATCGGAACGCGGAGTGCGTGCAACAGCGCCGCCGTGGCCGGCCTTTGTCCCGCAATCCGCAGCCCGCATCCCGCATTCCGAGGCGTGGTCTCAATGAGAACTACGCGCGCGAGCTTCTCGAGCTGCACACCCTTGGCGTCGACGGCGGCTACACGCAGGACGACATCATCAACGTCGCGCGGGCGTTCACGGGGTGGACGCTCGAGCCGCCTCGACGCGATGGAGGATTCGTCTTCCGCCCGGTCATGCATGACGCCGGCGAAAAGACGGTCCTCGGCCAGCGACTCGAGGCAGGACGTGGACTCGAGGATGGAGAGCAGGTGCTCGACATCGTGGCGGCGCATCCGTCGACCGCACGGTTCATCGCCACCAAGCTCGCGCGACGCTTCGTGATGGACGATCCTCCGGAATCGCTCGTCGATCGCGCCGCCGAGACGTTCCGACGGACGACGGGAGACATCCGCGAGGTCGTGCGCACCATCGTGACGTCGCCGGAGTTCTTCTCGAGCGCGGCGTATCGCGCGAAGGTGAAATCACCGTTCGAGCTGGTGGTGAGCGCGCTGCGCGCCATGGACGCCAGGCCGGACATGACGCCGCGATCGGCCCAGGTCGTCGCCCGCCTCGGCCAACCGCTGTTCCTGCATCAGGCGCCTAACGGCTGGCCCGAGCGCGGTGATGCCTGGATCAATACCGGCGCGATCCTCAACCGCATCAACTTCGGGCTCGCCATCGCGGGCGGCGCCATTCCGGGCGCGCGTCCCGAGCGCTGGCCGCGCTACGCCGAGCTGGCATCGGCGCAGCGCGCCGCACAGGTGGACGCGGTCATCGCGGGATTCCTCGGGGGCGAGGCGAGCGTGGAGACGAGACAGATCCTCGAGCGCGGAGAGAACCCGTTCGTGAAAGAATGCGGAAAACGGATTGCGGATTGCGAATCGACGGCGCCCGATTCGTCTGTCATGAGTGAGGATGTGCCAGCAGGCCTGCGTCGGGATCCGCTGTCCCGCCCCGCGAAGCTCGACGGCCTCAAGGAAGTGATCGGCCTCGCGTTAGGCGCACCCGAATTTCAACGCCGTTAAATCCGCATTCCGTCTTCCGCATTCGGGGTCTCATGCAGCGCAGAGTCTTCCTCCGTTCCGGCGCATTCGCGCTCGTCACGCTCGGGCTGAACCCGAGCTTCCTGCGGCGTACGGCGTTCGCCGCCGAGCTGCGGGGAGCCGCTCGGGGAAAGATCCTGATCGTGCTCTTTCAGCGCGGCGCCGCCGACGCGCTCAACATGGTCGTCCCGCACGCCGACGCCGACTACTACGCGTTGCGACCGACGATCGCGATTCCGCGTCCTGGCGCGCGTGACGCATCGGCCATCGATCTCGACGGGTTCTTCGGCCTCCACCCGTCGCTCGCCCCGCTGCGCCCGCTCTGGGAGCGCGGGATGCTCGCGCCGATTCACGCCGTCGGCAGCCCGAGCGCGACCCGCTCGCACTTCGATGCGCAGGATTACATGGAGAGTGGCACGCCCGACCTGAAAAACACGCCTGACGGGTGGCTCAACCGCTACCTCGCCACGCGCGGAACGTGCGCGGAGTGCGAGGGGAAGCCGACGCCCTTCCGCGCGGTGACGATGACCGAGCAGACGCCACGCATTCTCGCCGGACCGGCGCCGGTCATCGCGATGTCATCGCTCGATGACTTCACGATTCGCGCGACCGGATCCGACGTCGAGCGTCTCGAGGCGCTGTACCGCACCGGCCGCGCCGACATCGTTCACGGCGCGGGGGCGGAGACGTTCGACGCGGTGAAGCTGCTCCGCGCCGCGAACCCCCGGCGCTACCAACCGGAGAACGGTGCCGCGTACCCGCGCTCGCAGTTCGGTCAGCGGCTGCTGCAAATCGCGCAGCTGATCAAGGCGGGCGTGGGACTCGAGGTTGCGTTCGCCGACGTCGGCGGGTGGGACACTCACGTGAACCAGGGCGGCGCCACCGGACAGCTGGCCAACCGACTCGACGATTTCGCGAGGTCAGTCGCCGCGCTCGTGACCGATCTGGGCGATCGCATGGGCGACGTCGTCATCCTGACGATGACCGAATTCGGTCGCATGGCTCGGCAAAACGGCAACGGCGGAACGGATCACGGTCACGCCGGCGCGATGTTCGTCGTCGGCGGCTCGGTGAAGGGCGGAAAGGTCTACGGCCGTTGGCCGGGGCTCGCACGTGAGCAGCTCTACGAGGGGCGCGACCTGGCGCTGACGACGGACTTTAGATCTGTGTTCGGTGAGGTAGTCCGCGAGCATCTTGGCGCCGGCGACCCCTCGTCCATCTTCCCGCATTTTGCCGCCGGCGAGAGACTCGGGCTGTTCTAGGGGTCAGGAGTCAGGAGTCAGGGATCAGGGGGTGTCAGGGAATAGGTTGCAGGAGAGAAACTGCAACAGCAGCTGCGGTTGCGATTCCTTGCTCCCTACATCCTGATACACCGGGGTCAGGAGTCAGGAGTCAGGGATCAGGGGGTGTCAGGGTGAAGGTGCCAGGAGGGAACAATCCGGCACCTGATCCCTTCGTGCCGTTCTCTCCTCCAACCTGTACCCTGACACCCCCTGATCCCTGACTCCTGACTCCTGACCCCTAGGGTCAAGCGCCCGGGTGGCGAAACCGGTAGACGCGGGGGACTTAAAATCCCCTGGGGGCAACCCCATGTCGGTTCGAGTCCGGCCCCGGGCATGCGCGATCCCGAGCAGAGCCTCACGACGCGCCCTCCTCGCCGTCGTCGGGTCATCCCCCACGCATTCCCGCCGTTTTCCTGACTGTCAGCAGGACTTACGCGCCGTTGAGTATTCGCTACACACACGCGGCGATTCTGTGAGTCGCACACCCGTGCGAGTCGACCCGTGAAGCACCCCTCGCGACCGAACCAAAGCCGTGGACGCTGACGGCGGTGACGCGGTGGAGGTTCGACGTCATGATCGTAGTCATGCCGGGTATTGCGCCGATACGCGACAAATGCCACCATAGTCGTCGATCGCCCGTGCGCCGCCTCGCATCCCCTCGCGTTGCTCCCTGCACCAGAAGCAGTGCCGACCATCGAAATCGCGATCACGGCAAACCTCGACCTCGAGGCCGCTCTCTTTTCCGAAGCAACGCTGCCGCGTCGTTTCCGCCGGCGGCTTATTCCCGTTCAACCCGCATCAACGGTTTGTCCATTCGAGTCGCAGAATGGTCGCACGTCCGATAGCATCGGCCCGACCGGTCATCGCGAGAGCGCTCGGCGCTGATCCGCAGTTCACCACCATCCAGGTGCACCTCGTTATGAAAAAACTTGTACTCATGGCGTTGACGGGGATCGCGCTCCTTGCCACTCCGGCGATCGCGCAGCAAAAGACCGTGACGGGCAGAGTGACGAGCGAGCAGGGCGGCCCGCTGCCGGGTGTGTCCGTCGTCGTGAAAGGCACACGCCTGGGCACGTCGACGAACAGCGTAGGCAACTACTCGGTACGCGCGCAGGTTGGCCAGGTGCTGGTGTTCCGTCAGATCGGCACCGCACCGGAGGAGCGTACCATCGGCGCCGAGGACGTCATCAACGTCCAGCTTCGCCGCGTGGCGATGACGCTCGACGAGGTCGTCGTGACCGCGTTAGGCCAGACGCAGGCGCAACGAGCGCTGGGCACGGCGCAGCAGAGCGTCGAGGGACAGGCGATCTCGCAGACGCAGCGCACCAACTTCATCAACGCGCTGCAAGGACGCGTCGCCGGCGTCGAGGTGATCAGCACCTCGGGTGTGCCGGGCGCATCCTCGTCGATCACGATCCGCGGCGTCAGCTCGATCAGCACGAGCAGCCAGCCGCTGATGATCGTCGACGGCCTGCCGATCGACAACAAGACGCTCAACACCGGCGTGCTCGCATCCGATGCGCCCGGATCGGCAACCGGATTCAGCAACCGCGGTGTGGACTTCACCAACCGCGGCGCCGACATCAACCCCGAAGACATCGAGTCGGTGGTCGTACTGAAGGGCCCCGAGGCGTCGGCGCTGTACGGAATCGACGCGGCGAACGGCGCCATCGTGATCACGACCAAGCGTGGCAAGCCGGGAATCGGCGGTCTGGAGTACAGCAACAGCTTCCGAATCGAAGCGGTTCGGGACGTTCCCGAGATTCAGCGCGTCTACAGCCCGAGCTCCGTCGGGAGCACGACGTTCCTCTACTGGGGCGCGCCATGGGCGCCGGGAACCCAATTCTTCGACAACGTCGATGGCTTCTTCGAGACGGCGCTGACGCAGAAGCACAACCTGTCGTTCAGCGGCGCGACCGCCGACAGCCGCGTCAACTACCGGCTGGCGACGTCGATCACCAACGAAAAGGGCGTCGTGCCGAACTCGACGCTGAGCAAGGTGAACCTGACGGGTGCGTCGCAGGCCCAGCTCAACAATTGGCTCAACGTCGACCTGTCGATGGGATACACCTACTCCGACAACGATCAGCCGTTCAAGGGTACCGGTGGCCCGCTTCTCGGACTGCTCGTGTGGCCGTCGAACGACAACGCGAAGGACTTCCTCTCGCCGAGCGGAACGCGGCGGCGCCTGACGAACCTCTCGGCCGCCTCCGAGGTGGACAACCCGTACTTCAGCGTCAACAAGAACGAGATCAACTCCAAGAACAACCGCATCCTCGCCAACCTCGGGCTGACGCTGACGCCGATCACCTGGGGGAGCCTCAAGACCAACATTGGCCTGGACAGCTACACGAATCAGAACCTGATCATGCGGCACCCCGAGAGCGCGCTCGGCAACTCGGTCAACGGGGTCATCGACGTCGCGAACGACATCACCCGGAATCTCAACACGCAGGTCCTGTTCAACGTTCATAGCCGCCCGCTCACCAGCAGCTTCTCGATCAGCGGGATGGTGGGGAACGCGATCTCCGACAGCAAATCGACGACGGACGCGCTGAAGGGGCAGGACTTCCTCGACCCGAACTTCGTCTCCGTCAACAACACGACTCTTCGATCGAACCGCTCGACGATCGCGCAGCGTCGCCTCGTCAGCCTCTTCGGCAGCGCGACGGTGGACTTCCGGGAGCTGCTGTACGTGACCGTCACCGGCCGGAACGACTGGACCTCGACGATCCCCCGGGAGCGAAACTCGTTCTTCTATCCCTCGATTTCCTCGAGCTTCATCTTCACCGACGCCGTCCCCGCCCTCGGTCGAGTCATGACCGGCAAGCTCCGCGCGGCATACGCCGAGGTTGGCCGCGATGCGCGCCCCTACGCGTATCGACCGTCGCTCGAGTACAAGACGACCTCGTACGGCGGCTACGGCTACACCTTCTGGGGTCCGAACTGGAACCTCAAGCCCGAGTTCACGAGGTCCTACGAGCTCGGGACCGAGTTGGGGTTTGCCAATGACCGCATCGGTCTCGATGTGACGTACTACAAGAAGCAGTCGAAGGACCAGATCGTCAACGACGTCCGCGGCAGCTATGGCACGGGGTTCATCCTCTTCAACCTCAATGGCGCCGAAATACGGAACACCGGCGTCGAGATCAGTCTGCGTGCCACCCCGATCACCACGAGCGACTTTACGTGGGACGTGCTCACCAACTTCGATCGCGCACGCGGGAAGGTGCTGAAGCTGCCTAACGAGCTGCCGGAATCGTACATCGCGGACACCTGGCTGTACGGCAACATCCGGAACGGCACGCAGCCGGGCCTCTCCACCCGGTCGCTCACCGGGTTCTTCTACCTGCGGAACAAGGACGGCGAGCTGCTCATCGATCCCACGAGTGGTTTGCCCCTCCGCTCCGACATCTTCATCGACCGCGGCTACGATCGTCAGCCTGATTTCATGGTCGGCATCACCAATAGCCTCCGGTACAAGCGCGCCTCGCTCAGCTTCCTGGTCGACATCCGAAGGGGCGGCGACGTGCTGAACGCCACCGAGCACTTCCTCACCGCTCGCGGTCTGACTCCGCGCACGCTCGATCGAAACGAGCCCCGGGTCATCGACGGCGTGCTGCGAGATGGCAAGGAGAACACCGATAATCCGACGCGCAACAACATCGTCGTCGTGCCGGCGGTGAATACGAACTACTACCTCGCGATCAGCGAGGAGCTCTTCATCGAGAAGGATATCAACTGGTTCCGGCTGCGGGATGTGACGCTGAGCTACGACCTGCCCGAGCGCCTCATGCGCCGGGGGAGCGTGTTCTTCACCGCGACGGACCTGTTGCTCATCACCAACTACTCAGGGCTGGATCCGATCGTGAGCGGCAACACCGCGGCGGTGGGAGGATCGGGGGCGGCCGGAATCGACTGGGGCAATTTCCCGGTTCCGCGTGGCTACAACTTCGGCATCCGGGTGGGACTGTAACCAATGAGACTCTTCAACGGAAAACCAACGAGAGCGGGACGCGTTGTCGTCCTCGCGGGGTTCGTGAGCGTGTTCGCAGCGTGCCAGGACTTCCTGGATGTCAACACCAATCCGAACGCGCCGGAAGTCGTTGCGCCGAATCTCTATTTGCCCCCGATGCTGCACTGGCTGGTGACCTCGCCTCAGTTCGAGGGACGGTTCATCGCGCGCTATACGCAGCAGCTGACGCTCCCGGGCACGTCGTTGAGCACGTGGGATCGGATGGGATACGATCCGGGAAGTGACAATGGCGCCCAGCTCTGGCGCGATGTGTACTGGTCGTTCGGCCAGAACCTCATCGACATGATGAGGCTCTCCCGGGAGCAGGAGCGCTGGGACCTGCTCGGCATCGGCTACATCCTCAAGGCCTGGGGATGGCAGACGCTCACCGACCTTCACGGCGAAATCATCGTGAGGGAAGCGTTCGACCCGACCAAGTTCTACTTCAACTACGACACGCAGGAGTTCGCGTATCAGGAGGTCGAGCGGCTCCTCGACAGCGCGATCGTCCTGCTGAAGATGACCGAGGGCGAGATCAATCCGACCTACGTCGCGCGCGGCGACAAGATCTACAACGGCGACCGCATCAAGTGGCTGAAGTTCGCGTACGGGCTGCTCGCCATCCACCGCAACCATTTCTCGAACAAAGCCTCCTACGATCCGGCGGCCGTCATCCGCGCGGTCGACAGCTCGTTCGTGGGCAACGCCGACGACGCACTGCTGACGTATCCGAACACGCAGAACGACGACATCAACTTCCTGGGCCGAACGAGAAACAACTTCACCAACTACCGGCAGACCGAGTTCATCGTCAACCTGATGAACGGGACCCAATTTGGTGGGGCGGTCGACCCGCGGCTGAGCCGGATGCTCGTGGCATCACCCGACGGCCAGTTCCGCGGTCTCGACATCGATGTCGTCGGTTTCGGTGCCCTCACGACGGCGCAGCGGCCGAAGAATCCGTTCGGGTACGAAGGCACCGGCGGCCAGCAATCGCCGGGAACTTACCTGTTCGACGACAAGGCGAAGGTGCCCGCCATGACGTACGCGCAGCTGCAGTTCGTCAAGGCGGAGGCGGCCTACCACATGGGCGATCTGGCGCTCGCTCGTCAGGCGTACATCAACGGCATATCGTCTCACATCGATTTCGTGAACGCGAGAAACAACGACAACAACCAGCTCCCGACGGCCATCACGGCGGCCGAAAAGGCGGCGTTCCTCGCGGATACGAACATCGTTCCTGCCGCGGCCAACCTCACGCTGACCCATATCATGTCCCAGAAGTACATCGCCCAGTGGGCCTGGGGACATCTCGAGCTGTGGATGGACTTGCGCCGGTATCATTACACCGACATGGACCCGAGCGGGCTCAAGCAGGTCTTCCCGGGCTTTACGCCCCCGGTAACGCTCTATCCGGACAATGGCGGCAAGGTCGTGCAGCGCCTCCGGCCGAGATACAACTCGGAATACGTGTGGAACCGCGCGAGCCTCGACGCGATTGGCGGGCTCGATCTCGACTACCACACGGACACCCTCTGGATCACCAAACCGTAACCCGGCCATGATTCGCTATCGATTCTTCGCGCTGCTGCTGGGCGCCGCCGCACTGTCCGCGTGCGACAAGAACGCCGTGCAGGACATCACCGGCCCGCTGCCCGCCGCGCGCGTCAGGTTCTTCAATTTTGGCGTGAATGCGCCGTCGGTGAACTTCTACGCCAACGACACCAAGATGACGGCGACCAACTCGGGAACGGGTGTCGAGGCCACAACCGGCGTGAGCTACGGAGGCGTAGGATCCGGCGGGCTGTATGCCGGGGTCGACCCGGGGCAATACACCTTCTCCGGTCGCATTGCCGCCACCACCGACAAGGACCTCCCAATCTCGAACCTCACCGCGACGCTCGAGGACGGGAAGAAGTACTCGGTGTATCAGAGTGGGTTCTACAACACGACCGCCAAGACCGTCGACGCATTCATCGTCGAGGACCCGTTCCCCGACGAGTTCGACTACTCCGTCGCGTATGTACGGTTCGTCAACGCGATCTCGAACTCGCAGCCGATGACGATGTACATCACGGAGCCGACATCCGGGAACGTGATTACCGTCGGTGGCCCGGTCGCCTACAAGGCTGCCGGTGCATTCACGGCCGTGCCGCCCGCCACCTACAACCTCGCGACGCGGTACACCGACTCGACGACCAACAAGATCTCGAGAACGGGGGTCGGTTTCGGCGCGGGACGGATTTACACGATCACCGCGCGAGGCGACATCACCATTACGTCGACGACCGCGACCAACCGGCCATTCCTCGACAACACAGTCAACAGATAGACGACGCGTTGTCGGCAGAAACGAACGAGGGCGGCGCTGCATCGCGCCGCCCTCGTGTCCATCAGGCCATGAGGCGTCAGGGCTTCGTGATCGCGTCCAGCCGCGCGGCCGGCTGCGCCCCCGCGATGCGAAGGCTCTCCTCGAACATCGCCTTCTCGGTTCCCTGCATCAGGTCGAAGTGCCGCACGTTCAGCTCGAGCGTACGCTGCCAGTACGACACCGCCTCGGCGTGACGTCCCAGCTCGGCGGCGGTGATGGCCATCCAGCTCCAGGCTGACGAGTTCTCGGGGTCGCGCACGACGAGCGCGCGGAACTCCGCGAACGCTTCCTCGCGCTGCCCGAGCGTGCGCAGCGCGTTGGCGATGTGCCAGGTCACGCCGTGCTGCGATGGATCGATCGTCCGCGCATCGCGGAAATGCTCGAGTGCCTCCGCCGTCCGATTCATGCGCGCGAGCACGATTCCGGCACCGTAGTGTGCCTCGAAGTTGCGCGGGTCGAGACGAATCGCGTGCTCGAGCTCGGTGAGCGCTTCGGCATCGTGACCCAGCGCGACGTGGGACGCCGCGAGCCGCGTGCGCAGCCGGGGCTCACTCGGATTGCTTTCAACCGCTTCGGTGCAGGCGCTGCGGCCTGCCTTACCAGCTTCGGCTTCCAGACAGGGCGCGCTCACATCCAGGCGGGTGACAGCGCGCGGATGACAGGCGGCGCTCAGCAGAATGAGCGACACGCAAGCGAGTCTCGTCCGCATGGGGGTACTCCTTCGCTACGGGGACGCGGGGGCGGAGGCGGGGAACTCCGCCTCTCACACAGGGAAGACGGCCGGGAAGCGAAGGGGCAACGCCGAAGAAAGACCGGCCGCTCGGCGTGATGGGGGTCACACACGGAACGGCAAAGAGGACAGAGTTCAGAATACAGATTTCAGATTTCAGAAAACCCGCGGGCGGCCAATTCGTGGCTGCCCGTGGTCGTTTCTGAATTCTGAAATCTGTAATCTGAACTCTGTGATCTTTGCGGTTAGAAGATCACTGATTGAACAGGTATCTGAGCCCTATCTGCGCCCTCCACCTCGAGAACAACCCCGGATCGTCCACGTACGTCTCTGCCGGCCCCGTGAAGTTGAACACCGGCGCGCCCGACGCATCGAAGCGCACGAACCTCAGCGGTGACGTGGCCGCCGCGCTCGCGACCTTGCGCACACCCCAATCCGAGTTGACCAGGTTGCCGACGTTGAGGATGTCGAGACTCAGCTGGAAGGCGTGTCGGCGGCCGCGTGCCTGCATCGCGATGTCCTGAAGGACGCGCAGGTCGATCGACGTGTACCACGGATTCACGGCGCCAAAGCGGTCCGCGATCTGTCCGCGATGCTCGCTGAGATACTCATCCTGCTCGATGAAGGCGTTCAGGCGATTCCACTGCTCTTGCGGGGTGAGCGTCTGCCCGCCCGAGGTGAACGGATCGAACAGGATCTCGCTCTGATCGCGCGGGATGTAGATGAGATCATTTCCGCCGTAGCCGTCCCCGTTGACGTCGCCGGCGTAAAGGAACGAGTAGCGATTGCCTCCGGAGCCGGCGAAGCGGTTGCCTTCGGCGATTTCCATGAAGACGCCGACCTGCGTGCGGAACCGCTCGGACCACGTCCTGCTGTACGTCGCCTCCCCGACGATGCGATGGCGCTGCCCAAACTCCGAGAAGCTCAGCTCCGGATTGTTCGGATTGCCCTTCACGGGCTGGTTCTGCCAGAGGACGCTCGCGATCTCCGTCGACTTCAGGTTGTTCTTCGCCTCGGTGTAGCTGTAACCCAGACTGGCGCGCACGCTCTGGCCGAAGGTCTTGCGCAGCTGCGCCGAGACGTTGAACGAGTGGCCTTCGTCCTTGTTGTCGATGACGTAGATGCCCGCGCCGAAATCTGGGTTCAACTCGTTGGCGCCGAATCCACCGTAGAACGGGCGGCCGTCGGGCAGCGTGCGCACCGGTGCGATGAGGTCCGCATTGCGCATGAACACCGAGTTTCTGTCCTTCGCGTAGATCAGCTCGAGGGTTCCGAGCATGTTCCACGGAAGCTGCTGATCGACGGCCAGATTCGTCGTCCAGACTTGCGGCCACTTGAAGTCCGGGTCCATCGCGTTCACGTCGAACGACTGCTGCAGCACGGCATCGCCTGACGTGAAGATCGGTGGAGCGTCGGGATAGAGATTCGGATTCGCGCCCGGGTTCGAGAGGATGTTGCCGACCCACACGAACGGAACGCGTCCCGTGAAGATCCCGGTGCCGCCGCGCACCTGGGTGGCTCGATCTCCCACGGCGTTCCAGTTGAAGCCGATGCGCGGTGAGAACATCGGATCGCTGTCGGGGAGGCGACTCTGGTCCACCGTCTCGGGCTGCCCGTTCTCATCGAGCGCGGTGAGGTCGCGCGAGAAGGGATTGTCCACCGGATCGGTGAAGTAAATCGGGAAGTCCACGCGCAGCCCGTAGGTGAGCGTGAGCCGCGGCGTGGCCACGAACTCATCCTGCGCGTACGCGCCGATCTGCCCAACGTGAACGTTCTCTCCCTTGAACGGCCCCGATCCGATCATGGCGCGGAAGTCCTTCTGGTCCGGGTTGTTCGGATCCGTCGCGTCGAAGAATTGCGCGAGCGAGTCGAACGTGCTCCCGGGCGGAATGTCACCGCTCAGGAAGAAGACGCCGTGCCGGAAGATGTTGAACGAGTTGAAGAAATCGAACGACTCGAAGTTCGCGCCGAACGTGAACGCGTGGCGGCCCTTGAACCACGTGAGGTTGTTCGTCACCTGCCACACATCCTGGTCGAGGATGTTGTGGATGGAAAAAGGCTCGTGCCCCACCGTCGTGTACGTCACGCCGCCTTCGCCGATCTCGATCGTGGGGAAGGGCTCGCTGAACGGCTCGCGAAAATCGCGGAACCGGTTGTAGCTCAGGAAGAACCGGTTCGCGAAGCCCGTCCACCGGCTGTTCACCTCGAACGCCACCGAATGGAGCTTGTTGTTGATGGTGTACCCGGAGTTGCGGAAGGGCAGACTGCTTTCGTTAGGTCCACGACCGGTGTTGTTGACGCTCAGCACGAACGGGTGCGGCGGAAGGTCGCGCTTGGCGTCGAGGTAGTTGTAGCGGAGTGAGGCGTTGTGATCGGCCGCGATGTTCCAGTCGAGCTTGAGCAGCAGCTTGTCGTTGTTCGTCTCGTGGATGAACCCTTCGTACGGACCCGGATCGTAGTCGTATTCCTGAATCATGCGCGTCCGGATCGAATCCATGATCCGTGCTTCGACGCGTGAGAATCCGAACCCCGGGGTCCCGCGGCTCGCCAGGAAGTTCGTTCCCGGGTCATCGGTGCGCTCGAGCTCGGCATTGGCATAGAAGAAGAGCTTGTTGCGCACGATCGGACCGCTGAACGCCGCGCCCGACTGGAGGAACTTCAGCTCTGGATTGGCGACGACCTTCGAGCCGCGCACCTCGTTCCCTTGCAGCGCGTCGTTGCGGATGAAGGTGTAGACCGATCCGCGATACTCGTTGGTGCCGCTCTTGGTGACGGTATTGATGTTGGCACCGGTGAACCCGCCCTGCCGAACATCGAACGGCGCAATCGACACCTGCACCTGCTCGACGGCGTCGAACGGCACCGGCTCGGCGTTGGTCTGTCCGCCCGGCGCGGGATCGTCGAGCCCGAAGGGATTGTTGAAGTACGACCCGTCGAGGGAAATGTTGTTGTACAGCCAGTTGCGCCCACCGAAGGCCATGTTCCCATCGCTGCGCGGATCCACTCGCGTGAGATCGCGCGTACTCCGCTTCACCGATGGCAGCAGCGCCACTTTCTCGGGATCGATGATCGTTGCGGCGCCGGTGCGGCTGGCGTTGAGCACCGGATCCTGCTCAGCGGTGACCTCGACGCCGCGCAAGGTCACCGCCTGCGGCGTCATCTGAAAATCGAGCCGGAAGCTCTGCCCGAGACTCAGGAACACGTTCTCTTCCGTGCGCGGCTGGTAGCCGATCATGGTCGCCGTCACCCGATACGGACCACCGACGCGCATGTTCGGGATCGTATAGGCACCACCCGAACGCACGGTCGCGCGATATTGCGTCCCGCTCGGATCGTGCACGGCCGTGATGGTGGCGCCGGCGAGCGGAGCGCCTTCGTTGCTGGTAACCAGTCCGTTGACCGCCGCCGTCGTGACACCCTGACCGAGTGCGGGCGCCGCCATCATGACGAGCGCGCACACAGGTGCCAGGAACCTCGCCCGGTGCCGCGGGGTGGGCTCTCTCATAGCTTTCTCTTGGTGGAGTGAAGGAATTCGCAACGAGCCACGGGGTAGGTAGCGTGGAACGGCTCGCCTGCAGATGCGGCGATAACGCTACTGCCTAGCGGGTCGCGGTCAAGAGCACCGGATACCACGAACACGGAGCGTCTTTACATGTCGCGCACACCGCGCTCCCCAGGGCGGGAGATCCGCAAATGGTGGGGCCGATTGTCACCCCTGCCCGGTGGCCGCTGGGTCTTTGGCCGGATCCTCACGCGAATGGTCCCGTACACCGGGACCATTCGTCCGCGTTTCCTCGAGATCCGTCCGGGGCTCGCGCGCGTCGCGATGCGTGATCGGCGAGCGGTGCGCAACCATCTCGCCTCCGTGCACGCGATCGCACTCACCAACCTTGCCGAGGTGACGAGTGGCGTCGCGATGATCGTCGCGCTTCCCGACGACGTCCGCGGCATCCCGGTCCGCATCTCCATCGACTTCGTGAAGAAGGCTCGAGGAGAGCTCGTCGCCGAGTGCCAGTGCGACGTCCCCCGGGTCTACGCGCCCATCGAGATCGAGCTGCACCCGGAGATTCGCGATGCGGC
>DASRHU010000277.1:0-2845 GCA_035650335.1 Gemmatimonadaceae bacterium | reverse complement strand
GCGGCGGCGGACACACTACGCAGGCGCGGAACACCAGAGACGGCGCCGCGTGATTGGAGCACAGTGGATGAGTCGCCACGGTAATGTCGATCGTTAAGTAGTGAGCATCTGCGATCTCAGGTCGTGTCCCGGGTCTGGTGGAAAAGAGAAGTGGCGCATTCTTCCGGTTGGTGAAGTGCACGACCAACGCGCCGCCTTGCAGGGCGGCCACCGGAGGAACACGCCATGGGCAAGGGTATCAGCAAGCCAGTCGGAGCGCATGAGCGTCAGCCCGTCTCGCTGAGCGAACTGATCCACCAGCACGTGCGCGTCGCGATCGAGACGGCCGTGCACGAGGAGCTGCGGGCCGCGCTCGGGACGATGCGCTACGAGCGCAGTGAAGTTCGACGTGGCTACCGCAATGGCATCAGGGAGCGGACACTCACGGGACCGACCGGCCCGGTCGCACTCGCGTTGCCTCGCGCCACCCTCTTCAGAGGCGCCGGTGGGACAGAATGGACCTCGACGATCGTCCCGCGCTATCAGCGGCGAATGCCGGAGGTCAATGAAGCGGTGATCGCCACGTATTTGGCGGGCGGCAACACCCGCCGGATTCGTGGCGCGCTTCAACCGTTGCTGAAGGCCGCGCCGCTCTCCAAGAGTGGGGTCTCGCGCGTGGTGGCCACACTGAAGGGCGGCCTGGAAGCGTGGCGGACGCGTTCACTCGCCGACCTCGACGTGATCTATGTCTACCTCGATGGCTTCGCTCTGCGCGTGCGCAGTGCCGGGAAGGTGGTCAGCGTTCCCGTGTTGGGCGTGATCGGCGTCTTGCCCGACGGGCACAAACATCTGCTCGCCCTCGAGCTATGCGGAGGCGAGTCGTTCGCGGCGTGGAAAGGCTGCCTCGACGATCTCGTCGCGCGGGGATTGCGGGCGCCGGTGCTGGCGATCATCGACGGCAATGCGGGGCTGCGACGCGCCGTCGGACTCGTCTGGCCGAGGGTTGCCGTCCAACGCTGCTGCGTCCACAAGCTGCGCAATCTCACGCGTAAAGCGCCGAAGCATGCCCTCGACGAGATCCGCGACGCCTTTCATCGCATCGCCTACGCGGCCAGCGCTGACGCTGCGCGTGTCGCCTACGGCGCCTTCGAGCGCGCGTGGAGCAAGCGCTGCCCGGGTGTGGTGGCGAGCCTCCGAGAAGGCGGCGACGAACTTCTCACGTTCTTCCGCTTCCCCAAGGCGCAGTGGAAGACGCTCCGCACCACAAACGTGATTGAGCGGCTCCACGAGGAATTTCGCCGACGCGTCAAAACCCAGGGCTCGCTGCCGAACGAGGACGCCGCGCTGATCCTGCTCTTCAGCCTCGTGGCGAGCGGGCAGATCAAGTTGCGCAGGATCGACGGGTGGCGGAAGATCGCCGCGATGCTCAGCCAGCACACGGCGGTGGCGGCATGAGCGAGCCCGGGTCTTCGAGCGGTGACAAACGGATGATGTCTCGATCTGACGCGGCGCCATCATGCACACATCGATCGCCCCCCTGCGGACCGAGCCGATCATCCGGCTCGGGACCCCGCGGCCCGTCCGCAGTGCGGTGTCTACGCGGTGATCGTGTGGTTGCGCAATCGGGACAGCTGACGGAAGATCGCGGCATGCCCATCACCCGGCGTGCGTTCGTAGCCGCGGCCGTGACGCAGCTTACGCTGGTGGCGCGCCGCGCGCGCGCCCAGCCGAGCAAGATGGCGCGCATCGGAGTGCTCCTCTACGGCACGCCCGACAACGATCCGAACCTGCCGGCGTTTCGCGACGGCATGCGTGATCTCGGGTACGTCGAGGGACGCAACCTCGCTTACGAGTACCGCTACGCGGAGGCCAAAACCGAGCGGCTTGCCGGGCTGGCTACCGAGCTCGTGAAGCGCGGGCCACACCTGATCTTCGCTCTCGGTGGCGATGTCGCACCGTTCGCGCGCGCGGCGACGAGCACGATTCCCATCGTGATGGCGGTGAGCAACGATCCAGTACAAACGCAGATGGTCTCGAGTCTCGCCCGCCCGGGCGGAAACATCACCGGTGTCACGTTGATCGCCTCCGACCTGGCCGCGAAGCGGCTCCAGTTCCTCAAGGAGATCGCGCCGGCGATGACGCGCGTCGGGATCCTGTGGAATCCCGACCACGTTGATCCCGAATATCGTGAGACGCAGGTCACCGCGCGTCAACTCGGTCTTCAGCTGCACTCGCTCGAGGTGCGCCATCCCGCGGATCTGGACGGCGCCTTCGGGGCGGCGGCGACCGCGCGGCTCGAGGCGATGGTTATCGTCTCGTCACGGCTCACGGCGATCGCGCGCGCGCAGATCCAGGAGGCGGCGACGAAGCACCAGATCGTCCTCGTCTGCGGATGGGGGCCCTGGGCTCAGCATGGCGCCCTCCTCGCGTATGGGCCGGACGTCAATGCGACCGTGCGTCTCGCCGCCGCGCAGGTTGACAAAATCCTCAAGGGTGCGAAGCCCGGCGAGCTACCGATCGAGCAGCCGACAAGGTTCCAGCTCGTCATCAACACGAAGACCGCGAAGGCCTTCGGCCTCACGGTGCCCTCGTCCCTGCTGCTCCGCGCCGTTCAGGTGATCGAATGAACTCGTTGTCGGAGGCTGCGCCGTAGGTTTTCCACAGGGACGGGACACCACTACCGGAAACTGCGCTCTCGATTTTCCACACTAAATGGGACACCACCCGCGGCGGTTCAAATATCGATTTTGTTCCCGTCGAATAAACTCAAGAAAGTCCAAAATCGAATCAAAGTCTGCGTTATTCGACCATCCGTTGAACAGTTCCAGGTTGAGATATGTATTGAAAAGAGGCTCACTGGCGATCT
>DASRHU010000276.1:0-4153 GCA_035650335.1 Gemmatimonadaceae bacterium | reverse complement strand
ACCGGGTCGCCCGGCACGGGCTGACAGCACTGCGAGTAGCGGATCATCAGCCCATCGACGCCCTGAATGCGCACGCCGCGCGCCGTGCCGCGCATCCGGTCGACGAGCCGTTCGAAGGCGCTCGCCGCCTTGGCCGGCGGTTCCGGCACCTCCGCGGCATCCGGGTAGAGCAGCTTGAACACCTGCGACACGTTCACATCGCCCTGCCCGATCGAGGCGATGAGATGCCGGACGTCGGTGAGCGAGAGCTGCTTCGCGACGGCCAGGAGCTGCTCATCGTTAGGCCGCTCCAGGCGCCGGCGCTTCACCTCGCGGTCGAGGATGTCGCGTCCGAGTTTGGCCGAGGTCGCCTGCTCCTCGTTGCGAATCCACTGCCGAATCTTGTGCCGCGCGCGTCCCGTCCGAACGTGCGCCAGCCAGTCGCGGCTCGGTCGCGCCGAGGATGAGGTGAGAATCTCCACCTGGTCGGAATTGCGCAGCTGCCGCGAGAGCGGAGCGATCTTCCCGTTCACTTTCGCCCCATGGCACCGCAGTCCGACCTCGGTGTGCACCGCGAAGGCGAAATCGATCGGGGTCGCGCCCTTCGGCAGCTGGATGACGTCGCCCGTCGGCGTGAAGACGAAGATCTCGTCGTGGTACAGGTCGAGCTTGAGGAACTCGAGGAACTCGTCGGGCGTCTTCGCGTCGAGCTGCATCGCCAGGATCTCGCGGAACCAGCCGAGCTTCTCGTCGAGCTCGTCGCGCGTCTTCGCCGTCTCCTTGTAGAGCCAGTGCGCCGCGATGCCGAACTCGGCGGTGCGGTGCATGTCGCGCGTTCGGATCTGGATCTCGAACAGCTGCTTCCCCGGCCCGAAGATCGTCGTGTGCAGCGACTGGTAGCCGTTCGACTTCGGCTGCGCGATGTAGTCCTTGATCCGCTCCTGCAGGGGCGTCCACCCCTCGTGAATCAGCCCGAGCGCGTGATAGCACTCCGGCACCGTGTTCACGAGGACGCGAATCGCCATGAGATCGTAGATCTCCTCGTACGGCTTCTCGCGCTGCTTCATCTTCTTGAAGATCGACCACAGGTGCTTCGGCCGCCCGGTCACCTCGGCGTGCACCAGCCCGGCGTCGCGCAGCACGCGCTCGATCGGGTCGCGCATCTGGGCGATGAGCGCCTCGCGCTCGGCGCGCTTGGCCGCGACCAGCTTCGCCAGACTCTTGTAGCCATCCGGCTCGAGATGCTTGAAGGACAGATCCTCCAGCTCCCACCGCAGCTTCGCCATTCCGAAGCGGTGCGCGAGCGGAGCGTAGAGGTCCATCGTCTCCTGCGCGATGCGCCGGCGCTTCTCCTCGGGGAGATAGTCGAGCGTGCGCATGTTGTGCAGGCGATCGGCGAGCTTGATGAGAATGACGCGCGCATCCTTCGCGATCGACAGCAGGAGCTTGCGGTAGTTCTCGACCTGCCGCTCCTGCGTCGAGCGGAAGGTGATGTTTCCGATCTTGGTGACGCCGTCGACGATGCCGGCGATCTCGGTGCCGAACTCGCGCTCGAGCTCCTGGACGCTGACGCCCGTGTCCTCGATGACGTCGTGGATGAGCCCGCTCGCCACCGTCACCGTATCCAGATGCAGCTCGGCGAGAATTTTCGCGACCTCGACGCAGTGCGAGACGTACGCATCGCCTGACGAGCGCTTCTGCCCCGCGTGCGCGCGCTCGGAGAACCGGTACGCGCGCGTGAGGAGGTCGACGTCGAGCCGCTCCATCACGGCCGAGTCGTCCAGCGCCCATCCAGGAATGACGGTGCCCAGCGCAGTCGTCGCCATTACAGCAGTCCTGCCTCCGCGAAGCTCACGTATCGTCCGCGTCCCACGATCACGTGGTCGTGCACGGGGATATCCAGCAAACGCCCCGCCGCGACCAGTTGCTCCGTCACCAGCCGATCATCCGCCGACGGCGTCGGATCGCCGCTCGGGTGGTTGTGAACCAGAATCACCGCCGCCGCGCGCTCGGCGATCGCCTCCCGGAACACCTCGCGTGGATGAACGAGCGACGAATTGAGGATGCCGCGCGTGACGGTGACGTCCCTTTCCAGGCGGTGCTGCGCATCGAGGACCGCCACGTGAAACTCCTCCACCGGTAGATCCTCGAGCCGCGGCGCGAACGCCGCATACACCTCCCGAGGCGAACGAAGCGGATCTCCTTCCTCGCGCGCCTCGAGGACCATCCGGCGGCCGAGCTCGAGCGCCGCGTGGATGGTGATCGCCCGGACGGGCCCGACCCCGGAGCAGCCGGTCAACGCCGCCATCGGTTGAGCCGCCAGCCGCCGCAGCGAGCCGTCGGCGCGAACGAGGATATCCTGTCCGACCGCGAGGGCGGAGCGCCCTCCAGACCCGCTCCCCATGAGGATGGCGAGGAGCTCCGCGGAGCTGAGCGCGGTGGCGCCCAACGCCTTGAGCCTCTCCCTCGGCCGCTCCGAACGGGGTAGCTCTCGAATACTTAATGATTTAGAGGGGGATTGGCCAGCCATGAGCGCCTGTTCCGGGATTGGGGGCGTGGGCAAAGTTCAGCCTCCCCGCGTTGAGACCATCATCCGGAACGGGCACGGCAGGGCAAAAGGGGTCGAAGGCGGTCGAGGACGATCGAGGACGATCGAAGGGCGTTTGCGCCGAGATCTCGGCGCGTCCGCCCCTCGACCGTCCTCGACCGTCTTCGACCGCCTTCGACCCCTTCAGCTACTCCCGTGGCACTTCTTGAACTTCTTCCCCGACCCGCAGGGACACGGGTCATTCCGCCCGACGTTGGTCCACGCGTCCTTGTCCGCAGGCCCGCCAGGAGGGCCGGCGCGGCCCACGACGGTCGCCTTGGGCTCGAGCGAGCGGAGCTTCCCCGCTCCAACGATCGTCGGATCCTTCCGCGCCGCGACAGGCTCGCTTGCCGGTTGGGGAGCGGGACCGATGTCGAGCGCCTCGGCCGGCTCTTCCTGCGCGCCGTTCCCGTCCTCGAGCGCCGGCTCCGGAACCTCCTCGAGGATCCCGAGCGCATTGAACTTCTTCGCCGCCGGCTTCGGTTGACGCGGGCCGCGCGATGGGCCTCCGCCGCCTGGCCCACCAGCGCCTCCGCCCTCTCCACCCTCGAATACCAGCTGCACCTTGAGGAAGTGATCGGCGAACGTGTTGTGGATGTCGTGCATGAGGTCCACGAACATCGTGTAGGCCTCCTGCTTGTACTCCACCAGCGGGTCCTTCTGCCCCCACCCGCGATATCCGATCGCCGCGCGAAGCTGGTCGAGATCGTACAGATGGTCCTTCCACTTCTGGTCGATGACGTTCAGCGTCACCAGCGACAGCAGCTGCCCGGCGAAGTCGCCTAACGACCGCACCTTGTTGTCGAACGTGCTGTGGGCCGCGGCGACGGCCATCTGCTGCAGCTCGGGAACCTCCTTCGAAGGCGGTTCCTTGGCGTCGAACTCCGGCACCGCCACCAGGTAGTGCATCAACAGCTCCTGACGCAGGAGCCCGATGTCCCACTCGGCGGGGTCGTCGAACTCGCCCAACGTCGTTTCCACACGACGCGCCACCGCCTTCTCGACCATCTTCAGCGCTTCGCCCTTCAGCTCCTCCCCGCCCTCGAGCGCGAACGACCGCAGCGAATAGATCACCTCCCGCTGCTGGTTCATCACGTCGTCGTAGTCGAGCAGCCGCTTGCGTGACTGGAAGTTCTGCAGCTCGACGCGCTTCTGCGCCTGGGAGATCGATCGGGTGATCAGCGGGTGCGTCAGCACCTCGCCTTCCTGGGCGCCGAGGCGGTCCATCAGTCGGGCGATGCGCTCCGACCCGAAGAGCCGCATGAGATCATCTTCGAGCGACAGGAAGAACTGCGATGCGCCCGGGTCACCCTGACGACCCGATCGGCCGCGAAGCTGGCGATCGATGCGCCGCGACTCGTGACGCTCGGAGCCAATGATGTGCAGCCCGCCCACCTCGACGATCTCGATCTCATTCCCCTCCGGGTCCTTCACCTTGGAGGGCTTCGCCTCGGTGACGCCCGGCCCGAGCTTAATGTCCGTTCCGCGACCGGCCATGTTCGTGGCGATCGTCACGGCGCCGGGCTGACCCGCACCCGCGACGATTTCGGCTTCGCGCTGGTGATACTTCGCGTTCAGCACGTTGTG
>DASRHU010000275.1:0-7750 GCA_035650335.1 Gemmatimonadaceae bacterium | reverse complement strand
GTGTGCATCTCGTCGATGAAGGTGACGAACTGGCCCTCGTTCGCGGTAATCTCCTTGAGCACCGCCTTGAGGCGCTCCTCGAATTCGCCGCGGAACTTCGCGCCGGCGATCAAGGCGCCCAGATCCAGCGCGACGAGGCGCTTGTTCTTCAGGCTTTCAGGGACGTCACCGTTGATGATTCGCTGCGCGAGCCCTTCGACGATGGCCGTCTTGCCGACGCCGGGCTCGCCGATGAGAACCGGGTTGTTCTTCGTGCGCCTCGAGAGAACCTGAACGACTCGGCGAATCTCCTCGTCGCGACCGATGACGGGATCGAGCTTTCCCTTCCGGGCGGCGTCGGTGAGATCGCGGGTGTACTTCTGGAGCGCCTGGTACTGCGTCTCCGGCGTCTGGTCCGTCACCCGGTGCGACCCGCGGACGACCTTCAACGCCTGGATCAGCGCGTCGCGGGTCGCGCCGGCCGACGAGAGCACCGCGAAGCTATCCGTTCCGCGAACCTCGGCGAGCGCGACGAGGAGGTGCTCGGTCGACACGAACTCGTCGCCGAGGGATTTGGCGAACTCGTCCGCTTTGTCCATGACCTGATGCAGCTCGCGCGAGAGCGTCGGCTGGGCACCCGTCTGCTTCGGGTAGCGCGCGATCTCACGCTCCACCCGGGAGCGAAGGTCGCTCACGTTCCCGCCGATCTTGTGCAGCAGCGGCACGACGATGCCTTCCTCCTGCTGCAGGAGCGCGAGCAGCAGGTGCGCGTCGTATACGAGCGGGTTGCCGGTCCGGCGGGCGAGCCCGAGCGCCTCGTTGAGCGCTTCGGCGGCCTTCACCGTGAGGCGATCGGAGCTGATCATCAAGTCATGTCCTGTGAATGTACATTACCACGCGAGACGTAACTTACCGTCACGCAACGGGTAAGCAACAGGCGTTCCTTCGATTCCTGCCGCGCGGGCGCTTTGGCGCTGCCGCAGTGGCGCAGGGTGTCAGTGCGAGGCGGATCCGTTCGCCGATCGCTGCCGGATCGACACTCTCGCCGAGTCGAGGAGCGCAAGCATCACCTCATCGGTGGCTCGGCTGAGTCCCTCGATGATTCCCTCGATCGTCCCGCTGGGAATCGCGCGCTCCACGCGCGAGCCGCCGGACCAAACGATCGAGTCATCTTCCACGCGAACCAGGCTGGCCTCAAGGCTCACCGCCACGAAGACGTCGTTCCCGCGATCGATCTCCTCGAACTCGCGGACGGTGCCGCGCCACGTGTACGTGAACGCGCGCCGGGTGGGCGGGCTGAACATGGCGCCGCCGCGAACCAGCGGTTTCTCCTGCATGAGGTCTGCCGCCCGTCGGCCCAGCATCTCTCCGAGCGGGATCGCCCACTCCCGTGAGGGATAGGTCGCGTATCCAGCTTCGCCCACACGGTACACGATTCCCCGCTGGCCGTAGAGACCCGGCGTCACATACCGGAGCACGGCCACCGAGCCCTCCGGCAGCTCATCGACCGGAACCGCGAGCGGCGCACTCGCCGTCTCCGCGACGGTTGGCAGGAGACGGTACATCTCGATTGGCGGAACGGAGCGCGTGCGGAAGCACGCGATCGCCGGCAGTGCGAGCAGGAGCAGTACGCGCCGATCGGTCATTGCGCGGCTGGTCCTGCCGTTTTTCGCGGAGGCTGACGACGGGAGAGGACACTGGTGGGCTCCTTCTCCAGTCGATCGGCCAGGCGGGCGAGATCCTCTGAGGCAGCGGCGAGATTGTCGACGATGCGCCCGAGGCGATCGCCGTCTCCGGTCGCATCGCGAAAGTCCCCAATCAACCCGCGCAGATCGCGCATCGCCGCCAGCGCTTCGCGTTGCGCCTGGCGCAGCCCCGGACTGGCGCCGCGGAACGCCGTGTCGAGCGATGCCACGAGGCGCTCGGTACGCTCGAGCATTGTCGAGAGCTGGTGCGTGGCCTGGTCGAGGTTGTCGATGACTCGCCCGGACCCTTCGGCCGCATTCGTCAGGAGCACGTCGACGCGTGTGAGCGTCTTGTCGATACGATCCCACGGGCTCGACGCCGCGATGCGCTCGACGCCGTGCAGCAGCGTGTCCGCGCGGTCGAGAAAGACGGCCAGGCGGCTCATGGCATCCTGAAAGGTGAGATTGTCGCGCGTCGGGACGCGGCTCCGTGGAGGCAGCGCGGGGGACGTCGGGAGACCCGGCTCGAGGTTCAGATATGGCTGCCCGAGCAGACCAACCTGCGTGATCGTGGCGTAGGTGTCGGTGCGCATCGGCGTCTGCGTGCCGACGCGGAAGGTCACCTCGATGCGCGTCGGGTCCTGCGGGTCGAGCGTGAGCCGAGTGACCGAGCCGACGATGAGACCGCCGTAGCGAACTTCGTCTCCGAGATTGAGACCGGCGACGTTCCTGAAGGCCGCCCGGTATTCGCTTCCCCGCCGGAAGAGCGACGGGTAGCGCGCGAACGCGACGATGGCGACGAGCACCAGCGCGGTGCCGCCCAGGAACGCGACGATGCCCAGCCGCGAGTCAGCGGTTCTCATTCAGTCCCCCGGCGACGAAGCAGGCTGCGCACGACCGGATGCTCGCTATCCACGAGTGAATTGTGATCCCCGGCATCCACGATGCGACCCTCCGCCATGACGTAGACACGCTTTGCGTTCCCAAAGGCGTAGCGCGCCTCTCTGGTGAAGATGACGACTGCGAACCCGGCGCGTTCCTGCAGTACTCCCAGGGTACGGTCGAGCTCGGACGCCGCGTGCGCATCGAGTCCTTGCGTCGGCTCGTCGAGCAGGAGAACGGGGGGCCGGAGCGCCAGGGCGCGCGCGAGCGCTACGCGCCGTTGCGCCGCCCGGTCCAGCTCGACGGGGATCGTGTCCTGTTCGATGGCCAGGCCCACTTCGGAGAGCAAACCCTGCGCCGCCTCACGCGCTTCCTCACTCGTCGCGCTGGTGTGCTCGAGCAGGGGAAGCTCGACGTTCTCGATGACGGTGAGACGGGAGAGCAACGCCGCCCCCTCGAACACCACCCCGAACCGCGTGCGCATCCGCCGAACGACCGCCTCGGACTCGCCGCGGGCGTCGAACCGTTCGCCGTCGACGGTGATCGAGCCGGTGCGCGCCTCCTCGAGCGCCAGCAGGTGGCGCATCACGATCGACTTCCCCGAATGAATGGGGCCGAGCACGACGGTCGTGCCGCCCCGCCACGCCTGGAGCGCAATGTCGAACACGATCGGCGAGTCATCGGGCCCGGTGAGATCCTGCACCTCGAGGACGAGGTCGTTCACGTTAGGCGAGACCCGGGATGAAGTAGAAGACGACGTTCACCAGTGTGTCGGCGGCCAAGACGGCGAGGACGGAGTACATCACGGCCCGGGTGGTCGCCTCGCCGATCGCGGCGACGCGGCCCTCGCCGTTGAGCCCTTCGTCGGTGGCGACGAAGCCGATGATGAACGCGAAGATCACGCTCTTCCCCAGCCCAACGATGAGGTCGCGCATCGCGAACGCCGCCCGGAACTCCTCGAGGAAGAAGCTGGAGCTATAGTCGAGGAACAGCGTGGTGCCGAGCCAGCCTCCGAGGATGATCAGCCCGTCGGAGAGCACCGTGAGCGCGGGCAGCGCAACGAGCAGCGCGGCCATTTTCGGAGCGATCAGATATTTCACCGGGTCGAGCCCCATCGCGCGCAGCGCGTCGATCTCGCCACCAGCTCGCATCGAGGCGAGCTCGCCCGCGATGCCGGACGCACTCCGCGCGACGACGAGGAGGGCCGCCCCCACCGGGCCGAACTCGCGGGCGGTGAACCAGGCGATCGCGCGAATGCTCATCGCCTGGGCGCCGAACTCGAGGAGCTGCGAGGCGATCTGGAACGTCGCGATCAGTCCCACCAGGATCGAGGCGGGAATCACGAGTCGCAGTGCCCCGACGCCGAGCGATTCGAGCTCACGCTGGATCCCGGTGCGAACGGGGATGCGGCGGGAGACGGAGAGCCACGTGAGCCAGTACAGCGCGCCGAGCGCGAGACGGCCGCGGCTGAGGATGCGACCGGTCGGCGCGACCACCGATCGTGGTGCACGCGAGCCGGTCGTCACCGGTTGGCCGAGCGAGGTCATCTCTGCTTGACCAGCGAGAACATGGTCTCTAGCGTTCGCGCGCCATGGGCATCGGAATGATAGTGAGACATTGCGTTCTTGGCGCCGCGATCGCGGCGTGCGGAAGGACAGGCAGTGCAGCGATGGACGACTCGACCTTCGTCCAGGCGATGGCGCGACTGCACGCCCTGGATCGCAACAGCAGGCTCGCCGAGGCCACGCGCGACAGTCTGCGTCGCCGGGTGTTGCAAGAGGAAGGCCTCACATCCGCCGAGCTCGAGCGGCAGGCGCGCCACTATGCGGACGATCCGGCGCGCGCGGCGGCAATCTGGGGGGCGATCAACACGAAGATGGGGGCGCTGCTGACCGATACCGCGGCCGCGCGGCGCGCCGCCGAGTCGGGAGAAAAACAAGCGCGGTGATGGCATTCGCCATCACCGCGCTCCGTCCAGCGTACGCCGCCAAGCGTCACTTGCTGACGATCATCTTTTTCACCTTGACCTCGCCGTCCACCTCGATGCGATAGAGATACACGCCCGAGGCGACTTCGCGCGAAGAGCCGAGGTAGTGGCCATCCCAGTAGGCCGTGTACGTTCCGCACTTCAGCCGCACGTTCAGGAGCTGTTGTCCCGTCCCCTGCAGAATCGGTACGGCAACGAGCTGCGCGAGAATGTTGTAGATCCTCAGGGACACCACGTGCTCCCGATCGGTGTCCTGACAGGTCGTCGGGTCACCGATGACAAACGGGATCGTCGTGGTCGGGTTGAACGGGTTGGGATAGTTCTGTCCCAGTTCAACTCCGGGGCGCTCACGAGCCGGCGGCGGGTTCTGTGTGGCCTGGGCCTGCCCGATCGTCGGTACGAGTGCGCCTAGGGCGAGCACAGCAAGTGCTGCCCATCGGTGCATCATGCGCCTTTCTCCAGACTGACGAAGTAAGAGGTCTCTCTCCCGCTCCTGGAAACAGGTGGTACGATTGCTTGCCTTGGTCGCGAACATAGGATGCGGCTCGGGCGGTGTCAAGCAACCCAACCGCCCACCGTGGAAGCAAACTACGGACCTATCAATACCCTGCCTGACGAGCGCCGTTCCGTGATCTGGTGCCTGTCGCAGTACTCGAGAACGGGGATGAGGAATTTTCGGGAGATCCCGAGCATATCCCGAAGCTCCGACGGCGTGTGCTCGCGTCGCGGCTCCATCCCCCCCCGAAGCCGGCCGATCAAACCGTCGAGCGCCGATCGGGCGAACCATCGGTCGATCTCGACCGGAACGACCAGCTGACGGCGCTCGAGAAGACGAAGCAGCGGCACGACATCCGGCCCGTGGGTCGCCTCCAGCTCGCCGACGCTGGGTGGCTCGGCGCCGGCTCGCTCGAGCGCGGCCAGCAGCTCGGCCTGGAGGCGGGCCTGCCGCTCGGTGAGGGCGGGCGCCCATCCCTTGCGAGCGATCAAGCCTCCGTCGAGCTGAACGGCGCCGGCCGCGATCGCATCCCGGACGATCGTCTCGATCAGCTCCGGCGCCGCGCCCAGGCGCGAGCGGATGGCCTGCAACGGCGCACCAGGCTCGAGCGGCGCCGCCGCGTGGTGCTCGTCGATCAGCCGGAGCAACGCCGCGCGAACGTCCTGCACCGCGCGCTCCGAGTAGAGTCTGTCGCCCAGGCGGCGGGCGCCTAACGAGCCGTCGCCCCGCGCCAGCGCTTCGGCCTGGGCCGGGCTGGCCCCGAGTCGTACGGGGAGCGACCCGACCGCGACGCCACGCGCTCCCGCCTCGGTGAGATGCCGGTCCAGACGCTCGGCGACGCTCGACGCCGCGCGTGACCACGGGCGCGAGCGACGCCCCTGCGGCAGCGGGTCATCGACGACGCCGCCGCCGACCGTCACCAGCGGCGACTCCCCGCGGAGCACGAATCGGTCGCCGGCGCGCGCCACCACCGGCTCGTCGAGGACCACGCGCGCCGCCGCCGTCGCTCCCGGCCGCACCGCCCCGCCGAGGGCGACGACGCGCGCACCCACGTCGGCGGTACCGAGGTGAAAGCGGAGTTGCGTGCGAGGGCCGAGCGCCTGACGGGCGGTGCGCAGCATCTCGACGCGTGCGAGGAGCACGGTGGTCGGCGTCCATGACGCGTCGGCGACCAGTACCTGACCGCGTCGCAAATCGGCGACCTCCACGCCGGCCAGGGCCACGGCGGCGCGCATTCCGGTGGTGGCGGCGGCGATCGAAGCCCCGTGGGATTCCAGTCCGCGCACGCGCACGGTGCGCCCCATTGGCATCACCTGCCCCGCGGCGTCGCGCCGCAGCGTGCCGCTCCACACGGTGCCGGTGACGACGGTTCCGGTTCCCTTCAGGGAGAACGCGCGGTCGATCGGCATCCGGAACACGTCGTCGGAATCGCGCGCCGGGAGCGCGTCCGCGGCCGAGCGAATCGCGGCGCGCAGCTCCGCAATGCCTTCACCAGACACGACCGACGTCGGGACGACGGGCGCTCCGGCCAGCGGCGTGTCCGCGAGGGCGGCGCGCACGTCCTCCTGAACGAGCTCGAGCCACTCGGCATCGACCAGGTCGCACTTCGAGAGCGCGACGACGCCGGCCCGCACGCCTAACAACCGGAGGATGTGAAGGTGCTCCCGCGTCTGCGGCATGATCCCTTCGTCGGCGGCGATCACCAGAAGTGCGAGATCGATCCCGGTCGCACCGGCGACCATGTTGCGCACGAACGCCTCGTGGCCCGGCACGTCGACGACACCGAGCGTGAGGTCGTCCGCGAGCCGGAGCGGCGCGAATCCGAGATCGATCGTGATCCCGCGGCGCTTCTCCTCCTCGAGACGATCGGTATCCACGCCCGTCAACGCCTTCACCAGCGCCGTCTTTCCGTGATCGACGTGGCCCGCGGTACCGAGTATCACGAGCCACTCCAGGGCGCATGCTCCCACATCTCGAACGCGCTGAGCGCGCGGTCCTGAGCGAGGTGCTCGTGCAGGAACTCGCGGAGGAGCCGCTGGTGGGCACGGCTGTCGAGGTCGGACAGCGTTCCCGCGCGCTCATCGGCCATCCAGGCGCCGAGGCGCGCACGCTCATGCGCCGGCAGGGTTCGTCCCACCGGGTGCAGCCGGGCGCAGTTGGCGCAGAGGACGCCGCCGGCGACATGGCTGAACGGCAGCGCGTCACCGACCGCGAGCTCGGTGTGACACGCGCTGCACGCGTCGAGCGAGGGCGCGAAGCCCAGCTCGCCGACGAGCCGCCACGCCCCGGCGAGCGTCACCTCGCGCGAGTCGTTAGGTGCCGCCGCGCACAACGCGTCGAGCGAGCGCGACAGCGCGTCGAACAGCGAGGGCTGCGGCTCGTCGGTCGCGAACCGGAGGACGAGCTCGGCGAGCGCCGACGCGCCGCTGAATCGACCGAGATCGGTGGCAAGCTCCGGACGTGGTTGGGCGAGATCGAACGCACAGAGCATGTGCAGATCGCGATGCTCGCGCACGAGGATCTCCACCCTTCCTTCCGCGAACAGGTCGAGCGCGCTGCCGAATCGCTTCGTGGATCGCCGTGCCCCACGGGCGAGCACGGAGACGACGCCGGCCGCGCGCGTCGCCAGCCGCAGGATGCGCGAGGTCTCCGAGTAGTCGAACGCGTGGAGGACGATGGCGTCGGTCGTCAGCAGGGGCACGATTGGAAAAATACGCCCCG
>DASRHU010000274.1:0-25645 GCA_035650335.1 Gemmatimonadaceae bacterium | reverse complement strand
GAAGCCGTTGTTCGCGAAGCCGAGCCCGTAGTTGGTCTGGAACTGCGTCACGCGCCCGTCGCCTTCGGTCGTCTGTCCCACGCTTCCCGAGATGGAGCGATGCGCATCGGCGCGAAGCACGACGTTGATGACGCCGGCGATGGCGTCCGACCCGTACTGTGCGGCGGCGCCATCGCGGAGAATCTCAATCCGGTCGATTGCGCTGACGGGGATCGCGTTGAGGTCGACGCTCGTCGAGCCGCGCCCCACCGACCCGTTGACGTGCACGAGCGCCGTGTTGTGGCGCCGCCTTCCGTTCACCAGCACGAGGACCTGATCGGGTCCGAGCCCACGCAGCGTCGCCGGACGCACGTGGTCTGTTCCGTCGTTCACCGAGGGCCGTGGAAAGTTGAACGATGGCGCGAGCATCTGGATGACCTGGCTCGTCTCCGTCAATCCGGTGTTCTTGAGGTCCTCGGCGGACAACACATCCACGGGAACGGGCGCTTCGACCGCGGTCCGATCGGGGCGGCGTGAGCCGACGACCACGATCTGGTCCAGCGACAATCCCGTCTGGTCGATTCGGAAATCCTTGGTGACGCTCGCTCCCGCCTCGACGCGCACCGAATCCCGCGCCGCCGCGTATCCGATGCGCGAGACGCGCAACTCGTACGAGCCGGCGGCGAGCGACAGGCGGTACGTTCCATCCGTGCGCGTCATGACGCCGGTGGTCGTTCCGGCGACGCGAACCTGCGCGTCGGCCACCGGCGCGCCTGACGAGGCGTCGGTGACGCGACCCGTCACCGTTCCCACGGTTTGCGCGGCCAGGGGAGCGGCGGCGGCGAGTGAAGCCAACACCGTCAGCCAACGTCGGCCAACAGCTGGGAATTCGTTCCTGATAGAGACGACAGATGCGGACATGCGGCCTGCCTCCGAGTGGCTGGTGGGGTCGGGTTGGTAAGGGGTCAAGGGCCTAAGCGCCTGGGATAGCGCTCCGGTTCCATGAGCTCACGGCGTAGCGCACGGGTGGCGGTCCTGAAGGAGTATGGGTCGGGACGATGTTTCGCGGTGTCCCATTGTGACACCCCGCCCCGCGGCCGGTCAAGCACGCGCCGCGGCAGCGCGCCGCGGCGAAGGGCTCGGGTCGACGGGCGTTTCGCGCGCCTGACGCGGTGAGTGGCGCTACGCCGGAAGGCGGCCCGCGAGGCTCTTCGCCGTGAAAGGGCCCGGCTCCGAGATCAATGCGCGCGCGTTGTCGACCTGGCCCCAGGTATTCCAGAGAAGCACGCCGCGTACACGCCCCTCTCTCAGGTAATAGACCACGCCCTCGCGAAACGGCTCCTTCCAGTCCGCCACCGTCTCGTACCGCGAATCGGTATCGCCCACCGCCTCGTATCCCAGCTCGAACAGGTCGGAGTAGAAGAACGGGAGATGGTCGTATCGTGTTGCCCGCCCGGCCATGTTCAGCCCGGCAACGCGACCCATCGTGTTGGCGTTGTCCTCGTGCTCGACGCGAAGGCGCGATCCCAGTGCTGGGTTGAAAAAGTTGGCTACGTCGCCGGCCGCGTAGATGTCCGCGTGGCTCGTCTGCAGAAACTCATCGACGACGATCCCGTTCTCGACGCGCAGACCGGCGCGCTCGGCCAATGCGACGTTAGGCACGATCCCCAGTCCGGCGACGACGGCGTCGGCCGCGAATTCAGCCCCAGTGGTGGTCTCGATGACGACGTCACCTCCCTGCCTACGGAGGGAGCGCGCGCCATCACCCGTTCGAACCTCCACACCCTTCTGCCGATAATGCGCGACGAGAAACCCGGACAACTCCGCGGGAAACACACGCGCGCCGAGTCCCTGCTCCGGCACGAGCATGGTGACCTCGTGACCCGACATTCGGAGCGCCGCGGCGATCTCGGTGCCGATGAATCCGCCGCCGAGCACCGCGAATCGCCGTGGCTGTTCCGCGAGCGATCGCAGGCGGCGGTAATCGTCGTACGTCCGAAAGTAGATGATCTCGTCCGATTCCATCGGGAGGCGGCGCGCTGACCCGCCGGTCGCGAGGAGGAGCTTGTGAAAGCGGTACTCACGTCCAGCATCGTCCGTAACGCGTTTCTTCACCGGGTCGATCTCCACCGCCTGACGACCGGGATGCAGCTGCGCTCCAGCATCGGCGGTGTTTCGCCAGATGCTTTCGCTGGCATCGCCCTTCCAGAGTCCCTTGGAGAGCGGGGGCCGGTTGTACGGCGGATGGGTCTCGGCGCTGATGACGCCGATGGACGCGTTGCCGTCCGCCTCACGAATGCCATGCGCGGCGGCGTCGCCGGTCATGCCGCCGCCAATGATGAGATAGTCGTAGTGTGTCATCACCTGTCCCGGTCGCCGGGCATCGCCTGCCTCCTGTCAGCGCAACCTTTGCGGGAACTGGTTGATGATCCCGGCGCTGAGCATGTCCGCCATGTGCAGAATCTGCACGTGCACCTGATCGTACAAGGCGATATCCGTGGCGAAGTCCCCTGTCAACCGCGCGACCGCTTCCGCGAGCGTCAAGTCCAGGTGCGAGCGCATCATCCCGCGCATCTCGTCGAGCGGCCAGTTTCGCGGGTTGGCTGCGTTCAGAAACGCGGCAATCGCGTCGGCGTTTTCATACCAGCGCGCCGATGCCTCGTCCACCGCGGCACCATCTCCTCGCTTCGCTGCGGAAAGAATGTCGGCGGCGATGAGAATGTGCTCGCGAAGCAACACCGTGAGCTGCGTGCCGGCGGCCTCACCGTAGAACGGTTTGATCGCGTCACCGATGTCCTGCTGGTTGCGAAGGAGGCGCTCGGTGGTCGGTCCGAGGTCGGGAAGACCGGCTGCCGCACTGACGATGAAGAGTCTCGTCCAGGTGATGTGATCCTCCCAGAGCTGGCGCATTGCGGCACGGAAGGCGGTGCGTGTCGCCGCCGCGCTGTGGCCATCGGGCATCGACGGACCCAGTGCGTTCATCGATGGCGCGCTTATCACGCCGTCGGCATCGGTCGCCTGGTCCGGCGAGCAGGAGCCGAGCAGGAGGCCGAGGGGGAGTGTGGCGATGGCTAACAGGCGCGGGGCGGGCATGGCGTTCCTCCGGAAGTCGGGTCACGAGTCCTTCATGAGCGGAGTACGTCACGTCACGACCGATCGGATCTGTCGATGTCCGTCTCGCGCTCGCACTCGCCCCCGGTAGCCTCATCACCACATACCTTGTAAATTTCGGCGCTCGACGGATCGTGGAGAGGTGGCCGAGAGGCTGAAGGCGGCGGTTTGCTAAACCGTTATAGGGTTGAAAAGCCCTATCGAGGGTTCGAATCCCTCCCTCTCCGTGTTGTATGGACCAAGAGGGACGAGAGGAGCATTCTCTCGTCCCTCTTGCTCTTCCCTCTTCCCCCTTCCCCGATCCCGCTTCCCTCCAACCTCACTCCACCCTCTACCCTCTACCCTCTACCCTTGTCGACGCCACGACTGCGCTTTGCCCCCTCGCCCACCGGCTACCTCCACGTCGGCGGCGCGCGCACGGCGCTCTTCAACTGGCTGTACGCACGAAAGTACGGCGGCCAGTTTCTGCTCCGTATCGAAGACACCGACAAGGCTCGGAGCACGGACGAGAGCGAGCGCGCCATTTTCGAGGGGCTCCGCTGGCTCGGGCTCGACTGGGATGACGAGGTCGTGCACCAGGGCGCGAACCTCGAGCGCCATCAGCGCGATGTCGAGCGGCTCCTCGCGGCCAACGCCGCCTATCGATGCTTCTGCACGCCCGATGACCTCGAGCAGCGGCGCAAGGAGGCCGAGGCGCGGAAAGAGAGCTTCAAGTACGACCGGCGATGCGACCGCCTCACAGCGGACGACGTGCAGCGACGTGTGCGAGCCGGTGACCCCTTTGCCGTACGCTTCCGCGTTCCCGATGGTGAGACGCGTTGGGATGATCTGGTGCACGGTGACATCGGCTTTCCCAACAAGGACATCGAGGACTTCGTCGTGCTTCGGTCGGATGGGACGCCGATCTACAACCTTGCCGTCGTCTCCGACGACATCGCCATGCGCATCACGTTGGTGATGCGAGGGGACGACCACATCTCGAATACACCGAAGCAGATTCTCCTGTATCGCGCGCTCGGCGCCGCGCTCCCCCAGTTCGCGCACGTGCCGATGATTCACGGGCTCGACGGAAAGAAGCTGAGCAAGCGTCACGGCGCCACCGCGGTCGGCGACTACCGGCATCAGGGAATCCTGCCGAGTGCGATGGTGAATTTTCTCGCGCTGCTCGGGTGGTCACCCGGCGGCGATCGTGAAGTGATGACCCTCGATGAGATGGTGCAGCTCTTCTCGACCGACGGCTTGCAGAAGAAGGCCGCCGTCTTCGACCCGAAGAAGCTCGAATGGATGAATGGCCAGCACTTGAGCCGCACGCCGGCGATCGCGCTCGAGCCGGTGGTCACGCCGCTCATGCTCGAGGCCGGAATTTCTTCACCGGACGAGCTTGCGCGACGGCGCGATTGGTATCTGTCGCTGGTCGATCTACTCAAGGTGCGTGCGCGGACCGTCGGCGACATCGTGCGACAGGCCGCGCCGTATTTCGCGGGGGACATCGCGTACGAGGATCAGGCGGTCCGTCAGCACTGGAAGGACGTGACCGCCGCGCTGGAAATCCTGCGAGCGACGCGCGAGCGTCTGTCCACGATCGATGCATGGACACCCGACGCGATGGAGTCCGCGCTGCGCGAGCTCGCTGAACGGCGCGGCGTGGCCGCGGGCAAGATCTTTCAACCGCTTCGCGTCGCGATCACCGGCATGAGCGTCAGCCCGGGGATCTTCGAGGTGCTCGTGGCGATGGGACGCGACCTGGCATTGCGCCGGCTCAACAACGCAATCGCGTGGTTGAGCATGGGTGGCAGCGACAAAAACGCGTAACGGCGCTGCCGCAGTGTTGACCACGGCGCTGGAGTCGTTGTAGGTTCTGGGTTCGAACGTTTTCGGGAGACACGTGTGTTGCGGTCTCCCCTCGCCCGTGACCACCATGCCCGAGCCACTTACCCCGATCGAGCAGCGGGTCTATCACTACCTCCTCGATTTTCTCTGCGATAACACGTATCAGCCGAGTGTTCGCGAGATCGGGAAGCAATTTCAGATCAAATCGACCAAGACAGTCTCCGAGCTTCTCCAGTCGCTCGCCGACAAGGGATATATCGAGCGTGATCCATCGCGGTCGCGCGGTGTGAAGCTGCTCGGGCACGAGGCGAACCGTCGCACCCAGCCGGTCCCGTACTACGGTAAGATCGCCGCCGGCGAGCCGGCGCTGCTCCCCGAGAACCGGAAGGGGTTCATCACGATGGACCGCCGTTTTCTTCCGGGCCCGGAGGTCTTTTTCCTCAGGGTCGCCGGCGACAGCATGGTCGGACGCGGCATCCTCGACGGAGACTACGTGCTCGTGGCTGTCCAGGAGGCGAAGGACGGCGACATTGTGGCCGCGCGCATTGGCCCCGATGCGACGATCAAGACCCTTCGGCGTCGTGACGGCAAGATCGTGCTCGAGCCGGCGAATCCGAACGAGAAGGAGATTCCCATTACCAAGGGGACGGACTTTGCGGTGCTGGGGGTCGCCTGCGGGATCTTCCGCCCGTTCAACGAGTCGGACGTGATCGACGACCACGGCAACGGGCCAGCCCCTGCCTGACGAGCGCCGCTACGGCGCCGCGATTTTCTGCTCTTTGGCCTTCTTCTCGGCCGCCTCGCGCGCCTGGCGCCGCTCCCGCTCCTTCCGCTCGCGAATCCGCTTCACCGCCGTCCGGAATTCCTCGGCGTTCATTGCCCGCGGCGCGTGATAGTTGATGTCGGCCGTCATCGCGCGTACGGCACGCGCGCGATCGGCGACCGTCGGATTCGACGCGGCGCCGACGTTCGCGAGCGCGCCGCCGAGCGCGAGCACCTCGCGTGGGATGGTGATGCCGCCGAGGTGAATGCCTAGCGAGTCCCATCCGTACTTCTTGCCATCCTTCGTCCACGACCAGTCGCCCGGACGCCGCTGGGCCTTGGCGAGCTCGATCGAGTCTCGAACACGCTGCGTGCCGCTCACCAGCATGCTGTCGAGCTGATCCGAGATATTGCGCGGCAGCGCCAGGATCGGTGCGTTCGGATCGGTCCACACGCGCGCATCAGAATAGGACGGCACGATGCCGCGAACCGGGCCACCGCGACCGACCAGCGGCCCGCTTCCGCCCACGTCTTCGCGAGGCGTCGCGGCAGGTGGTGTCGGAATCGATGATGGCGTCGCGGCCGGGGCCACGAGTGGAGGCGCCGGCTGGCGCGGTGCGTTCTCACGCTCGGGGATCCCGTCTCCACCGCTTCGCCCGGACGTTGTCTCCCCGCGATTCGGGATCGACACGAAGCTGATGCGCTCCGGCTCCACGCGCGGACGCGTGCGCTCGAGCAGCTCGCGCAGTGGATACGGAATCGAAAGCACCCACAGCAAAAATGCGCCGACGGCGACGTGTATGGCGATCGAGATCGCGACCGTTCCGTCGACGCGACGCGTCACGAGACCGACGCTCCGAAAGACGCGAGAACGCGTCCCGCGCGCGCGGCCGCCTCCGACAGACGCTCGGCCGGAACGATGAACGAGACGCGGAAGAACCCCTCGCCTCCTCCGCCAAACGCCGCACCAGGCAGCACGATGACCCCCTCCTCGCTCATCAACCGCTCCGCGAACGCCGCACTTGGAATGCCGTCGGGCAACGCCACCCAGAGGTACATTGTCGCCCTTGGAACATCGCACGCAAACCCGTTCGCGCGAAAGGCCGACACCGCCGCGTCACGACGGGCTCGGAAGGCCTCGAGGTTCCCGGGCAGGAAGTCGGCCCAGCTCTCCAGCGCCGCAATCCCGGCGGCCTGCACGGCCATGAACGCTCCCGTGTCGATGAACGACTTCACCTTGGCAAGGACCCCGGTGACCTCCGGTCGCGCCACAGCCCATCCGCACCGCCAGCCCGTCATGTTGAACGTCTTCGACAACGAGTGAAACTCGATCGCGACCTCACGGGCGCCGTCGACATCGAAGATACTCGGGGGGCGATACCCGTCGTACGCCAGCTCGGAGTAGGCATTGTCATACACCAGCAGGGCGTCGAGTTCCCGGCACCGCCTCACCAGGCGCTCCAGATAGTCGAGGGGCGCAACCGCCGAGGTCGGGTTGTTCGGGTAGTTGACATACACGATCCGCGTGCGCCCTAGCACGTCGCTGGGGACCTCGTCGAGGTCGAGGAGAAAGCGGTGTTTCTGCCGCAATGGGACGAGATGGGGGGTCGCCTCGGACAGGAGCGTGCCTCCCAGATAGGCGAGGTAGCCCGGCTCGGGCACGATGCAGACGTCCCCCTCCTCGGCGAATCCCAGCGCGATGTGGGCAATCCCCTCCTTGGAGCCGATGAGGGGCACTACCTCGCGCAGGGGGTCGAAGGTGTGGCCAAAACGTTTGGCCATCCACGCGACGATCGCTTCGCGAAACTCCGGGAGCCCGAGGCCGAACCCGTAGCGGCTCATGCGCGGATCGCGCGCGGCCCGATCCAATGCGTCCACGACCGCGGGGGGCGGCGCGAGATCCGCGTCCCCCGCTCCCAGGTCGATGACATCGACGCCGCGCGCGAGCAGGTCGCGCTTGCGTTGCGGGATTGCCGCGAGCGGGTACTCTGGAAGGAAGCGAACGCGCGCTGCGACGGGAGGCACTATCCCTCTGCTCGAACGGGGTTGGTGACGCGACTGACGCCTGGGATTTCCACCTCGACGATGTCCCCGGCGGCGAGCGGGCCCACTCCTGCTGGCGTGCCGGTGGCGATGACATCACCCGGGACGAGCGTCATGATTCCCGAGATGTAGGCGATGAGGCGGGGAATGCTGAAGGCCATCTCCGCCGCCGTACCGCTCTGTCGCTCGGCGCCGTTGACGCGCGTAATCACGCTCAGGGTCTCGAGCACATCGGGAACGGGGCCCTCCGCGCCCACCGGACAGAACGTATCGAACCCCTTGGCGCGAGTCCATTGACCGTCGCTTTTCTGAAGGTCACGCGCCGTCACATCGTTGAGCGCGACGATCCCTCGCACATGTGCGCGAGCCTCACGCTCGGAAAGGCCGCGAGCGCGCCGGCCAATGACGATCCCGATCTCGCCCTCGTACTCGACACGCTGCGAGGCCTTCGGCAGCACGATCGGCTCGCCATCGGCAACGACACTCGACGGAGGCTTCAGGAAGATGAGCGGGGCCGTGGGAACCTCGTTGCCGAGCTCCCTGGCGTGCTCGACGTAGTTGCGGCCCACGCAGATGATCTTGGACGGGGTCATGGCGTTCAGCTCGAGACGCTGGCGCCCCAGACGGCGTAGAACGAGCGGACCTCGCGCGACACCTCCTCCCATGGACCTTCGACACGCCGCGCCGGCGGCAGTCCTGAGAGCAGCCCGCGGCCGTACGATTTCGTCAGTACGCGCGGGTCACAGAGTATCACCGCGCCGTGGTCGGTGCCGGTCCGGATGAGTCGGCCAAACCCCTGCTTCAAACGCAGCGCCGCGTTGGGAAGCATGTAGTCGCGGAACGCATCGCCGCCCCGCTTCGCGATCTCTTCGCAATGTGCCGCGGTGAGCGGCTCGGTAGGCACGCGGAACGGGAGCTTCGCGAGCACGAGCCCGCGCAACGCGCGACCGGGAACGTCGATCCCTTCCCAGAACGACGCGGTGCCGAGGAGAATCGCGCGGCCGGATTCGCGAAAACGTCGCAGCAGCGCGTCGCGCCCGTCGTCCCCGTGGACGAGCAGCGGCCACCGACGCTCGATCCCACGCGCGCGAAGCTCGCTCGCCGCGAGCCGCACATCACGATGGCTCGTGAACAATACGAAGATCCCGCCATCGCTCGCCTCGGCCACATCGATGCCGACGCGCACGACCCCCTGGAGATGCGCCGCGGCGTCGGCGTTCGGCGCCTCGATATCGGTCGGGATGACGAGGATCGCCTGGCGCGGATACTCGAATGGCGACGCGTACATTCCGGTTCGCGGCGCGAGCTCGGGATCATCCAGGCCGAGGCGGTTCGCGAGGAACCGAAAGCCGTTGTCGTCGGCGAGCGTCGCGCTCGTGAGGACCGCGGTCTCCACCCGGCGGAACAGATCCTCGCGAAGGATGGGCGCCAGATCGAGCGGCACCGCGGTCGCCGCCACGTTAGGCTCCCGTCCCCGCAGCTCCAGCCACCGCACCGACGGCTCCGCCTTCGATGGCGGGTTCAGCGTGCGGGTGAGACCGTCGCCGAGCGCCTCGAGACGCCGCGTGACCCCGCGCATCTCCGAGAGGAGCGGCGCGACGGTCTCGTGCCGGGACGAGTCCGACTCGAGGCGCTCGCGCACCAGACGCAGGCCGTCCTCGAGCAGGGCGATCTCGCCTAACGCGTCCGCCAGGGCGACGCGGAGCCCCGCGTCCCACACCGGATGCGTGGCGAACGCCTCGGTCAGGCGCATCACCGGCTGACCGAAGCTCCGCACCAGCGCCTCGAGGATATCGAAGACGCGGCTGCCCTTCTCGCGCGCACCATCCACCGCCGGGGCGAGCCGCAGACGGACGAGGTCGAGGCTGGCGGTGCTCAGCAGGTCGCGCTGAGACGCGAGGCGCATCGTCAGGGCCGTGAGCAGCCCCTTCCCCTTGCGGTCCAGCCGGTTGAGCAGCCGCACCAGCGCGCGGCGGGTGACGGTCGTTCCGAGATGCGATGCCGCCGCGTCCTCGACATGGTGCGCCTCATCGATGACGATCCGTCGATAGGCGGGGAGCACCGCGGCGTCGCTCCAGTTCTGCTGCGCCCGGCGGACCGCGAGATCCGACATGAGCAGGTGGTGGTTCACGATGATCACATCCGCCTGGGCCGCCGCCTTCCGTGCGCGAAAGAGGAAGCACTTGTCGAAGTGCGGGCACTTGAGGCGACCGCAGAGATCCGGCTCGGCCGCGACCTCATCCCAGACCTCCGGGCGCGGTGGCGTCGCGAGATCGGCGAGTGACCCATCGGTCGTGCGCGCCGCCCAGGCGCGAACCTCCTCCAGCTCGCGGCTCAGCGAGGCATCGAAGAGTCCGCCAGCGGCGCCTGCATTCTCGAGACGCATGAGGCAGAGGTAATTCCGCCATCCCTTGAGCAGCGCGTACCGCACCGGCTGATCGGCGAGCGCCGTCTCGAGGAAGGGCAGGTCCTTGCCGACCAGCTGCTCCTGGAGGTTGATCGTGTTCGTCGAGACGACGGTGCGCTCGCCGTTGGCCGCGGCCCATCGTAGCGCCGGCACGAGGTAGCCTAACGACTTCCCGACGCCGGTTCCCGCCTCGAGCAGTCCGATACCACCCCCGTTGTACAGCTCGGTGACCGCCGCCGCCATGTCGCGCTGCGTCGGGCGGTCCTCGTAGCGATCGAGCGTCCGCGCGATCGGCCCGGCTGGGCCCAGCAGACCGCTGACCGCGTTCGCGTCGAGCCGGGTGACCGCCGGGGCCCGCGGCACCTCCACGACGACGTAGAGCGAGCGCGCTTCGTTGTCGATGATGCCGAAGCCCACACCGCCATCGTGCAGGCGCGCCGCGACGTCGAGGTCGGCATCCGACGGCTCGAGATCACCGGTGGGGTGATTGTGGAGGAGCAACTCGCCGCGCTGCGCGACCCCGGGAAGCGCGAGAACGCTGCGCACGTCTCCGCGTGAGACGACGCGCGCCGCCGAGACGCACCCGTCCTCATCGAGCTGCGCGACGAAGCAGACTTCCCGCCCGCCGGCCAACGTGATCGCCGCCCGCATCGCCGCGCCCGCGGAGCGCCCGATGCGGGACGACCCAGAATGCGGAACACGGACTGCGGATTTCGGGGCGGGCTCGGCGACGGCGTTCCCAGGCGCGCGGAGCCGTTTCGCCGTCACGCGCTCACCTCGACACCCTCGACACCCTTGACACCCTCGACACCCTCAGGTCTTCAGCGGCTTCTTCTTCGCCGCCGGGAACAACACGTTGTTCAGAATCAGGCGGTAGCCCGGCGAGTTGGGGTGCAGAGAGAGATCGGTCGGCGGGTTACCGATGCCGTGTTGGGGATCCTCGGGGTCGTGGCCCCCGAGATAGGTCCAGCTTCCCTTCCCGTAGTTGCCGTGCAGGTACTTGGTCCACGGGGCGCCCTCTTCCTCGGCGAGCACGCTGACCCCGGGCTTGAGCACCCGGCGCATGAAGCTCGTCGTCACGCCGTAGAAATCGGGAATCACGGTGCGATGATTCTGCACGAGGATGGTCTCGACCGGATCGAACTTGGCGCTGAAGCTGAACAGCGTGAACGTGCCGAGCGGCTGACGACGCCCCGGCACGTTCACCTGATGCCCATCGATGTCGCTCTGCGCGTTGACGAAGGGCGATTGCTCGAGGTGGGCATTCGTGAACGCGAACGAGCGTTGCCATCGAAGCTTCGCGTCGGCGTTGCCGTCCACCGGCGTGCCATCGGCGAAGTTCCCCGCAATGTCGACGTCGAACCCGGCCATCGCCAGCTCCAGCGTCTCGGTGGCTCCGCACATCGCGAAGAGAAAGCCTCCATTCTCCACGTACTGCCGCATTCGCTCCCCCACCGCCTTCTTGAGCGCGGGCGGGTTGGGAAAGCCCAGCCGCTGTGCCATGCTCTGCGCTGACTGCACCTGCTGGATGAACCAGGGAGCGCCTCGATAGGCAATGTGAAACTTCGAGAATTGACCGGTGAAATCCTCGTGATGCAGGTGAAGCCAATCGTATTTCGAGAGATCGCCCCGTACCACTTCTTCATCGAACACCGTCGCGTACTCGATTCCTGCGTACCGGAGGGCGAGCGTCACCGCATCATCCCACGGCGGAGCGTTCGGCGGCGTGTAGATCGCGACGCGGGGCGCCTTTTCCAATGGAATGGCGTCCATGTTTCCGCCGGCGATCTCCGCGCGGATGGCACCGAGACGTGAGGCGGAGAGCGGCTCGACCGTGACGCCGTCGAGCCCGGCGCGTCGGCGAACGTCGGCGACGTCCGGCAGCAGGAACGATCCGCCGCGATAGTTGAGGAACCACTCGGCGCGCAGCCCGTCCTTGATGGCGTTGTACGTCAGCCCGTACGCCTTCAGATGGTTTCGCTGCTCATCGTCCATGGGGACGAGCAGGAACTGCGCGGCCAATCGCGCAGGCACCAGGACAGCGACGAGGAAGCAGGCAGCCGATAACAGCCGCCGACGCGGTGTGACCATGCCCAAAGATAACCTCAGGACGCGCGTGGGATCGCGCCGCGTGCCAGGTCGAGCTCTCGCCGCGCCTGCGGCACGAGCGCGCTATTCGGGTAGGTGAGGATGAGATGTTCGAGGCGCGCGACGGCGTCGCTGTGCTTCCCGGCGCGGCGAAGCGCGCGCGCCCACTCCAGATTGGCCTCCGGTGCTTCCGGCGCCTCGGCGAACGTGGTCGCCAGCTCGCTCCACAGCCGCACCGCACGCGCATCATCGCGAGCCGCGGCATGGAGCCGTGCGGCCACCGCCAACAGGAGAGTCCGCGCATCCTCGAGCGCGGCGGCAGCCTCTTCGAACGCCGTTGCCGCGCGCAGCGTGTCCCCGCGCGCGAGGGTGAGGAACGCGCGGCCGGTCGCCGCCGACGTGTCCGCCTTCGTGCGAGCGAGAAGGGCGAGTGCCGTGACCAGCTCGGGTGTCGTGCGCCCCCGGACGCGAAGCGTCGCGCGCGCACCGGCCAGGTCGCCCGAGTAGAGCGCGAGCCACCCGTTGACCTCGCTCGCCTCCGACGTCGAATCGGTGCCGAGGAGCGCGCGCGCCTGGGCGACGTTGCCCGCGCGGACCCACGCCCACGCGACGATCGCGCGGTGCCGGCGATGCAGCTCAGGCGTGAGGTGCGACGCGTAGGCATCGAGTACCCGCTGCGCTTCGTCGGCACGCCCAAGTGCCGCGAGCGCCTCGAGTCGGGTGGGCAATATCCTCACCGCTGCCTGCGCACTGTCGAGTCCGCGCTCCGCCTGCCTGACGAGCTCGAGCGCGGCGGCGGGATCGTCCCCCTGTAACGACGCGCGCGCCGCGCGCAACGCGAGATCGGCGGATGGCGTCTCCCGCAGCAGGGCCTCGAGGGCGACACGCACGACCGACCACGCCTCGGCCTCCTCGGCACGCCTGGCGAATTCCCTCCACGCCGTGAACGTGGCCGTGTCTCGCGGAAGGTCGCGCAGCACCAGCCACGCCTCCTGCGGCGCGCCCCAGTGCAGCTCGAGCGCGGCGAGCACCCGCCGGGCGGCCACGTTTCCTCCGGCCGCGAGCAGATCGCGCCTAACGGCGGGACGCATCTCCACCGGCGTGGCAACCAGCGAGAGGACCGCCGCCTGCTCCAGGTACGGCGCCCGCTCGAGCGCCTGATACCACGACGCGGCGCTGAGCGCCCACTCCCCCATGGCCGCGCGCAGCTGGGCTTGCTCCAGCTCCAGCCCTCGCCCGGTGCCCAGCCGCGTTCTCGCGCGCTGGAGCACCGAGTCGGCCGTGCGGAGCTGACCGTCCTGGAGCAGGAGCCGTGCATACTCCCGGTAGGGCGCGGCGTCGCCCGGCATGTCACGCGTCCACCGCTCGAACGCCTGATGCACGCGGTCGGTGAGCCCGAGTGACCGCAGCGTGCGGATCTGCACGGCGCGGAACGCCGGCTCGCGAGGTGCGGCCGCGATCGATTTGTCGAGCACGGGAAGCAGCGAGTCGGGCCAGCCGAGCTGGGCATACACACGCTCGAGCCCGAGCATCGCCATGACCGACCCGGGAGCCTGGGTCAGCGCCTCTCGATAGGCGGCTGCCGCCTCGCGATACTTGTCGTCCTGCTCGAGCAACAGCCCGCGCTGCTCGGCACCGGACTGCTGCGCCTGCGCGACCGCGGCGCCGAGCAGCAGGAGCGGGATCGCGAGCCCGCGACTACGGGCGCGCCGACTCCGCATTGATCCGCTTGAAGTACTCGATGACGGCGCGCCGTTCTTCCGCGGTGAGCCCACGTAGCTCCGCCCACGTCGGCTCACGGTACCGTGCCGTGGGACGCGACTGGACGTCGGCCGGCGGAGTGAACGTGCCCTCCGCGCCGGTCGCTGATTTGGACTCGCGCTCGCCCCGATCGTCGCGCTCCTCCTTCTCCAGCGTCAGGCCGGCGTCGAGCAGACGCCGGAACAAGCGCTGCTGTCGCTCGACGAGCGCCGGATCGACGTTCCCCCCATCGAGCGCTTCCGCGATCTCACGCATCTCGCGCGCGAGCTCCGACGCGCGGCCCGAGCTGCTGCTCTGGCCGGCGTTGTCGAGCCGGTCGGCGAGATTGCGCTGCTGCTCGGCGATGCCGCGCGCCTGCGCCTGGCCCTGCGCACTCATGCGTTGACCGGGCATCGGAAGGAGTCCCTGCGCCTGGGCGTTGAGCGATCCCTGCTGCTTCGCCATTTCGCGCATGCGCTCGAGCATCTCGGCGAAGCCGGATGCGCTCTGCGCCTTTCCAACCTGCTCGCGATCCTTCACGAGCGCGGCTGCCGCCCGATTCAGCGCCTGGGCCGCCTCCTGCATCGCCGGAGCGGCATCGGTCCCGCCGCGCTGTGACTCCGCCGTCCGTTCCGTCGCCTGTTGCACGCGACGGCGCGCGTCCGCCAGGGCACCCTGCGCCTGCGGGGACACGTGCGTCGAGCGCTGCCCCGCCTTCTCGATCTTTTCGCCGACGCGCTCCACGCCTTGCTGGAGTGCGCCCTGCTCCGCGCGCAACGAGCCCTGTTCCGCTCCCTCGCGCGCTTTCTGCGCGAGCGCGTCCTGCTCGCGGGCCATCTGAATCATTTCCTGGATGGCGCGGTCGAGCTCACCGGTGAGCTCGTTCTTCCATTCCTGGATCTGACCCTCCCGAGCCTCCGAAAGCTGCTGCGCGGCCTGCTCCATGTGCTCGGCCGCCTGACGAGCGTTCTCCGCGCCGGCCGGCGAACCCTGTTGCCGCTGGCCCTGCTGTCCTTTCTCGCCTTGCTGCCCTTTTTCTCCCTGTTGTCCCTGCTGATCGCGCGCGGCCTGACGCATGGACTCGGACGATTTGCGCGCCTCCTCGGCCGCCCGATCGAGCTTCGGCGGTCCGGCCTCGGCGCGCTCTTCCTCCAGCCGGCGAGCGAGCTTGTCCACCGCGTCGGCGAGCTTCTTCGAGCGGTCACTGAGCTGCTTCCCCTTCTGCCCCGACTCTGCCCCGCGAGCCATCGAGTCGGCCGTCGCCCGCTGCTGTTCCGCGAGCTCACGCGCCTCATCGCGCAGCGTCTGCATGGTGCCTTCGAGCGCCGCGCGCTTCAGCATCTCCGCGCTTCGCTCGAGCTGCTTGCGCAGTCGCTCCTGCTGCTCCTTCAGGTTCTCGAGCGCACGCCTCGTGTCGTCAGGCGAGAGCTTCTGCGCCGCGCGAGAAAGCTCGTCGAGCTGGGCCGCAAGCTCGGGCGTCAGCGCGTCCTTCAGCAGTTCCTGCGCTTCCCGCAGCTGGCGTGTGAGCGAGGTGTCGAGTGCACCTGCTTCCTTCAGCTGCTTTTCGAGCGCGCGAGCATCCTGGCGCAGCTTCTCCACCTGCTGCGCCAGCTCGCGCTGCTCCTTCGCGAGCGCTTCCGCTTGCTGTGCGGCCTCGTGCTCCATGCTGCGGTTCTGCTGCTGCCGTGCGTCGCGATCGCGTGGCGTGGCGGCGCGCTGCTCACGGCGCCCGCGCGCCCGTGCGGCGTCCTCGGTGCGTCGCTCGAGCTGACGTTGCGACTTCGCGGCCGCGTCGGCTCGTGAGGCAGTCGAGTCGGCGAGGGCGCGCGCCATCTCGCGACGCTCGGCGAGCGTCGGGACGCGCAGGATCAGCTCCCGGCTCTCCGCCCGCTGTCGCCAGGGCGAATCGTCGGTGGCCACGATGATCAGGTGCAGCTCGTCGCCGGCCTCGAGGCCGCGCGGCGCAAGGTCGAGAGGCACCGCGCCTAACCAGCGCGGCTCGCCCGGCGCGGCGACGGCTTGTGTCACCTCGGGCAGCGATTGGCCGGACGCCTGCTTGCGCCAGCTGCGGAGGACGATCGACCCAATGCCGTGATCATCGTTCGCCTCGGCGCGCAGCTCGAGGCGATCGCCAGGCGCGACGATCGTGTCCGTCTGCGGAGCGAGAATCTCCACGCGTGGGCTCGAATCGGCGAGGACCGTCAGCTCGAGCGGCGGCGGCACGTCGGGAATGGCGCCCTGGGCACCGGTGGCCCGCCATGTCCAGCGCCCGCTTTCCTGCGCCGTGAATCGGCCGCCGAACGCGTGATCGTCGGGCGTGAGGTGAATCGTGTCCCCTTCGCTCGCGAGCACGATGCTCTGGAGTGCCGTCGACGCGCGCCCTCGTACCTGGAGTGCGGTCCCGCGCGGAAGCCGGAGCGGCTCGCCGACGGCCAGGACCTCGGGCGCGCGACGAAGGTATGGCGGATACGTCGCGTGGATCGCGACGTCGCCGACGAACGGGCGGTCCGTCACACGAATGAGGACGGTATCGCTCGTCGCCCGTCCGTCGGTCGCGACGAGCACGATATCGGCGTCGACGGGGCCAAGGACCGCCGGAGCCGTACCTCGCTCGACGGGAAGCTTCTGCTCGCTCCAGGAGCGTCCCGTCGCCCGGGTGTGCAGGACGACATTCCGTCGCTCCGGCGCCGCGATGTTGAGGCGAACCTCCTCACCGCGCAGCACGTGGGTCGGCGGATCGAGAATGACGAGCGGCGGCAGGAGGTCGCCGCTCCAGGCACGCACCGGATGCCGCATCGCACGCCACCCATCGGGCGCGACATCACGGGCCACGGCGACGGTCGCGACCGCCCCGATCGCCAGAAATGCCGACAGCATGCTCCAGCGTGTCGCGCGCCGTTGCATCGCCGGCGCGAGCGGTCGTCGGACACGAGCGAGATCGGTCGCGAGCCGTTTTGCGGCGAGGGCACCAAGCGGTCCCGATGCGTCCACCTCGAGCGCGCCACGCAGCGATCCGGCGCGAAGCGCGCGCTCGCGCTCGATGGCCGCGGCGATGTGGCCCGCCGACGCGCGCCGGCGTCCCTCGCGCCAGGACGCGATGAGCAGCGCGACGAGCGCGGTCGCGACGATCGCCCACGCGCCGAGAGGAGCCGAGGGACGTGTGATCCAGCGGGCCCCGCCCAGGGCGATGATGCTGGCCGCCAGCAGAATGAACCCGATCGTCAGCGCCACACCGACGCCACGGGTGACGAGCGCCAACCGCAGCCGCGAGCGCTCGCGCGCGATGATCTGTCCGACCGTCATGAGACGGGCCTGCTGGTGATGGCGTACACGAAGAGGTTCACTCCCATGCGCAGAGCAGCTTCGTGCAGCTCGGGCGGATCGTTATGCACATCGGCATTCTCCCAGCCGTCGCCCAGATCGGCCTCGTAATCGTAGAACACGGCGAGGCGATCGCCGAGAAAGATACCGAGCCCACGCGGGGGCTTTCCGTCGTGCTCGTGAATCTTTGGTAAACCTTTCGGGAACTCGTAGACGACGTTGTAGATCGGATGCTTCAGCGGCACATCCGCGAGCCGGCGATCCGGAAAGACGCGCGCGATCTCGCGACGGAAGCTCGAGTCGAGTCCGTAGTTGTCGCTGACGTGCAGGAATCCGCCGCGGGTGAGGTATTCACGCAGCCGCTCCACCTCGCGGTCGCTCAGCTTCATGTTGCCATGCCCCGTCACGTGCAGAAACGGGTAATCCCAGAGCCGATCATCCAGGAGCGTCACGCGCGCCTCGCGTCGCTCCACGGGCAGTGTCGTCCGTTGGGCAATCGCCTCGAGCAGATTCGGTATGCTGGAAGGATTCGCGTACCAGTCACCACCCCCGTCGTATTGCAGGCGCGCGATCGCGACCCGCGTTGGCGTCGTGGCGCCAGTGAGTGTCGCGAGTGCGAGTCCGGCGAGCGCGGATGCGAATCTCATTCGTGGGCGATGCGGTAGGCGAGGTTGCGTGGCGCGTGATGCTCTTCAACAAGTAGACGAACGATATCGCGAGTCGATGCGCCGCCGTCACGAAGCTGCCTGGCCTGCTGCCGGAGGGCATCCTCGTCGGGGGCACGTGGTGCCGCCCCGGCCACGACGATCACGACCTCGCCTTTGGGGGGACGCTCCTCATAGTACTCGGCAAGGTCGTGCACCGTTCCGCGGCGGAACTCCTCGTAGTGCTTCGTCATCTCCCGTGCCACGACCGCCTCGCGACCGTCGCCACCACGCGCCGCGATGGCGCCGAGCGTATCGGCCAGACGGGTTGGGGCCTCGTAGAGCACCGCGGCGTGGGGAAGCGACGCGATCGCGGTGAGCGCCCCGGCGCGGTCCGGGCCCTTCCGAGGAAGGAACCCGAAGAACGTGAAGCGGTCTGCCGGGATCCCCGACCCGACGAGCGCCGACAGCAGCGCCGACGCTCCGGGCACCGGGCTCACCGGAATCCCCGCATCGATCGCCGCGCGAACGAGGCGCGCGCCCGGATCGGACAGGAGCGGGGTGCCCGCATCGGTGATCAGCGCGAACGACTCGCCGCCGCGAAGTCGCTCGATGATGCGGGGCGTCGCGCTCGCCTCGTTATGCTCGTGATAGGCCTCGAGTGGCGTCGCGATCTCGTACCGGGCGAGCAGCGGACGGGAATGCCGCGTGTCCTCGGCGAGGATCGCCTTCACGCTCCGCAGCGTCTCGATCGCGCGCAACGTGATGTCGCCCAGATTGCCGATGGGCGTGCTCACCACGTGGAGTCGGCCGGTCTGCGCCTCGGTCATCGCGGTCGGTGGTAGCGACGAGGGTCGAGAAACGACAACCGCCTGGACGACGCGAGGCCGTCCAGGCGGAAGAATGCCGCACGTACACGAAGCGCGCTACGCGTGCTCCGCGAACTTGCGCTCGAGATGCGACTTCGGCACGGCGCCCACCACCGTATCCACATGCTTGCCATCCTTGAAGAACAGGATGCTCGGGATGGAGCGGACGTTGAACCGCATCGCGGTCTTCTGGTTGGCATCGACATCCACCTTCGCCACCTTGGCCTTCCCCGTGTACTCCGTCGCGAGCTGATCGAGAATCGGCGCGATCATGCGGCACGGTCCGCACCACGCTGCCCAGAAATCAACGACGGCCAGTCCCTTGTGTCCCTCGATCTCGGTCCCGAACGTCGCGTCGGTCACCGCCACTGAATTCGACATCCCTTCCTCCGCAAAGGCACCGGGGTTCCACGCGGTCCCCGCGCTGCCCAGATTGTGTTCGTCGTTCTCGCACCGGAGCGCGAGTCCTTGATGAAAGATAACAACCCCCGCGGCACCCGCATCGCGCACATCGGCATTGCCGTCCGCGCCCACGGTGAGTCCCTTCCCTTCTATCGCGACATCCTCGGCCTCGCGGAAGTCCCGCTCGACGACGCTGATGGAGCGAGTATCGTCGGGGTCGCGACCGGCGATGCCCTCATCGAGCTTCTCGAACCGTCCAAGGCGGACAGTCCAGTGGGACGCTTCGTTGCGCGACGCGGTCCCGGAATTCACCACATTTGCTTCGTGGTAGACGACCTGGACGCCACGCTCGCGCGCTGCCGTTCGGCGGGGCTCCGGCTCATCGACGAAACGCCCCGAATCGGCGCCGAGGGGAAGCGAATTGCCTTCCTTCACCCGTCCTCGACGAGCGGCGTGCTCATCGAGCTTACCGAAGAGTGAACGCCGCGTTGGGTACAAATGTTCCCGAATCGAGTTATCCCGTAGGCATCTGCCGGCAGAGGTCTTTCACGGGGTCGAGGTCGGCGCTTTCGACATACCAGCGATCCGAGGGACCTTCGACGGTGGTGAAATTCGTGGCGCGCGTGATCGAGCTGCGTTGGAGCTCCACACGGAAGACGCGTCTGCCTTCGCTTCCCCCGGTCTCGCCGAGGATGCGGAACCGCTCATGGGACAGCATGCATTGCATGATGAGCTCGCGCTTCTCGAGCTCCGAGCGCTCGATCTGATCGCGCGCCGGACCCTTGCTCGATCCCCAGATCGTCGACATGGCCTGGAGGTCCTGGGCGCGAACCGCCGCCAGAAACTGCTCGACGGCGGTACGCGGCGCGGGCGCGCCGGTCAGCGACCCGCCGGTCCGCGGACCGCAAGCGCCGAGGATCACCAACCCCACTGCGAGTAACGAACGCTTCACGATGTCTCTCCGTCCTGCTAGTGAGCGAGAACCTACTGGCGAGCCGACATGCGAGCAACCCACCAACGTCTCTACATCAACGTCGATCACGTCGCCACATTGCGGCAGGCGCGACGAACCGACGAGCCGGATCCGGTGCTCGCGGCGGCGCACTGTGAGCGCGCCGGAGCCGACGGAATCACCGCGCATCTGCGCGAGGACCGACGACACATTCAGGATGACGACGTACGCCGCCTCGCGGGCACGGTTCGCACCGTCCTGAATCTCGAGATGGCGATCACCGAGGAGATGCTCGGCATCGCCGTGTCGCTGCGCCCGCATCAGGTGACATTCGTACCCGAGCGACGCGAGGAGGTTACGACCGAGGGCGGGCTCGACGTCGCCCGGAGTCCGCGCGTGCTGAGAGAGGCCATCGGCCGGTTGAAACGCGCGGGCATCCGTACCAGTCTGTTTATCGCCCCTGATCGCGATGCCGTACTCCGGTCGCGCGACCTCGAGGCGGATGCGATCGAGCTGCACACCGGCCAGTACGCCCACGCTCCGACCGATGCCCGCACGCTCGACGCGTTGCGGGACGCGGCGGCGCTCGGGGCGGGCGCGGGGTTGGCGGTGCATGCGGGTCACGGGCTCACGGTACGCAATGTCGGTCTCGTCGCAGCGATACCGGAGATCGAGGAGCTGAACATCGGCCACTCGATCGTCAGTCGGGCCGTGTTCACCGGCATCGAGTCGGCGGTGCGGGAAATGCGACAAGCCATGCAGAGCGCGCGTGGTGGTTAGGCCGTGCGGTCGGGAAATCAGATGTCCGAGGTCCTTGCCTTTCACCAGAAAACGCAGTCTTCCCTGTAGAGAGCCATGACTTCCCCCGTCGGTCTGCTGGACTTCTTCATCCTCGAGGCAAACGACTCCATCGAGCGCCTCGATGCGATCATCAGCAGCGCCACCGGCGGTGGCCCCGACATCGACATGATGCTGCGACACGCGCGGACGCTGCGCGGCAGCTCGACCATGGCGCGGCAAAGCGGCATCGCCGAGGTGGCGAGCGGCATCGAGCGCATGGGACGAGCGCTGCGGGACCGTGAGCTGTCGTGGAGTCCTCAACTCCATGCCGCGCTGGTCGCCGCGGTCGATGACCTGAAATTGCTCGTGCGCTCGGTGCGAAACTGGAGCACCGCCGACGAGCGTCGTGCCGAGTCGCGCACCGCTGAGCTGGCACAACTGGCGCCCGTGGCGCCGCGGCGCGCCCCGACACCGAGTGGGGGCGGCGGGTCCGCGTTTCTCGTCGCCGAAACCGGCGACATTGCCGACGCACTCGAGCAGGTGGTGCGCCGTCCCGGCGATCGCGACGCGTTGGACACGGCGCTCCGCCACGTGCGAACGCTGCGTGGCGTCGCGTCGGTGCGTGATGTGCCCCCGCTCCCCGAAGTCGTCGACGCGATCGAGCGTGCCGCGAAGCCGCTCGAGCTTGGCGTGATCACGACGCCGACCGTCAAACAGCTTGCCCTGCTCACCTCCTCGGCGATGCTCCTGCGCCGGCTTTCCAACGAGCTGGGAAGCGGGGGGAGACTCGATCCCAACTCGAACGAGGTACGACAATTCGCCGCCGCCGCGGCGGCGCTCGCCGACGAGTCCCCGCTCGCCGATCACATCATCCCGATCGCCGCGCTGTTCTTCGGGGATGCGGGCCCGCACGTGGTGTCCACGTCGCCAAATCCGCCGACGACACCGGCCCAGCGATTCCGCATGGAGGTCGTCAGCCAGGCGGAGCACCTCCGCCGGCTCGTCGCCGACGCGCGGCAGGCACGGGATCCGGCTTCGCGCGAGCGGGTCGGCCGCGAGCTCCGTGTTGCCTTACGAGCGCTCGAGGCCGGCGCGGTGAGCTTCGCCGAGGACCGCGTCGCCCGCCTGGCGCGTGAAGCGAGCGCGAGCGTCGTCTCGCTCGAGCCGGCCGCACTCGGGGCGCTCGATCGGCTCGCGTCGCTCCTCGCGGATTCGGGGCTGAAGTCCGACGATCTCGCCCGGGAGCTCGAGCAGCTCGGTGCCGCCCCGCGCCGGACGACATCCCCGACGCCGGCTCGTGGTCGAGCCGTCACGCCAACCGGCCAGGAGCTGAAGGAGTTCCTCGACCGCGGCATTGAATCGCTTGGTCGGCTGCAGGACAAGCCGCTGCGCGAGCCGACGCCCCTGCCTGACGAGACCATCGTGCCGATCCAGGACCTTCTGTATCGTGGCCGAGCCGCCGTCGAGCGAGCGCGCATGCTGCGCGACGAGCTGCGCCGGCGTCCGGGCGCGCCACCCCCGGAGGTCATTGAAGAGCTCTACGACCTTCTCGATCTCGCGCTCGTCGACTGACACAGAACCGACCGGTATGAAATTCGGATGGCGCGGCGCGCTCGGCATCCTGCTGAGCGTTCTCCTGCTCGCCTACACGCTCAGGGACGTGAACTTCGGGGACGTCGCGCGGGCGCTGGGCGCGTCGAGCATCCCCCTCTTCCTGCTTTCCGCCATCGTGGGCACGCTGATCTTCCCGCTACGCGCGCGCCGCTGGAAGACGATCCTCAGCCCGATCGACGACCAGATTCCCTTTGGGCCGCTCTGGCGATCGACGGCGATCGGGATGATGGTGAACAACGTCGTACCCGCGCGCGCGGGAGAGATCGCTCGCGCCTTCGCCCTCTCCCGGGAATGGCCGAGCATCCCCTTCTCCGCCTCGTTCGCGTCGCTCGCCGTCGACCGACTGTTCGATGCGTTCGTCGTGATCTCCCTGATGTTGCTGGCAATGCTGGACCCGGCGTTTCCCCGTGGGGAGCGCGTGGCAGGTCAGCTGGTGTCGCACTGGGTCGCCTGGGGCGCCCTCGCCGCGGCGCTCTTCCTCGTCATCGTGTACCTGCTCGTGTTTTTCCCGCAGCAGATCGTGACATTGTACGAGGCGTTCGCGCGCCGGGTCGCTCCGCGTCTCGAGCAGCGCGGCAAGGATGTGCTCCTCGCCTTCGCGTCGGGGCTGAGCGTGCTGCGCTCGCCGCGGCGGTTCATCGCGGTGCTGGGATGGACGATCGCGCACTGGGTCCTCAACGCGCTGGCGTGGTGGATCGCGTGCGCGGCGGTCGGGATCGATGTCCCGTTCAGCGGGATGTTCGTGCTTCAGGGGCTGATCGCCATCGGCGTCGCCATTCCGTCGGCACCTGGGTTCTTCGGAGTCTTCGAGGCGCTCGGTCGCGAGGGGCTCGGGCTGTATGGCGTGGATCCGACGCTCGCGGTGACGTGGGCGATCGGCTTTCACCTTCTCTCGTTCATTCCGATCACGGTGATCGGCGCGTACTACTTCGTCCGGCTCGGCCTCCATTTCCGCGACCTCGGCAGAGCGTCGGAGCCAGCGGCGTGAGCGTGCCGGCCGCGCGAATCGCCGCGCAGGCCAAGGTCAATCTCGCGCTCCACATCGGCGGGCGCGACGCAGATGGCTACCACGAGCTCGCCACCATCTTCGCGCGCATCGATCTCGCCGATGATGTCGTGGTTCGCACGCTGCGGAGCGGAGCGCGCATCGGCGTCACGCGCGCTGGCATGCCTGACGAGTGGGTGGGACCGCCCGAGAGGAATCTCGGGTTGCGCGCGGCACTCGCCTACATGGACGAGGCCCAGTGGCCATCCGGGTGCGCCATCGACATTGAAAAGCGCATCCCCGTTGGGGCGGGCCTCGGCGGCGGCAGCGCCGATGCCGGAGCCGTTTTGCGTGCACTCGACTCCCTTGCTCCGCGCCCCCTTGGCGAAGCTCGGCTTCTGCGCATCGCCGCCCGACTCGGCGCGGACGTCCCGTTCCTCACCTCGACGGCACCGCTCGCCCTCGGGACGGGACGGGGCGACGTCCTCGAGCCGCTACCCGCGCTCCCGACGCGGTGGCTCGCCATCGTTACCCCGCCGTTTTCCGTGGCCACCGCCGATGCCTACGCGTGGCTCGATGCGCACCGCGAGAGCGCGCGTGAGACGCCTCGAGTGGGCGCCGCATCCCTGCGCCGCGCGTCGCGGAGCTGGGATGATCTGGCCGCGATCGCGCGCAACGACTTCGACGCGATCATCGCTCGGCGATTTCCGATCGTGGAGTCGTATCGCGCGGCACTCGAGCAGGCGGGGGCGAAGGTCGCGATGCTCTCGGGCTCCGGGTCAGCGATGTTCGGCTTGTTCGAGGGCGAGCCCGATGTCGCCAAGATCGCGCGTGCATGCAATGCTCCTGTGCTGCCGGCGCGCGTACCTGCGCGTGTTGTCGCGACATCGGGGAACGAGTAGCTTTCCGGGCTGCTGCCCCCTCGTCCAATGGCAGGACATCGGACTTTGGATCCGAGAATGGTGGTTCGAATCCACCGGGGGCAACTGGGGGGTCAGGAGTCAGGAGTCAGGAATCAGGGGGTGTCGGGGTCGAGGTTGCAGGAGGGACCGGCTCGCCCCAACACCTTGCACCTGACACCCCCTGATCCCTGACTCCCGACTCCTGACCCCCAGTTCAAGTTGACGTACGCTTCCTATCCGCTTATGCTCCAAGGCTGTAGCCAATGGACGAGCTTCTAGTCCCGCGTCGCGGGTTCAAGCTCCTCGCGGGAACAGCCAACCGGGCGCTCGCCGAGGAAATTGGCCAGTGCCTCGGGACCGAGTTGGCGAAGGTCACCGTCAGCCGGTTCGCGGACGGTGAGTGCTTCGTCCGCATCGACGAGAACGTCCGCGGCCACGATGTGTTCATCGTGCAGCCGACGAATCCGCCCGCCGAAAACATGATGGAGTTGTTGCTCCTCATCGATGCGGCCCGGCGTGCGTCGGCGGCGCGAATCACGTGCGTGATGCCGTACTACGGCTACTCGCGGCAGGACCGCAAGGACCAGCCGCGCGTCGCGATCGGGGCCAAGCTCGTGGCGAACATGATCGTCACGGCGGGCGCGGACCGGGTGCTGGGGATCGATTTCCACCAGCATCAGCTGCAGGGATTCTTCGACATTCCGGTCGATCATCTCTATGCGGCTCCCGTGTTCGTGTCGCACTATCGGAAGAAGCAGTTGCGGGAGCTGGCGGTCGTCGCGCCCGATGTGGGATCGGCGAAAATGGCACGGGGATTCGCGAAGCGCCTCAACGGGACGTTCGCGATCATCGACAAGCGTCGGCCCGCGCCGAACGTGGCCGAAGTGTTGAACGTGGTCGGTGATGTCGAGGGGCGCGACTGTCTCATCCCGGACGACATGATCGACACGGCGGGAACGGTGACGGAGGCCGCCCGCGTGCTGAAGGGGCTCGGGGCCGAGGACATTTACGTGTGCGCGACGCACGCGCTGCTCTCAGGACCGGCGGTGGATCGGATTCGCGACGCGCCGATCACGGAGGTCGCGGTCACCGACTCGGTGGCGATCCCCGAGGATCGCCGGCGGCTCGAGAACCTGAAGGTGTTGTCCGTGGGAGAGCTGCTGGCGAAGGCGATCAGGTACACGCATTTCGATCAGTCGGTCAGCTCGCTCTTCGA
>DASRHU010000273.1:0-3806 GCA_035650335.1 Gemmatimonadaceae bacterium | reverse complement strand
GAGGAAGCGAGCAGTCGCTGGACGATGAGCTGGTCGGCCCCGTGCGATGCCATCGAGAGGAAGGCGCCGCCAATGACTCCGGCCCAGATCGTGTGTGGCCGATCGAATCCGGTGTACGCGTCGAACACCCGCAGCTTGCCGGCGGAGTCCGCCCCACTGAGAATGGCGCTCCAGCCGCCGTCGACACCTCGCCCGAGCAGCCAGATCGCGGCGAATCCTCCGAGGAGATACACGATCGTCTGCAGCACATCCGTCCACACGACAGCGCGCATGCCGCCGTGGTACGTGTACACGATCGTGAACGCGCCAAGGATGAGAATGGAGACCGGCGTCAGATACTGGGGAGCGATCACGGGACCGATGATCAGCGCGATCGGGATCGCGGTCGCGAATACGCGCACCGAATCGCCGAAGGCGCGCGTCACCATGAAGATGATGGAGGCGAATCGACGCGTGGAGGTCCCGAAGCGCTGCTCGAGCAGGGCGTACGCGGTCACGAGCTCGCCCTGGTAATAGCGAGGAAGGAGCGTGTAGCCGATCACGATCCGCCCAACGAGGTAGCCTAACGCCACCTGGAGGAAGCTGAGGTCCGCGATGTAGGCGAGCCCGGGAATGCTGATGAAGGTCAGCGCGCTCGTCTCCGTCGCGACCACGGAAAAAAGAATCGCCCACCACGGGATCGCGCGGCCGGCGACGAAGTAATCGCGTGCGTCTTTCTGGTGCCGCCCGAGCCACATGCCGAGCGCGGTGGTGCCCACGAGGTACACGAGGAGCACCGCCGCGTCGAGCAGCGTGAAGGACGATGTCATGCCGGGAGCAGCTCAGTCGACGACGTACGCTTCCATCGCGAAATACTCGGCCAACCCGAGGCGGTCGAGCGTGGCGGCCGTCTCTTTGTTCCGAGATTCCACGCGCTGCCAGAATTCGCGTTCGTCATGAGCGCCGGGGAAGGGGGCCGAGTCCTTCTGCGACTGATGCTTGAAGATCGCCTGGATCTTGAGCTTCAGCTCTTCCTGCGACAATGGGACGAGCCAGGTCGCGTCGGTGACGGGCCATTCCTGCCACGCGCCGCGGTAGAGCCAGACTTCTGGACGGACGAATGCGGAAGGCGGCACGCGAGTTTTCGACTCGGAACTACCACTCCGCATTCCGGCTTCCGCGTTCGGAGACATTTCCTCGATCGCGCGATAGATCGCTTCCTTGCACATCCGGTGGGTGCCGTGGGGATCCGACAGGTCTCCGGCCACGAAGATGAGCTCGGGGCGCATCTCCTCGAGCAATCCGCGAACGATCGCGACGTCGGCCGGCCCGATGGGATCCTTGCGAACCTTGCCCGTCTGATAGAAGGGAAGGTTGAGGAACCGTGCCGCGGACGCGTCGAGCCCGAGCGTCTCGATCCCGCTCACCGCCTCCGACTCGCGGATGATGCGCTTGATGTCCTGCACCTCCGGGATGTCGACGTCGCCCGGGCGCTTCGAGGCGAGGAACTCGTACACGCGCTTGGCGAGGACCTGCACCTCCACGTCGCCAATCTCGCGCTCCGCGCCGAGGCGTACGAGGAAGTCCACGTAGCGACGTACGTCGTGATCGAAGACGGCGATGTTGCCGCTCGTCATGTACGCCACGACGATCTCGTTCTTGTTCTCGGCGAGCTTGCGGAGAATGCCGCCCATCGAGATGACGTCATCGTCGGGATGCGGCGAGAAGACGACGATGCGCTTGCCCGACGGCAGCTTCGATTTTCCGCGAATCTTGGCACCGAGCATGTTGAAGACTTCGCCGTTGGCCGTGCCGGGTGATCCGAATCGCGCGACGAGCGACGACAGCTTGTGCTCCGCGTAGTCGCGCTGCGTCAGCTTGAGGATGGCCTTCCCGGTCTGCTGCGAGAGCCACACGACCGCGTGCACGGCGAGCTGTGGTGTCCAGTGCACCTCATCGAGGAGCCACGGCGTCGCGAACCGGGTGAGCTCGGCGGCCGATGCGCGGTCGATGTAGAAGGTCGTGTTCGGGTGCTGCTGCAGGAACGTCGCGGCGACCTCGACATCCACGTCGCCTTCGACCGCGCGACGGACGATACCGGCCTTGTGCTCGCCGGTGGCGAGGATCAGGATCTCGCGCGCCTCGAGAATCGTGGCGACGCCCATCGTCAGCGCCTCACGCGGGACGTATTCCTCGCCGAAGAAGTCGGCGGCGGCGTCCTGGCGCGTCACGTTGTCGAGATGCACGGGGCGCGTGCGACTCTCGACCCCCGATCCGGGCTCGTTGAAGCCAATGTGTCCCGTCTTGCCGATGCCCAGCAACTGCAGATCGATACCACCAGCCTGCCGAATGGCTTCCTCGTAGCGGAGACATTCCAGCTCGATGTCCTCGAGCGGCGTGTCGCCGCGCGGGATGTGGACGTTCTCGCGCTTGATGTCGACGTGGTCGAACAGGTTCTCCCACATGAACCGGTGATAGCTGTGGATGCTGTCCGGCTTCATGGGGTAGTACTCGTCCAGATTGAACGTCACGACGTCGGCGAACGAGAGCCCCTCCTCGCGGTGCATGCGAATCAGCTCGCGGTACACGCCAATCGGTGTCGATCCCGTCGCCAGGCCAAGCACCGCCTGATCGCCGCCGGCGTCCTTCTCACGAATGAGGGCGGCGATCCGCGAGGCGACCAGCCGCGCTATGTCGTCGTGCTCCTCGACGACAACCGTGCGAATGCGCTCGAGGGAGGCCGTGGTCTGTGTGATGCGAGAAGGCCCGCGAGTCATGCGTTGATCGCGGGCCTCCTGTGCGGTGCCGGCGTCGAGTCGCACGCCAGTGTCCGTCTTCATTGTCTCGGTGACGTTCCCGCGTTACGCGTTGAACGAGCTACCGCATCCGCATCCGCCGGTGGCGTTCGGATTCTTGAACGTGAAGCCGGAGCCCTGCATCGACGACACATAGTCGATGGTGACGCCGTTGAGATACTGGGCCGAGAACGGGTCGACAAAAACCCGAATCCCTTCCTGGTCGATCACGAGATCGTCATCGGCCGCCTTCTCCTCGATCAGAAGCCCGTATCGGAAGCCACTGCATCCGCCGGGCTGAACGCTCACCCGAAGCCCGCCTTGCTCGAAGGGCACGCCTTCCTGCTCCATGAAGCGCTTGACTTCGGTGGTGGCGACCGGGGTGACGGTCATCGTGAGCATGGGTTGCTGCGTCGCGCTCATGAGTCCCTCTTTGGTAAAGGGCCGGGAACCGCCCCGGCACGCTGTCGAATAATAGCCCCGCCAACAGCTAACTACAAGAATGACTCACGCATGGAGCGCGGGTCACGGGCTCCCTCGTTCTACTGCGACCGGCGTGCCGGGTTCCCGGTCGCCGCGAAATGACCGGGCGATCCAGGCGAACGCCGCCGCCGCGATGGCCACGAGGATCAACCCCGAGCCAAGCTCCCCGAACACCAGCTTCCCGATCCCGAAGAGCGTCGAGTAAACGGCGACGATCCCGGCCAGCCAATTCGTCCATGCGAGCCCGCCGCCGGGAATGCCTTCCCGGCCGAACCCCAGGCGGGCGGAAACCGCGCGCCACCCGGGGCCCCCCGGCCGAACCCGTCGATAGAACGCGTCCAGAACACCGTCGGGCTCCGGCCGTGTCAGGTAGGTCACCGACACCCACACGATCGTGCTGATGGCCACCGTGACCAGCATGACCCAGGCGTCGGCGTTCGGAGTTCCCTTGAACGCCCGCGGCACGAGCTGCATCGCGGTGACCGACACGATGAACGACGCGAGCATCGCGCTGATCTCCGACCACGCGTTGATGCGCCACCAGTACCA
>DASRHU010000272.1:0-7813 GCA_035650335.1 Gemmatimonadaceae bacterium | reverse complement strand
GCGCGAACCGTTCAAGGGATGAAGTTCCCTGGCGCCAAATACGGCCTGAAGATGGCCTGCGGCGAGAACCCGAAGCGCGTGTACGCGAGCCGCGGACCATCGACGCGAATGGGGAATGTGGCTGGGTATCGCAACGCGTGGATTCAGGCCGAAGCCTATCGGCGCCGGTGGGACAAATGGCTCGCCGACAAGAAAGGCGATCCCCCGCAGCGCGATCTCGGCAATGAGACGCTCGCCGAAGTGCTGCGCGGGAACATCCTGGTGCACAATCACTGCTACCGGGCAGATGAGATGGCGCAGATGATCGACATCGCGAAGGAGTTCGGATACAAGATCCGCTCCTTTCACCATGGCGTCGAGGCGTACAAGGTCGCCGATCTGCTCGCTCGCGATTCGATCTCCGCGTCGATCTGGGCCGATTGGGGAGCGTTCAAGATGGAGGCCCTCGACGCGGTGAAGGCGAACATGGCGCTCGTGCATCAGGCGGGTGCTCGCACCGTCGTGCACTCCGACGACCCCTCGGGCATACAGCGTCTCAACCAGGAGGCGGCCAAAGGAATCGCCGCGGGCGCGGCGTTAGGCATTACGATCAGCGAGGACGAAGCGATCAAATGGCTCACGCTTCACCCCGCCTGGTCGCTGGGCCTCGATGATCGGATCGGCTCGATCGCGGTGGGGAAGAACGCCGACATCGTCCTGTGGAGCGGCAATCCGTTCAGCGTGTACACGCGAGCCGAGCGAGTGTGGATCGACGGAGCGCAGATGTTCGATCGAAGCGATCCGAACGAGGCGTGGCGAACGGACTTCGAGCTTGGCTTCGTGCGTCGGGGGGACCGATGAGCCGGGATCAACGGGTTCAGAGGGATCGAAGGGGGCGACGGGTGATTGCCCTTCTACCGCTTCTTTTCGCGGCCGTCGTGCACGCCCAGACGATCGCGATCGTGGGAGGGCGTGTTTTTCCCGTCAGCGGGCCACCGATCGATGGCGGCACCGTAATCATTCGCGACGGGCGCATCGCCGCCGTGGGTCGTGATGTCGCCATCCCCGAAGGGGCACAGCGCATCGACGCGAGTGGAAAGTGGGTGACGCCGGGCATCATCAATCCGGCGACGCAGCTTGGGCTCATCGAGGTCGGCCAGGTGGGCGAGACACGCAATGCGACCGCCCGCGGCCGGGATGAGACGCGGGTCAACGCGGCGTTCACGGTCTGGGACGGATTGAATCCGCTCTCGGTGCTGTTCGCCCCGGCGCGCAACGAAGGCATCACCACCGTCGCGGTCATGCCGGCGGGCGGCCTGGTGTCCGGGCAGGCCGCGCTCGTGGACATCGTCGATGGCGGCGTGAGTGAGATGCTCGTTCGGTCCCCGATCGCCATGATCGCCCAGATCGGGAATCCGCAGGGTGCCAACGTCTCCTCCCGCGGCGAGCTGCTTCTGCGGCTTCGCGAGCTGCTGGAGGATTCGCGCGCCTACGGCCGCCGGCGGGCCGACTACGAGCGTGCGCAGACGCGAGAGTTCGCCGCGAGCCGGCTCGATCTCGAGGCGATGCAGCAGGTGCTGGCCGGTCGCGTTCCGCTGCTGGTTGTGGCCGACAAGGCGAGCGACATCGAAGCGGCGCTCCGGCTCGCGCGCGAGTACGGCGTCCGGCTGATCATCGGCAGTGGCGCAGAGGCATGGATGGTCGCCGACAAGCTCGTCGCCGCGAAGGTTCCGGTGATGGTCGGGTCGATGGTGAACATCCCCGGGAGCTTTGCGACGTTAGGCGCCCGCCAGGAGAATGCCGGGCTGCTCCGTCGCGCCGGCGTGGACGTCGCGCTCATCGGGACGGGGAGCGATCCCGATGCGTACAACGTTCGCAACATCAAGCAGGAGGCCGGTAACGCGGTCGCCTACGGGATGACGTGGGACGATGCGCTGCGGGCGATCACCCTGACGCCGGCGGAGATCTTCGGCGTCGCCGACCGGTATGGCTCGCTCCAGCCGGGGCGTGTCGCGAACGTGGTTATCTGGAGCGGGGATCCGTTCGAGCTCTCGACACGAGTCGAGCACGTGTTCGTCCGCGGCGTACGATCGATGTCGCCGTCCCGGCAGGACGAGCTCATGACGCGCTACAAGACGCTTCCGCCCTCGTACCGAAATCCCTGACGGCGACAGCGCGGGATACGGCCGTTACGGTGCCGTGTCCCGCGCCTGCCGTGGCTCTCCCAGCTTCGCTTCCAGGGTAGCAAGCTCCGCCTCGTGAGCGGCGAGCGTCGCGTTGAGGCTCGCAAACAGCTCCGGCTCGACTTCCCGCCCCTCGGTACGCGCACGATGCACGGCATATCCGAGTGCCTGCGCCGCACGGTCGGCGAGCTGCCGCACTCGCATCACCTCGAGTCGTACTTTCCCCTCATCGAACGCGCTCTGCGCGACCTTCCCCGCGCGATCGAGCTCGTTACGCAGCTTGGTCCAGACGGTCATTTGGTGCCTCCTGATCGTTGCATCCCGTACGTGGTGGATGCGGGTGCCGTTTCATCCCGCAGCAGAAACAATACCGAAAAAGCAAAGCGCCCTCACGAGGTGAGGGCGCCTGGAGTCTGCCGACGGATCGTTACGCCGCGGAAGTCGCTTCCACCTCGGGGTAGACGCTGACCTTGTACCGCGTCGCGTTCTTGTGCTCGAACTTCACGACTCCATCGATGAGGGAGTAGATCGTGTAGTCAGAGCCGAGTCCGACGTTCCGTCCGGGGTGGTACTTCGTGCCGCACTGGCGGATGATGATGTTCCCCGCGCGGACGCGCTCGCCGCCGTACTTCTTCACGCCGCGGTATTTGGGATTGCTATCACGGCCGTTGCGGCTGGAGCCGACGCCTTTCTTGTGAGCCATCTTCGCCTCTCAGCCGAGCGTAATGTCGTTGATGCGGACTTCGGTGAAGCCCTGCCGGTGACCCTGCTTCTTCGCGTAGTTCTTCCGACGCTTGAACTTGAAGACGACGATCTTCTCACCACGCCCGTGCTTGACGACTTCGGCGGTGACCTTCGCGCCCGAGACGAGCGGCGCACCGGCAAAGACCTTCTTGCCATCGGAGCCGAGAAGCACCTCGTCGAAGGTGATGCTCTTGCCAGCTTCGACGTCGATGGTCGGGATGCGTAACGTTTTACCCGGCTCGGCACGGTACTGCTTGCCGCCGGTGCGGATGATTGCGTAAGTCATGGGGCTGCTTGGAAGAACCTGAGTAACTGGTACAGTCGTAAGAACTTAGAAGGTTGGGAGGGTGATGTCAATCCAAGGGCCAAGGGCCAGGGGCCAAGGGCCAAGGGATGGTAAGGCGCGGCGCCGCTACGCGGCGGCCGCGCTCATCAGATGAGCGAGCGGCCGAAGGCCGCTCGTTTTCCGCACCCGTGGCCCTTGGCCCTTGGCCCCTGGCCCACGCGGCCGCGCAGAGGCCGCGTCCTACGCGACCGCGTACTGCCCCGTTACGTCCCGCTCGGCGCCCTTCACCACGAGCTTGAACTCGTCCGGCTTCAGCAACGGGTCGTCGCGGAGCTCCAGCCCGATGCCCGACTGCTTCTCCAGCTTCTTGACCAGATCGTGCTCCCGCTCGAGGACGTACATCGCGACATCGGGGTGCAGCTTCACGATCAGGCTGTCGCGCCGCCCTTCCACGGCCATGCGCTTCACCGAGCGCTCCATGCGACGCACGATCGTCTCGGGGGTGAACACGCGTCCGGTGCCCTGACACGTCGGACAGGGCTCAGTCATGTTCTGGAGGTGACTCTGGCGAACGCGCTGGCGAGTCATCTCGATGAGGCCGAGATCGCTGACGCCGAACGCCTTGGTGCGCGCGCGGTCGCGGCCGAGATGCGTGCGCAGCTCCTGCAGGACCTTGTCGCGGTTCGCGCGCGTCTCCATGTCGATGAAGTCGCACACGATGATGCCGCCGATGTCACGCAGGCGAATCTGTCGCGCCACCTCGCGCGCCGCTTCGGTGTTCGTCTTCAGAATGGTCTTCTCCGGATCGCGCTTCCCCGTGTAGCGACCGGAGTTGACATCGATCGCGACCAGCGCCTCGGTCTGCTCGATGATGATGTAGCCCCCCGAAGGCAGATCGCACCGACGCTTGAAGAGGTCGCGAATCTCCTTCTCGATGTCGGCCTTGTCGAAGAGCGGGCGCGGCTCGTTGTACAGGTGGACCCGCTCGGACAGCTCCGGCGCGATCCCCTTCAAGTACTCCGTGATCTCGTTGTAGAGCTGCTTCGAGTCGACGGTCAGGGTGTCGACCTTCGTGCTGAACAGGTCGCGGATGATGCCGCGCGTCAGGCTGGTTTCGCGGTGAATGAGCGCGGGCGCCCGGGTGAAATGGGTCTTCTTCCGGATCCGCTTCCAGTTGCTGATCAGCGTGTTCAGCTCACGCTTGAAGGTCTCCTGGGTGGCGTCTTCGCCGACGGTCCGGACGATCACGCCGCCGGCGTCCTTCGGCAGGACCTGCTGCACCATCTCACGTAGCCGCTGGCGTTCGGCGCGATCGCCGATCTTGCGGCTGACGCCGACGCGCGAGGCGAAGGGCATGTAGACGAGGAAGCGGCCGGCGAGGGAGATCTGGGCCGTGACACGCGGCCCCTTCGTCGAGATCGGCTCCTTGGAGATCTGGACGACGATCTCCTGGCCGCGCTTCAGCTGATCCTGGATTGGCGGGGCCTTGGCTCGGCGAGAGTCCTTCTCCTCCTCGTCGTCGCCGTTGGCGTCCTCGGGATCGTCCTCATCGTCGTCCTTCTCCTCATCGTCGGGGATGACGAGATCGGACGCATGGAGGAATGCGCTCTTTTCGGTGCCGATGTTGACGAAACCTGCCTGAATCCCGGGAAGAACCGCCTCTACCTTCCCGATGTAAATGTCGCCGACCATCCGCCGCGCGTCGGGACGATCGACGAGGAGCTCGACGAGCTGATCATCCTCCAGGATGGCGACACGGGTTTCGCGGGGGTTGGCGTTGATGAGGATCTCTCGCTTCATACACACCGATGGCTCGCACCGGTCGCGGCGACTCGACGCGCGCACCAGGCGGGCACATTCCATTGTTGGTGACGATGGCCGGGGCACGGAACGACACCGCGCGCAGGGCGATCGTAAATGGGTTGGGGGTCTCACGGGACGTCTGAATCGTCCACGCCTTCCGCGCCTCGACGCAGCACGATGTCTCGGCGGCCGCCCCGAGGAGCGGCCCGCGGATCGTGCGGTCGAGTGTTGAACGGGAAGTCGTGCGATTCACCGCGTTCTGAGCGATAGCGCGCCCGGAGAGATAGCTGCCGCGGACATCGTTTCGCGCCAGCCGGATTGCTCACCGCGAGCCGCGAGTCGCCCGGCAAGCGATGTATGTAACCGTCGTGAGCGGCGTTGGTGCCGCCGCTCAAGTATAGACGCCACCGGCTGATGTTTGCAACGCCGGCAACGACTTACGCGTTCGGTCGCATGCGCAGGATGAGGTACGCGAGCACCGCGAGGAACCCAAGTGCCGCGCGCCACTCGCCGTGCCGCATGTAGAGCTGGAAATCGAAATCGGTGCGTTCGCCCGGCGCCTGGGTAGCCGACCGCCAGGGGGTCGGCCTGGGCACGAAGGGGGGCACGTTCCGCTCCCACTCCTCGTATGCCTCGGGGAATCGTGCGCGAATCCCCACGCGCTCGTCGCGAATCGTCGGCCCATAGACCAGCACGAAAAACGCGATCACGAAGAGCAGGAGACTCCAGTGGGCGGCGATCGCGAAGCCCGCCGCGATGAGGAACGACCCGAAATAGAGCGGGTTGCGCGTGTGAGCGTACGGGCCAGTCGTAGCGAGGCGGTCGTTCTTCACGATGTGTCCGGCGGCCCAGGCGCGGATGAGCAAACCGGCGAAGGCGATGCTCGCGCCGACGACGAGCGTCAGCGGCGTGGGACGAGCGACGACGAGATAGCCGGCAGCGAGCAGAAACCCAAGCGGCACGCGAATGCGCCGCGCGAGCTCTCGATTCAATCGGCGAGCTCCCGCAGCAGATGCCGCGCGATCACGATCCGCTGAATCTCCGACGTCCCTTCCCCGATCTCGCAGATCTTCGCATCGCGCATCATCCGCTCGACAGGGTAGTCCCTGGTGTACCCGTAGCCACCGTGTACCTGAATCGCACGAATTGTCGTTCGCATTGCCAGCTCGGATGCGTACAGCTTCGCGATGGCGGCCTCCTTCGAGAAGGGGTGCCCGTTTTGCGCGAGCCAGGCGGCGTGATACACGAGGTGGGTGGCGGCCTCGATCTCAGTCGCCATGTCGGAGAGCTGGAACTGCACGCCCTGGAATTCGAAGATCTGCTTGCCGAATTGCCGGCGCACGGTCGCGTATCGTAGCGCTTCGGCGAACGCGCCCTCGGCAATGCCGAGCGACAGGGCCGCGATCCCGATGCGTCCCGAATCCAGAGTCCGCATGAAGTTGGTGAAACCTTCACCTTCTTCCCCGAGGAGGTTCTCCGCGGGAACCTCGACATCCTCGAGGAAGAGCGCTCGGGTATCGGAGGCACGCCAGCCGAGCTTCTCCTCCTTCTTCCCCGCGCGGAATCCCTTCATGGCCGGAAGCGACGGGTCGTGCCCGATGCCGACCTCACGAGCGCGATCGAGGTCGCACGTTTCCTTGGTGAGAATGAATGAGCTGATCCCTTTCGTGCCTTGCGAGGGATCGGTGACCGCCGTGGCGACGAAGATCTCCCCAACGCCGGCGTGGGTGATGAAGATCTTCGAGCCGTTGAGGAGGTAGTAGCCGTTTCGCCGTTGCGCCGTGGTACGGGTCCCGGCAGCATCGCTTCCCGCCGACGGCTCCGTCAGGCCGAATCCACCGAGAACGCGACCGGTCGCGAGGAGCGGGACGTACCGGCGCTTCTGCGCCTCGGTGCCGAAGTTGACGATCGGCGATGTGCCGAGCGTGGTGTGCGCGGAGATCGTGATCGCGTGCGACGCGTCCACCTTCGCCATTTCGTGGATGGTGAGGATATACGCGATGTAGTCGAAGCCGGCGCCCCCGAGTGCTTCGGGCCAGGGAACGCCAAGGAGGCCGAGCTCCCCCATTCGCTTCACGTTCTCCCACGGGAACTCGCCCTTCTCGTCGAAGGCGCTGGCCACCGGCGCAACGTGCTCGCGGGCGAACTCGCGCACCATGTCCCGCACGGCGTAGTGCTGCTCGGTGAAGTACACGGAATCGTTCATGACCGTCTCGTCAGGCGGCGTCGGTTGGGTCGACGCCGCGTATGATGTCCAGGAAGCGTTTGCCGTACTTGTCGCGCCGCGCCGGGCCGACGCCGCGCACATCTTCCAGCGCGGCAAGCGATGCGGGCCGGCGGACCGCCATCTCCGCGAGGGTGCGATCGGGAAAGACGACGTAGGCCGGCACCTTTTCCTCGCGGGCAATGCGGCCCCGCAGCGCCTTCAGCTCCCCAAGGAGCGCGGCGTCTCCCGCCCCAAGCTCGACGTCGTCGACCACCGCGTGGCGACTCCCACGCGAAACGGCCTGCTCGCTCCGCTGCGTTGTCCGCCTCGTCTTCCGCGTAGCGGCCTCGAGCGCTACGTGGGTTCCCAGGCAGTTGTCGCACGAGTCGCAACGCGCGCGTGCGGCCGGATCGCCAAAATATCGAAGCACGAACCCGCGTCGGCAACTAGTCGTGTACGCGTACTTCTGCATGGCGTCGAGCTTCGACAGGTCGGCGGCACGGCGCCGCTCCGACGCGCGCCAGTCGATGCTGCGATCATCCAGGCGCGCACCCGGGTGTGCCAGGCGAATACCGCTCCCCGGACGCTCCCACGCGACGAACTGCCGCGCCT
>DASRHU010000271.1:0-31549 GCA_035650335.1 Gemmatimonadaceae bacterium | reverse complement strand
TTGGTGAATTGCTCAGTGCCGAGGAAAGCTAGCCGGAGAGTGGGAGTCCGTTGGAGGATCTCATGCCCGACTGCCTGCATCAAGTGTGTCTTTCCGAGCCCTGTTTGGCCGTAAATAAAGAGCGGGTTGTAGACCTTGCCTGGAGCTTCAGCAACAGCGCGGGCAGCTGCTGCTGCAAGCTCATTTGATTTGCCGATGACAAAATTGGCGAAGGTGTAACGACCGCTGAGTTGGGTATGAGTGGTGTGTTGCGGTGGAGCTTGAAGAGCTCGGTCTGGCAGCGGAGCGACAAAGAAATCCATCTGGGGTCTTGCCTTCCGCTCCTCATGAACGCGAAAGACCACGTTCATGGGGTGACCAAGTGCAATGGGCGCAAGCGAGGCGAGTAAGGTGCTGTGCTTCGTCTCGTTCCAGTCGGCCGCGAACCGATCGGGTACACCAACAAAGAGGGTGTTGCCCTCGACCGTCAGTGCCTCTGAGGGTTCGAGCCAGGTACGAACCACTTGGTCAGGCAACTCACGCCGGGCCTGGTCCAACAGGCGGGTCCAGAGGTCGGCAGCAGGGAGGGACATGAAAATGTGGATAATTTTGGAGGGGCGCCGAAGCTATTCCTGGAATGTGGAAATGTCAACAGAGACCTGGCGATTCGTACATCGCTTACCCTTGACCTATCTTAGTGTGCCAACTAACGTTAGGGTTCTCCGTTTTCTACGTTTGCACTAAGACGGTGTCTCATGGGTAAGCCTACATACCGACCTCGAAATAAGCGTCGTATCAAAACTCACGGCTTCCGTGAGCGGATGTCTACACGTTGGGGGCGCGAGACTCTCAGCCGCCGCCGGAAGAAGGGCCGGAAGCGCCTGACAGTCCAGCTGCCGTCCAAATACGGCAGCGCCTGACGAGCTATCGTTTTCCGCAGAGTCATCGGCTCACGCGGAAGGCGGAGCTTACTAGTGTTTTAAGGAGGGGAAAGCGTGTCCGGACCAGGTTCCTCGAGATCCGGGCGATGCCTTCCCCTTTGGCGCATCCGCGGGCGGGCTTGATCATCGCAAAGGGCCGCCGACGAGCTGTCGACCGGAACCGGATCAAGCGCAAGATCCGTGAGGCGGTTCGGCTGTATCTCCTGCCAGTACTTGGGCGGGTAGATTTTGTGATTCGTACCCGCGATGAGATATACGGGGCGTCGGATGACGAGTTCCGTGCTGACTTGAGTGAGGCCATTGGGCAGCTCATTGAAGCCACTGAGAGCGCTAGGTAGCGACGTTGCACGATGGCTTCTCGTTGCCTCGGTGCGCGGATACCAGGTTGTGTTATCACCGCTCCTTCCCTCATCCTGCCGCTACTTTCCGAGTTGTTCAGCATACGCAATTGAGGCCCTCGAAAAACATGGTCCATGGCGAGGAGGATGGCTCGCGGCCAAACGCATTGGCCGGTGTCATCCCTTCCATCCAGGCGGTTTCGACCCTGTTCCATAACTGACCGCCCCCCGACATGGATAGACGTCTTGCACTGGCACTTTTGCTGTCGGGCCTTGCGGTTGTTGTGAGCTCTATGCTCTTCCCGCCAGCACCCCGCCGCCTCCCACGTCCTGCTCCCGCTCGGGTAGACTCTGCTGCCCGGGTCACACCATCGCAGGCGTTGCCTGTTCAGCGTGACACATCTCGTCGTCTCGAGGAGCCCCCGGTGTCAGTTCGTGCAGAGACGCTAATGGTAGAGAACGAGAAGGCGCAGTATGGATTCACCACAGTTGGGGCGACTATTACGTCGGCTGTACTCAAGGACTACCGCGCTCTGAATCGTGACACCGGGGCCGTGAGACTGATCCGGGACTCGGTTCCACTTGCAGAATTTCGCCTTGTGGCGGGACCTGACACCATCGCACTGAATAGACTCCCATTCACCGCGACCGGGCTGACGGACACCTCGGGGAAATCTGTGACCTTCCAGCAGGTGGGTGGAGAAGCCCGCCTGACGTATCAACTCGAACCCGATGGCTACGTGCTGAAGCTCGCGGGGGAGGTATCCCCCGTCGTGAATCAGGTGATCGTCACTTTACCAAAAGGCGTACGTTCCGAGGAGGCAAATGTCCGCGATGATCGGCGATACCTGGCATTTGCGCTGAAGCCTGCCCGTGATGATGCCAGGAGCGTGGCATTCTCCAAGCTAGACCCTGGGGAGAGGCGCCTGGAAAACGGACCGTTCACCTGGGTTGCAACCAAGAACAAGTACTTCCTCATTGCTCTCATTTCGGACTCAGCAAATCAGGCGGGATTCGCTCGTGCTTACCTGACCGGTGGCGCTCGGGAGGACGGCACCGCCACTGGGGCGGATGCACACATCGTGGTACCCGTGGAGAACGGGCGGTTTTCGTTCGAGATCTATGCAGGGCCACAGGAATGGCGACGGCTCCGCGACCTTGGTCGCGACATGGAGCATGCGAACCCCTATGGAGGGTTCATGAAGGGAGTCGTTCAGCCCTTTGCCACGATCGTCATGCGCCTGCTGCTCTGGATGCATGACACGATCAAGCTCTCGTATGGGTGGGTTCTCGTCGTGTTCGGGGTTGCGGTTCGCATCATCCTCTGGCCCCTCAATCAGCGAGCGATGCGCAGCAGCCTGAAGATGCAGGCCATTCAGCCAGAGATGGCCGCCATTCAGAAGAAGTACCGCAACAATCCGCAGAAGCAGCAAGAGGAAATGGTGCGCATCTATCGCGAGCACGGGATGAGTCCGCTCAGCATGTTCAGCGGCTGTCTTCCCATGCTGATCCCAATGCCGGTCCTTTTCGCGCTGTTTTTCGTCTTCCAGAATACGATCGAATTCCGTGGCGTCTCATTTCTCTGGCTTCAGGACATCTCGCTCAAGGATCCGTACTACATCCTGCCTCTCCTAATGGGCGCTTCGATGTACGTCCTATCGTGGATCGGACTGCGTAATGCACCCCCGAATCCACAGGCGAAAATGATGAGCTACATGTTCCCCGTCATCATGACGGTTGCTCTGTTGAACATGGCTGCCGGCCTCAACCTCTATTACGCAGTTCAGAATGTCGCCGCACTTCCACAGCAGTGGCTCATTGCCAGAGAGCGGGCGCGGCATTCGTCGAGCGCGCCACGGCGATCGAATGCCAATGGGTGAAGTAATGGGCTACCCCATGGGTGCACCCGAGGCATCAGTGCGGCTGCGCGTCACTTACATCGGGCATGCGACGCTACTGCTCGAGCTGGGGGGTCGGCGTATTCTGACCGACCCTCACTTTGGCAATCGCCTGGGCGGCGTTCTACCACGGGTGAGCATGCCTGGTGTGGCGATCTCGGACCTCCCGCCGATCGATGCCCTCCTTCTCACCCATGCGCACGCGGATCATCTGTCGTTGAAGTGTCTCGATCGCCTGCCTAACGACATCCCGCTCTTTGCTCCCCCGGCGATTGCGCGTTGGCTGGCACGTCGCGGCTACGTGCATGCCACGGCCCTCGCGCCAGGAGAGCAGGTGGACCTCGGCACTGTGCGCATTCGAGCGGCAGCGGCGAGACACTCCGGCAGTCGATACGGGTTCGATCGCTGGCGCTCGGATGCGAATATGTACCTCCTGCTGAGCGAGGCGAACTCCGTGTTCTTCGCTGGAGATACCGCGCTCGGCCCCGACACTGACCGCCTGGTCCACGACTATGTCACCAGGGAAGGCCGCCGCCTCGATGTGGCGCTCCTGCCGATTGGCTACGCTCCCTGGTGGAAGCCGGGTTTTCGTCGTGGTCACCTCACGTCGTCAGACGCGCTCGATCTCTTCGAGCGAACGCAAGCGCGACACTTCGTTCCCTTCCACTGGGGCACGTTTCATCACGTGAGTGCGAGTGCCTTCGCCGCCATCGATCAATTGCGCGATCGCCTTCCGGGGTATGAGCATCGGGACTGTGTCCGCATCCTCTCGCCCGGTGAGAGCCTCGTGCTCCCCTGAAGCGACGTGAGCGGCTCGCTGCCCCTGTCGGACGACACGATTGCAGCAATAGCCACTCCGCTCGGGCGTGGTGCCACCGCGCTGATTCGAGTAAGCGGGCCTGAGGTTGCTGCCATTGGGGAGCGCGTCATCGCCCACTTCGCGACGCTCACCCCTCGTTTGGTGAGTCTCGCAACTGTGCACCACCCGACGACGGGTGTGCGAATTGACCGGGCTCTTGTGACGCTGTTCGCGGGCCCGAGGAGCTACACGGGCGAGGACGTCCTCGAGATATCGGTTCACGGGGGCGCATTGGTGCCGGTCCTCGTGATGGAGGCCCTCCTGGCCGCCGGCGCACGGCAGGCACTCCCTGGCGAATTCACGAGGCGCGCCGTCGCGAACGGCCGGATGGACCTGCTTCAGGCTGAAGCGGTCGGTGATCTGGTCGATGCGCGCACTCGCATGGCGCACCATGTGGCGCTCGGGCAGCTGGAAGGGGGGCTCTCTCATCACACGGCCGAGCTGCGTGATGCCATCATCGACCTGCAGGCGCTGATCGCGTACGACATCGACTTTCCCGAAGAGGATCACGGGGTCATCGATCGTGAGCGCGTGGCGAGCGGCGTCACTCGTACGCTCCACGCGCTGGACCGTCTCCTCGAGACACGATCGGTCGGCGAGATGTTGCGCGACGGCGCGCTGGTAGTTATCGGCGGTGCACCTAACGCAGGCAAGTCATCGCTGTTCAACACGCTCGTCGGACGTCAGCGGGCAATCGTCACCGACATTCCCGGGACAACCCGGGACGCCATTGAATCACTGATCGAAGTTCAGGGGTGGCCCGTTCGGCTCGTCGATACCGCGGGTCTTCGTGATTCGAGTGATGTGGTCGAGCGTCTCGGAATCGAGGTCAGCGAGCGCTACCTGGCCGAGTCGGATGTGGTCATTCTCTGTGCCGAGCGACTCGATGAGCTCGAAATACTCAGGCGACGACTCAGCGCGCTCGTATCTGCTCCGTGCATTGTCGTCCAGACCAAGGCGGACCTTCGTGGCCCTTCAGGTGATGCTGGCGATGACAACGCACTCTCGGTCAGTACGGTAACGGGAATCGGGCTCGACGATCTGATCGGCCAGCTGGTGAAGCTCGTGTCCCGCAAATTCAGTGTCGTCGATACCGAGGCGCCGCTTTTGACACGTGAGCGCCACCGGCAGGCGGTTGAGGCTGCTCGAACCGAACTGCTCGCGTTTCGTGATGCCTGGCTGCGTGGTGACCCACCGAGCTCCGTCGCCGCTATCCACCTCCAGGAAGCCGCGCAGCATCTTGGGGAGCTAACGGGGACGATTGACGTCGAGGACGTTCTTGGGCGCGTGTTCTCGACGTTTTGTGTCGGGAAATGATGGGCCTAGTTAGGCGCTCACGGCGGCGCTGCGGGCAGCGTCAGTGAGCTCGGCGGCGCTCGCCCGCACTGCCCACGCCAAACCACGTGTGGCGATCGCCGTCTCGACCATCCGCGCTCCGAGATAGTAGCCGGCGCGTTCGGGGATCACGTGTCGTTCGTCGATGGCTCTCGCCGCCTCGCTTACGCCTCCGGACAGATACTTCAATCGGAGACCGAGTCCGGCCTCATCCAGTTCCCCGGCCATCGTGCGCACGACGAACGACTCCATTTCCCGCACGCGTACGTATTGCCGGCGACCGTAGCCGAAATACTCCCACTCGGCATGACCGGGGCTAGCGGCGCGCGCGGTTTCGACGGCCAGCCCTTCGTTGAGAACGAGCTCTCGCAGTGTCGCGCGTCGTCCGGTCTCCCAGTATGAGTAGTACCCGTCGGCGTCCTCGATGAGTGACTTCATCTCACTGCGGCTGCTCGGCGAGGTGTATCGGACGCAGTGAGCGATCTCGTGCGCGAGCCAGAGCGGTATGAGCTCTGGATCCAGCCCCAAGCCTTGCGTGTCAGGGTTCTGGATGCTGGTGAAGTGCTCGAGGCAGGCGAAGGCTGTTCCGCGATGATCGACGACGAGCTCGCCCGCATTGGCGGCGCCGACGCCCACCATGAGCACAATGTCCAGATCGACGTCTATCCGGAGAACTTCAGCGCAGCGCACCTCGGCTGACCGCGCGAGGGCGGCGACATCTGTTCGCTCGAGCATCGCGCGCAAGTCAGCTCGATCCGCGAGCACCGTCGAGCGAGCAACCTCATTGAAATGAGGGCCTTCGGGGTCCAGGACGTAGTTGTGCCAGTATGCTTCCAGGATTCCGCGATGCGCCGCGTAGTAACGATGATACGCGGCCAGGCGATCGCCAGCATCTAGGACGGCAAAGAAGTCAGGCAGCAGATTGATCAGCATCAGCGCCTGGAAAACGGGAGAGATCTGTGGCGGGCGACGGCAGGTCGCGCGGCAAGATACCCGCGGCCGTCGGGAGCAACAAGGGGAATTGGGTCTTTGGCACGCGTTTTTCAATACCGCTTCGTGGAGGTTAGGCGAGAGGCCAAATGACAACGCTGCGACAAATCGAACTGGCCTGTCCGATCTGCTATAATCGGTTCAACTCACAGGCCGTGATCTCCACCAATTCATTCGGTGGGAAGCGGACCGACTTCCATGAGCGGGCGGCCGGCGCACAGCCGCTGCCCTTCTTCATTCACACGTGCTCTCGTTGTGGGTATTCGGGAAGTGAGCGGGATTTCACTGAAGAAACCGATGTGAGTCCCATTCTGAAGGAGCATGTGTGGGACGAGTTGGCGCCGAAGCTATCTTCTGGCCCGGTCGGCGGTTCGGACAAATACGAGTTCGCGGCAAAGGTCGCGCTGTGGCAGGGCGCCGAGCCTCGGCGGGTTGCCGATCTCCTGCTTCGCGCAGCGTGGTGCTGTGTCGACGAGGGCGACGTTGAGGCCGAGCGGTATTTCCGCCGTCAAGCCGCGTGGATGTTCGAGAAGGCTCTGTCGACGTACGATGGTGTCGATCGCGACGAACGCGCGGTGCTGACCTATCTCGTTGGCGAGCTGTGGCGTCGCGTGGGTGACACCGTTCAGGCGACGGAGTGGTTCGATCGTGTCGGTGGCGAGGTCACGAACCTCGAGACCCAGCAGTGGATTCTGGATGCTGCGCGGCAGCAACGAGACTATCCGCGGGAATGGTTCGGCTGAGCTGACCTGCTTTGGGGGAAAATGGCCGGAGACGAAGCCCGACTTCGCACTCCGGCCTTTCGTTTATCCGGGTGGCGTCGCCGGCGTCTAGCGCGTCCCGAACAGGCGGTCGCCCGCGTCACCCAATCCGGGCAGGATGTATCCGTGCGGATTCAGCTCGCGGTCGAGCGATGCACAATAGACCGCTACATCGGGGTGAGCGTTTGTGAGGCGCCTCACGCCCTCGGGCGCGGCCACGATACAAAGGAAGCGAATTCTGGTCGCACCAGCGCGCTTGAGTGATGTCACAGCAGCTGTGGCGCTGCCGCCCGTGGCGAGCATGGGGTCGAGCACGAAGAAATCCCGTTCGGCCGCGTCGCCAGGAACCTTGAAGTAGTAGTCTACGGGCTGGAGCGTGTCGTGATCACGATACAGCCCGATGTGGCCTACTCGGGCGCCGGGGACGAGGCGAAGAATTCCTTCGACCATCCCCAGGCCGGCGCGCAGGATCGGAACGAGGGTGAGCTTCTTCCCGCTCACCTGCCACCCGGTCGTCGGCTCGAGTGGTGTGTCAACGGGCACAGCCTCGAGGTGAAGCCCACTCGTCGCTTCGTACGCCATGAGCATCGCGATCTCATCGACGAGCTCCTTGAAGATCTTCGTTGGCGTTCGGCGGTCGCGAAGAATGGTCAGCTTGTGCTGGATGAGGGGGTGGCGTGTGATCGACAGTGTCGGAAACTCGGGCGCGGTATCCATGGGAGCGAAGCGGGCGGTGTCAAACGCCTTCAGGTTGCCCGGATTATCGCAGGACGGTGGGCTACCCGCTACCAATGGCCGGCAGTACCTTCCCGCGCATGAACGAGTATCAGGCCGTCATGCTGAAGCTGACACGGCACATGCAGGAAGATGAGGACGCCCTGACCGACCTGCTCAACGAGCGCAGCCGGGGCGGGTGGGAGCCGGCGATGATGGTTCACGGCACCACGCGGCTGACGGTCGTTTTCTGTCGGCGTGCCGCGGCGCCTCCTAACGAGTAGCGGGGACGATCGTCATGCGCACGATCGGTCGGCTCGGTGACCCTCGTGCGACCTCCTCGAATCCTGCCGCCAGAAACGCCGAGAGAGTGCCGGTCCAGGCGAACACCGCGGGGACGCGGTCGCGGGACGGAATGATCGGATACCCCTCGACGATCGTTGCGCCTGCCCTGCCAGCCAACCTGGCCGCGGCCCGGAGAAGGTCCACGGAGAGCCCCTGACCTCGGTGCTCCTTCGCGATGAACAAGCAGGAAATCGACCAGACGGGCCGATCATCAACCGGGCGGAGCACCCGCGACCGCGCCAGGTAGACGTACTCCTCCCTCGGCGCAACCGCGCACCATCCGACCGGTGTGTCATCGACATAGGCAAGGACTCCCGGTGGACTCCCCGAGCGAACACGGCGGCGAAACGCGGCCCGATTACCGGCGCCCTTTCCTTTCTCGTACTCGGCGCGGGGCAGGCGCCATATCATGCACCAGCATCCACCGCACGCGCCGCGCGCGCCGAACAACGCCTCGAGATCAGGCCATCGGTCGGCGGTCAGAGGCTGAAAGACCGCTCGCTCAATGCCGGCGGATGATTTCCGCGAGCGCTTCGGTGGCAGCGTCAACCTCCTCGGCTGTGTTGTAGTAGTGAGGCGACAGCCGTAACGCACCGCTGGCCTTCTTCTCGGCCATGTCAATGAGGCCGAGCCATGCGGGAGACGCCGAAGTATTAATGTGTCGCCGGCGGAGCTCGTCCACGACAGTAGCGGGATCGTGGTCGGCAATCTCGGCGGTGACGATCGCGCATGGCCGGCGTCCCCGATCGAGCACACGGACCCCGTCGAGCTGGGTCAGATTAGAGCGGAGCCTATTGGCGAGCATCGTTGCTCGTGCGCCTCCGCGGTCGACGCCGACGGACTGCGCATAATCCACGGCCGCACCGAGGCCGAGCACGAGGGCGTACGGGAATTCCCAGTCCTCGAAACGTCGTGCATCGGGAGCGAGCGAGAGGTCATCGGGAGCGGTCCACGTTGCTCCGCGCATGTCGATGTAGAGCGGATGGTCGCCGCGTTCGATGGCCTGGTCGGAAACATAGAGAAAGCCGATGCCTCGGGGACCCCGGAGGAACTTGCGCGCCGTGGCCGAGAGATAATCACAACGCAGCCGAGGAACGTCGATGGGAATTTGACCGGCGGCCTGGCACGCATCGACGAGATAGCGAATGCCAAACGCCTCGCACACTTCGCCGACAGCGGCGACGTCCTGCACGAGCCCGGAGTTCGTCGGAACCCATGAGACGGCGACGAGCCGTGGCTGCAGCTCACGCACGAGGCGTCGCACCGAATCGGGGTCGATCCCTCCTTCGGGGAGGTCCTCGGCGCGCACGATCCGCACGCCGCGCCGGCGTGCAAGCGACAGGTAGTGAAGCTGGTTGGATGTATAGTCGCAGCGGGACGTGAGAACGACATCGCCGGGCTCGAAGTCGATCGAGGAGAGAGCCTGGATGAAAGCGACGGTCGAGCTCGGAGCGATCGCGATGTTTCGGGGTGCGGCACCGACCAGCGAGGCGATGCCTCGATACACGCGGTCGATCTGATCGATGCGCGTCTCGGCGGCTTCGTAGCCACCGATACGCGATTCGAGCGTGAGGTGGTCCTCGATTGCGCGGATCACCCGCTCGGGCATGAGCGCGGCACCGGCGTTGTTGAGATGGGTTCGATACTCGCACCCCGGCGTTTCATCGCGCCACCGTACGACGTCGGGATCAACTTGTTGGGTCACGACTCGCTCCCGGCTGGTGGACGACAAGGTAGCGCATAGAGACCCGAGGCACGACCGCGAATTGCCGGCTTCGACCGCACTTGCCTTTACACGATCTCGCGGCCGTGGCACACTGAACCACCCAGACCAGGGACGCATGCAGCTCACATTCGCGGGCGCCGCACGTGAAGTCACCGGGTCCTGCCACATCGTGCGGATCAACGACAAGCACGTCCTGCTGGACTGCGGCCTGTTTCAGGGACATCGCCGGGAAGCTCAGCAGAAGAATCAGCGCTTGCCCATCGATGTCTCCCGGATCGACGCCGTCGTGCTTTCCCACGCGCACATCGACCACGCAGGGCGGCTTCCTCTGCTCGTGCGTGAGGGATTCCGGGGAACGATCTGGTGCACGGCGGCGACGCGCGATCTCGCGGTGGTGATGCTCGCGGACTCCGCGCACATCCACGAGAGGGATGCCGAATTCCTCGCGCGACACGGGAAGGAGGTGGTGCCTCCCCTGTACTCGGTTGCCGATGCGGCGCGGACCGGCGATCTCATGGCGGGCGTGCCATACCGCAAGGGAGTGGACGTCCTCGACGGCGTTCGCGCCACGTTCGTCGAAGCCGGCCACATCCTCGGATCGGCATCCGTCATTCTCGACTATGAGGAGAATGGACGACAGCATCGTCTCATCTTCTCGGGTGACGTCGGCCGCAACGGGTTGCCGATCATTCGTGATCCGGAGCCGCCGGAGGGCGCCGACACCGTGATCATGGAGTCGACATACGGCGATCGCGACCACGCACCGTACGAGTCAGCACGTGAGCATCTCGGGCGAATCGTCAGCGAGACCGCGGCACGAGGTGGGAGGATTCTGATCCCGGCGTTCGCCGTTGGGCGAGCGCAGGAGATCGTCCACGACCTTCACTCGCTTTCGCGGGCCGGAGAGATTCCCGCGATTCCCATCTACATCGATAGCCCGCTCGCGATCGAGGCGACGACGGTCTTCGAGGCGCACCCCGAGGTGTTCGATCGCAGCGAGTCCTTCCTTCAACAGGTTCAGGAGCTCTTTCGCTTTCAGCATGCGCACTACACGAGAGAGGCGGCGGAATCGAAAGCGCTCAACAGCGCAGTAGGCCCGATGGTCATCATTGCGCCCTCCGGCATGGCCGAAGCCGGGCGGATCGTGCACCATCTCAAGCACGGAGCGCCGAATCCTCGCAACACGATCCTGATCGTCGGGTTTCAGGCAGAGCATACGCTGGGGCGCCGCATCGTCGAGCGATGCCCGACGATCAAGATTCATGGCGAAGACATTCCGTTGCGCGCGCGCGTCGAGGTGCTGAACGCATACAGCGCGCATGCCGGTCGAGCGGAGTTGATCCGGTGGCTCGCCGCGGTGCGCGCGACCTCACCACGGCTTCGCCATGTTTACCTGGTGCACGGGGAGCCGAAGCCACAGGATATGCTTGCGGCAACCTTACGCGCATCGGGATACACTGTGAGTTGTCCGGAGCCGTTCACGCAGGTCACGGTCTGAGGTCGCCATGGCTGCCACTCCTCCCCTGCCGCCGCCCGTCGTCCGTGGGCGTCGCGACGCGACCGAGCGAATCCTCAAGGCGGCCGCCACGCGACTGTCACTCTCCGGGGCCAGCGCGTTGACGCTGCACGAAGTCGCCGAGGAGGCGGGGGTGAGCAAGGCGCTCATCCATTACCACTTTCAGGACAAGGACACGCTGCTCGCGCGGCTCGTCGAATGGATGGCCGACGGACTCGTCAGGCGGGAGCGAGGTGCTCTGGCGGCGTCGACGCCGGTGGGCGCGATCGATGATCTGTGGCGATGGCTGGAGGGCGAGCTCGCACGGGGGCACGCGCGAGCGTTGGTGGAGCTTGCCGCGTGGCGCGGGGCGCGGGTGCGTGCGGCCGCGGGCGATGCGATGCGACTTCGGCGAGCGGCGTCAGCGTCGAGCGCCGAGAGACTTTACACACTTCTAGCACTCCGCCCTCGTGTCCCGACGGTGTTGGTGGGCGACCTTCTGGTGACATTCGTCGATGGACTGGCTGCTGCGCCGGAAGGTGAAGGGAAGGCGGATTCGCGCGGGGCATTCGATGTGCTGTGGCTGGCGTTGCTGGGCCTCGCGGAATAGGGCAGGCACGCGGACTTCACCGGATGCGGGTGGCGTCGTAGCTTTTGCGGATGCCGTCCCCCCCGCGTTTCTACGTACGCGCGAGCGTCGCAGCCCTGGCTGTCCTGCTGTTGGCGTGGGTGGTGTCGATGGTGGCCGTTGATCGAGCGGGGCGGCGGGACGACGCGCAGCGCGCGGATGCGATCGTCGTGCTCGGCGCTGCGCAGTACGTCGGGCGACCGTCGCCGGTGCTGAGGGCCCGGGTCGATCACGCCGTGGCACTCTGGAAGCGCGGTCTCGCGCCAACCTTGATCCTCACCGGGGGCACGGGGGCCGGCGATACGGTCAGTGAAGCCGCGGTCGCGCGGAAGTACGCGATGTCGAAGGGCGTCCCTGATCGCGCAATCGTCCTCGAGATCAACGGCCGGACGACGAGCGAGTCGGTACGCGCGGTGGCGAGGATCATGGAGGATCGTGAGCAACACTCGGTCATACTCGTGAGCGATCCTTTCCACATGCTGAGGCTGTCCATTCTCGCGCGCCGACACGGTCTCGAGCCCTACACGTCACCGACGCGAACCAGTCCCATCGACTCGAATCGGGAGCAGCGCTGGAAGTACATGGTGAGCGAGTCGGTAAAAGTCCCGCTCGCCTACATCTTTGAGCGGAGGTCGCAGTGAAATACACGATGTTCGTGGCGGCGGGCTATTTCCTGGTTACGACCGTCGCGACGGCGCAGGGAATTCCGCCGCTGACGCATGAGCGGTACACGCTCGACAACGGGCTCACGGTGATCCTGCACGAGGATCATTCGACGCCGATCGTGGCGGTCAACGTGTGGTATCGCGTGGGCTCGGGCGACGAGCAGCCAGGTCGGACCGGCTTCGCGCATCTCTTCGAGCACGTGATGTTCATGGGCTCAGAGCACGTGCCGGTGGGCGCGTTCGACCAGTGGCTGGAAGCGGCGGGCGCGAACAACAACGGATCTACCAACCGCGACCGTACGAACTATTTCGAATGGATGCCGGCGAATGCTTTGTCGCTCGCGCTCTGGCTCGAAGCCGATCGCATGGGGTGGCTCCTGCCGACCATGGATCAGGCGAAGCTCGACGTGCAGCGGGACGTGGTGAAGAACGAGCGTCGCCAGAGCTACGACAACGTGCCGTATGGTCGTGCGTTCGAGACCATCCTCGCCGCCGTCTATCCTGCCGGCCACCCGTACTCGTGGCCGACGATTGGATCGATGGCCGACCTGTCGGCGGCATCGCTCGAGGATGTGAAGGGATTCTTCCGCACCTACTACGCGCCGAACAATGCGACGCTGGCGATCGCCGGGGACTTCAATCGCGACTCGGTGAAGGTCTGGGTGCAACGCTACTTCGCCGAGATTCCGCGTGGTCCCGCGATGCCCCCGCGGCCGGCCGTGCGCGAGGTGACGATTCCAAAGGACACGTTCCTGGTGATGGAGGACAAGGTCCAGCTGCCGCGTCTGTATTACTCCTGGCCATCGGCGAAGGCGTTCCATGCCGATGATGCGACCCTCGATCTCCTCTCGTACGTGCTGGCCGGCGACAAGAATTCGCGCCTGTACAAGCGACTCGTGTACGAAATGCAGGTCGCTCAGGATGTGAGCGCGTTCCAGATCAGCGGCCGGCTCGATGGGATGTTCGGGGTTGTGGTCACTCCGAAACCGGGTCAGTCACCGACGCGGATGGCTCAGCTCGTCAACGAAGAAATTCGGAGGCTGACCGACCAGGGCATTTCGCCGCGCGAGCTCGCGCGCGCCCAGAACACGTACCGCGCGCAATTCCTCGATCAGCTCGCGAGCGTCAACGGCAAGGCCGACCAGCTCAACTTCTACGACTATTTCTCCGGCACGCCGGACTACGTTCAGCAGGATGCGGCTCGCTATGCAGCGGTCACCGCGGCCGACGTTCAGCGTGTGGCGCGGGACTATCTCGGCAAGCCGAAGGTGGTTTTGACCGTCGTCCCGGAAGGCAAAGTGGACCTCATGGTGAAGGAGCTGGGCAATGTCCGCATTCCGTAGGTACCTAACGGGCACGGCTCTGCTTGCGCTCGCGGCCGCCTGCACGCGAGCCCCTGCTCCCGAGGCGACTCCCGCGCCGGCCACTCCGCCGATTCAGGTAGTCGTCGATACTCCGCGTGCACCTGCCTTCGACCGCACGAAGCCACCACCGCTCGCGCCGCTCGGTCAGCTCACGCTTCCGCCAGTAACACGGCGGGAGCTGGACAATGGGCTGGAGCTGCTCGTCGTGGAGCACCATGAGCTTCCGGTCGTGGACATGATTCTCGTGGTCAAGACGGGGGGCGAGGGGGATCCGGCCGGAAAGCCGGGTGTCGCCACGCTCACCGCCTCGATGCTCGACGAAGGTGCCGGCCGCCGCACCGCTCTCGACATTGCGGACCAGGAGGCCTTCCTCGGCGTCCAGGTCGGCACCGGGAGTGGGTGGGATCAGTCGATGGTCACCCTCCACGCGCCAGTCGCCGTCCTCGACAGCGCGATGGCGCTCTTCGCCGATGTCGCGCTCCGCCCCACGTTCCCTACCGCCGACCTCGAGCGGCTGCGCAAGGAGCGACTGACCGAGCTCCTCCAGCTCAGAGACCGCGCCCCACAGATCGCCGATCGCGCCTACGCCGCCATCCTGTACGGCGAGCGGCACCCATATGGACGACCGCTCACGGGGACGGAGGCGTCGACGCGGGCCATCACCCGCGCCGACGTTCGGCGGTTCTATCAAACCTATTTCCGTCCGAACAACGCCACGCTGATCGTCGTCGGTGATGTTACCGCCGCCGATGTCGAGCAACGGGCGCGCGCCCTGTTTGCGAATTGGGAACGCGGGACCGTCCCGGCGACAGAGTTCAAGGAACCGCCGGCGGCGCTGGCGACGGCGATCTATCTCATCGACAAGCCGGGCGCGCCCCAATCGTCAGTGCGGATCGGCTCGATCGGCGTTCCGCGTTCGACAGAGGATTATTTCTCGATCCTCGTGATGAACACGATCCTCGGCGGCGCCTTCACGAGCCGTCTGAACAACAACCTTCGAGAAACCCACGGCTACACGTACGGCGCCGGCTCCGGTTTCTCGATGCGACGTGCGGCCGGGCCCTTCACCGCCCGCGCCGAAGTGGTGGGCGCGAAGAGCGATTCGTCGCTCATCGAGTTCATGAAGGAGCTGAAGGCGATTCGAGACGCGGTTCCCGACGCCGAGCTCGAGAAGGCAAAGCGGTATCTCCAGCTCCAGCTCCCCGGGGAGTTCGAGACGACGGGAGACATCGCGAGCCAGCTCGTCCCCGTCGTCGTGCACGGGCTGCCGCTCGACTATTACAACTCGTACGTGCAGCGGATCGAGAGCGTGACGGTGGCCGACGTGCAGCGCGTGGCGCAGCGATACATCGATCCCTCGAAGTTCGCGGTGGTCGTGGTGGGCGACCGCAAAGCCATCGAGGCCGGCCTTCGGGCGTTGAACCTCGGCGAACTCTCCATTCGCGACATCGCGGGGCAACCCGTTAGGCGTTAAGCGCGCGTGCGTTCGACCGGTGGGGGTCGTCTCTGGGAGTACGCCGTCATCCCGGTGATGATGGTCGCCCCGGCGGGGGCGCAGGAGCCGGCGACCTTGCCGCCGGTCGTCGTCACCGTCACGCGAGACGTAGCGCGTTCGCCCCTCGATCTCCCCTTCGCCATCACACGCTCGTCGCCGGACAGCTTGCGGCCGGGCCAGCGCAACCTCGCGGCTGATGAGACGCTGATGCTGGTGCCCGGTGTCGCGGTGGCCAACCGAAACAACCCGACCCAGGACCCGCGGATCGCCATTCGCGGGTTTGGGGCACGAGCGGCGTTTGGTGTACGCAGCGTGCGCATACTGCGCGATGGCATCCCACTGACGCTCCCGGATGGGCAGACGCCAACGGACTATCTCGATCTGGCGTCCGTCGGGAGCATCGAAGTGCTTCGCGGAAGCGCGTCCGCCCTCTATGGAAATGCGGCAGGCGGTGTGGTGGATTTTCGGTCGGCGCCGCCGCCTGCCTCGCGATTCGCTCTCGATCTCCGTGCGCATGGCGGCGATGACTGGCGGCGGTGGAGCGGGGGGTTCGGCGGTACGCTTTCTCCGTTGCGCTATCAGGCGCTCGTGACGCGCACCGAGCCGGATGGCTATCGTCGTTATGCGAGACAGAAGACGACCCACGCGACGGGCCGAGTGCTGCACACGCTCGCCAGCGCCGAGCTGGCGTGGCAGGCGCAGGTATTCTCGATGCCGGTGGCCGAAAACCCGGGTGCGCTCACGGACGCCGAGGTGCGAGCGGATCCGCGGCAACCCGTCGCCCAGTTTGTCACCAAGCGCGCGCGCAAGGAGGTGGATCAGGCGCAGCTTGCCTTGACCGCGACGCGGCCGCTCGCCGACGGTGAGCTGACGGCATCCGTGTACGCGGGAAGCCGGAACCTCGACAACCCGCTGACGTTCGCGATCGTCGCCATCGACCGAGCGACATTCGGAAGCTCGCTGCGCGTGACGTCGCCAGTTTCACTGCTCGGAACCCGGCACCGCATCAGCGCCGGCGTCGACATTCAGCGTCTGGATGACGACCGCAAGAACTTCGAGAACTGCAACGGGGTCACCACCCCGACGGCCACGTGCCCGCGGGCGGATACCGTCGAATACGGATCGCTCCGGCTCGATCAGCAGGAGGTGGTCACGAGCATCGGACCGTTCGTGCGGGATGAAATCGCCATTGGTGATCGCGTTCACCTGCACGGAGGCCTGCGCGGGGACTTCGTAATCTTCGACATCGACGATCGGTTCGTCGTACCGGGGCAGAATCCGGATGACTCCGGACGGCGGACACTACGGTCGTGGAGCCCGATGGCTGGCGTCATCGCGCGCGTCGGCGCACTCACCGCCGTCTATGGGAACATGTCCACCGCCTTCGAGACGCCGACGGCGACCGAGCTGGGTAACCGGCCCGAAGGGGCAGGCGGGATCAATCGTGAGCTCGACCCGCAGCTCGCCACCACGTTCGAGGTCGGAGTGAAGGGGATCGTGGCATCGCGCGCTCGCTACGACGTCGCCGGATTCCTGACCGATGTGCGCGACGAGCTCATTCCTTTCGAGGTTCCGGGGGGCGCGGGCCGTCGGTATTTCCGCAACGCAGGGCGGACCACCCGGCTGGGACTCGAGGCGGGACTCGAAGTCAGCGCTGGACCGGTGGTGCTCGCATCATCCTACAGCTACTCCGATTTCCGATTCGATGACTACGCCGTGACGACAGGAGGGGTCACGACGCGGTACGACGACAACAAGATCCCGGGAATTCCCCTGCATCAGGTCCAGGCCAGCACGACATGGCGCTGGCACCGGTTGTTCCTGACCGCCGAAGGCACTATGTCGAGCCGCGTGCTCGTGGACGACGCGAACAGCGCCACCGCGGCGGGGTGGGCCGTCGCGAATCTCAGAGCCGGGGGTCGCGTGCCGTTAGGCGATGCCGCCTTTGTGCCGGTCGTGGGGGTCCAGAACGTCTTCGACCGTCGATACGTCGGCTCGGTCGTGGTGAACGCAGCCGGGGGGCGGTATTATGAGCCCGCCCCAGAGCGGACCCTGCATATTGGTCTGAGCCTGACGACGAGCCGTTAGGTCGGCTCATCGGGCGGCATCGCGCTTGACGAAGGCTCGCTTCGTTCCCCGCAACGGACCGCCGCCTTCCGGACGCCAGAGGGCGAGACGCTCGATCTCGCGAGCCAGCGCGATGTCCTTGTCGGTAATGCCACCGGCACTGTGCGTCGACAGACGTACCGCGACCTTCGCCCACGACACTTCGAGATCGGGGTGATGATCGGCGGCCTCGGCGACAAATCCGATCGCGTTGACCAGCATGAGGGTAGTTCCCCACCCCTCTGTCTCATACGTCCGGCGAATGGTACCGCCCTCGGCGCGCCATGAGGTCAAGTCGCCCAGGGCGCGCGAGGCTTCCTGATCGGTGAGAGTGCGTTCCGCCATCTTCAGTTCCTCCGTCCCGGTGCGGGATTCGGATTGTCGGCAACGGGCGACTCACGATATGTCGCCGACTGCCCGAAGTTCTCCTCGACCTCGAGCTCCAGGGCCACCAGCGAAGTCACGCCAAGCTCCCGTAAGGCATCGCGCAACCGTCCGGCGAGGTATTGCGCGAGCATCTCCACCGTGGTGTTCGGGATATCGAGAAGCGCGCAATCCTCGGTGGGAAAAACGTATTTCGGCTTTCCCTCGTAGGCGACCATTACCGATCCATCACGCTCACGCACATCGAGCTTCGGATTGCGCAACGGCAGAAGCATCTTGTGGTCGATCTCATCGCAGAGACGGCGCATGATGCGCTTGAGCTCGGAAAAATCGACGACGTACCAGCTTTCCTCATCGAGCGCCCCCTCGAGCGTGACAGCGACGCGGTAATTATGGCCGTGCAGCGGCTCGCACCGATGTCCCGCGAACGTAATGAAGTGCGCGGAGGCAAAGACGAGATAGTCCTTCGTGACGGAGACCTTGAAGCTGGGCATGGTGAACGAATGCGGAATGCGGAATGCGGATTGACAATGACCCCCTGGATGCGAATGGAGCGCGAAACGCGGATGGTCTCGTCAACCCTCCGTATTCCGCATTCCGCATTCGCCCTTCACAATGTCGCCATTTGTCCATGCAGGGCAAGCCAAGCGGGGTTCCAAGACAGGACTGTCGGTGATTACTTACGACATGCGCATTCCCATCGAGACATTTCGCCTCGACAACGGGCTGTTCGTCACGCTCTCCGAGGATCACACGGCTCCGATCGTCGCCGTGAACCTCTGGTACCACGTCGGATCGGCCAACGAGCGGCCGGGCCGCACCGGCTTCGCTCACCTCTTCGAGCACATGCTCTTTCAAGGGTCGGCGCACGTCGCGGCAAACGAGCACTTCGAGCTCGTGCAGCGTGCCGGTGGGACCTTGAACGGGTCGACCTGGCTCGACCGCACCAACTATTTCGAGACGCTTCCGTCGAACCAGCTCGAGCTCGCGCTCTGGCTCGAGGGGGACCGCATGGGTGCGCTGCTGCCCGCGATGACACAGGAAAAGCTCGACACCCAGCGCGATGTGGTGAAGAACGAGCGTCGATGGTCGGTCGACAATCAGCCGTACGGCACGTGGTGGGAGCGGCTGCCCGCGCTCGCGTATCCTCCAAGCCACCCGTTTCACCATTCGCTGATCGGGTCCATGGAGGATTTGACGGCGGCGAGCCTCGAGGATGTCGAGCACTTCTTCGCGACGTACTACACGCCGGACAACGCCGTGCTGTCGGTGGCGGGTGATTTCGACCCGGCAGAGGCACGCGAGCTCGTCAGGCGGTACTTTGGCGCGATCCCACCGAGTGGAGGGAAACCACCGCTTCCCGACATGTCGCTCCCGGAGCGCTTTGGAACCTGGCTGCGCGCGACGGTCCCCGACGCCGTCATGCTCCCGCGGCTTTTTCTCGCGTTCCGCTCTCCGGTGTTCGGAAGCGAGGAGTATTACGCGGCCAGCGTCGCGGCGGCCATCCTTGGACTGGGAAAAGGGAGCCGTCTGCAACGAATCCTCATGCGCGAGCGTGAGGTGGCGAGCGAAGCGACCGCGTTCACGTTCGATCTCTCGAAAGGCGCGGACTTACTCGTGCTCGATGTCACTGGGCGCCCGGAGATCGCCGCGGAAACGCTCGAAGGAGCCGTCGCGGACGTCGTCGAGGCCGTGCGTGGCGAAGGCGTGACAGAAGACGAGGTCGGGCGCGCGCTCGCGCTCATCGAGACGGCGTTCGTCACGTCGATGCAGTCGGCGGGTGAGCGGGCGGACAAGCTGTCGATGTTCGCGACCTACTTTGGCGATCCTTCGCTGGTCAACGAACAGGTGGACTGCTACCGAGCCGTTACCGCCGCACAGGTGACCGACTTCGTGCGCGACCGGATGGGCGAGGACAACAGGGCGACGCTGATGTACGTGCCAGCGGCTGCCTCCCCCACGCTCGAGGTCGACGAGCGCACGCGCGTGGAGGTCGGCTCCTGACCGCGTCGACGGCATCCTCCGCGCGAGGCTCGGCTGACCGCCCCGCTCCGGGACCGCCCAGGCCGTACCACTTCCCGCACGTCGAGCGCGCGACGCTCGACAACGGGTTATCGCTCCTCATCGTTCCGGTATCGAAGCTGCCGGTGGTGACGGTGTCGTTCGTGAGCGACGCCGGTGCCGTCGCCGAGCCACCCGGCCGTGACGGAGTAGCGAGGCTCACCGCGCGCGCGCTGCTCGAAGGAACCGCCGCTCGAAATGGAGACGCGCTCACGGAAAGTCTCGAGCGACTCGGCGCCTCAATGGAAGCCGATGCCGAGTGGGACAGCGGTATTCTCGCGACGACCGTGCTCTCCTCACGGTTGTCTGACGCGATGGCATTGGTGGCGGAGGTCATTCGGGAGCCGGCCCTCCCCGAGCGTGAGCTGGAACGACTGAAGGCCGAGCGGCTCGCCGAGATTCTACAGCGCCGGGCGGAGCCGCGCGGTCTCGCCGATGAAATGTTCGCCCGCTTCCTCTACGCGAGCGATTCGCGATACGCGCTGCCGGACGGGGGGACGGAAAGCTCGGTCACGGCGATCGAACGCGCGGATGTGGTGGGATTTCACGCGGCGCGCTATCGCCCCGGCAGCACGACGGCGATCATCGTCGGGGATGTGACGATCGAAGACGCCTTACGAGTGATGCGGACACGGTTCGAGTCGTGGCGATCGCAGCGTGCGGAACCGGTGGAGGCGGATGATCGTCCCGCGCGCAGGACGCGCGCGGTCCATCTCGTCGAGAAGGCGGACGCACCGCAGTCGGAGCTGCGCATTGGGCATGTCGGACTTCCGCGGACCCACCCCGACTATTTCGCCGCCCTGGTGATGAACATGCTGCTCGGCGGGTTGTTCTCGTCGCGCATCAATCTCAATCTTCGCGAGGCGCACGGCTACACGTACGGTGCCTTCTCGGCCTTCGACTGGCGACGCCAGGCCGGGCCGTTCGTGGTCGCGAGCGCGGTGCGAAGCGACGTCACCGCCGCCGCGGCCGCCGAGGTGTTGAAGGAGATCGAGCGGATGCGCTCGGAGAAGGTGAGCGCCGAGGAGCTGTCACTGGCGACGAGCTATCTCGAGGGCGTGTTCCCGATTCGGTACGAGACAACGGCCGCCATCGCTCGTGCGCTGACCGCGATGGTCGTGTACGGTCTCCCTGCCGACTATTTCGATACCTATCGCGATCGTGTGCACGCGGTGTCCGCGCCGGACGTGCTCCGTGCCGCGCGAGACTTCCTCCACCCGGAGGAGCTGCAGCTCGTCGCCGTCGGGGACCCCGCCGTGATACGGGAGCCACTCGCCGCGATCGACCTCGGTCCACTTCAGACCTACGACGCGACCGGAAACTCCAGGCGCTAAGGAGCGTGTGACTTCCACGAGGAGCCGAGGGTGATTAACCCAGGCGCATTGGAGAGCCGGCGGATCTACACGGGGAGGGTGCTCAACCTCGATGTAGACCGGGTCCGTTTCCCGGACGGATCGGTGGGCGAGCTGGAGATGATTCGGCACTCCGGGGCGAGCGCGGTGGTGCCCTTCCTGTCCGACCCCGCCGGCGAAGATCCGCAGCTGTTGCTCATCAAGCAGTATCGGTACGCGGCCAACGGCTTCCTGTATGAGCTACCGGCTGGCCGTCTCGATCCGGGGGAGGATCCCGCCGACTGTGCGCGACGGGAGCTTCAGGAGGAGACGGGATGCACCGCGGAGCGGATCGAGTACCTGTACACCATGTACACCACGCCGGGCTTCACCGATGAGCGGATACACCTCTTCATGGCGGCTGGTCTGACACACGGCGAGACGAGCCACGAGACTGACGAATTCCTGACGGTCGAGCCCGTGCCCCTTTCGCGGGCCCTGGAGATGATAAGGGACGGGGTGATTCAGGACGGCAAGACGGCGCTCGGGATTCTATACGCGGCTGGCTTTCGCGCGGGGCGGTGAAGACCGGATCCAGAAATGGCCTGGCGACGTAAGTATTGCTGGAGATGTCCAAACGGAGGAAACTGTCACGACTGATTGTCACGGGAAGTGGACAGTTCGGCATCTATTCGCTATATTTGGCAACGGCTGTTCACCTCCCTAAATCGTTGATTTACATGGCATTGCGCAGCCATACGCGACGGAGCGCAATGCGGCATGGCCCCTGCTTTTCCTCAGGAACGTCTCACACGAGGAGAATCAACGACCCGATTTTGTCTCGTCGAAGAAGTCACCCTTTTCGCTGTCGAGGGACCGACCAATGGCTGAAGTCGCGCTGAAGCACACTGTGCCGGCGCGGGGTGTAACCGTTCGAGAACGGCTGCACTCCATGGATGATGCGGGGGTGGTGGGGGCGTTTCTGGGCGGGGAGGAGCGTGCGTTCCAGGAGCTCGTCGAGCGCTACCAGACCCGTCTCCTGAACTTCGTGTTCCGCACCATCGGCGACCGGGAGAGGGCTGAGGATCTCGTGCAGGAGGTCTTCATCCGAGTGTACCGCCACCTGCACCGTTTCGACCAATCGAAGAAGTTTTCGACCTGGATCTACACGATCGCGTCGAATCTGGCGAAAAACGAGCTGCGCAATCGGTCGCGGAATCCGCTTGTCCTTTTTCAGGCCATTCGACGGCCGTGGCAGGAGGACGATCGTCCTCTGCAGTTCGAAGATTCCACGGCGCGGCCGGACGACATGTACCGGAAGCGTCACCTGCGTGAGCTCGTGGAGTCGTCGGTCGCTCAGCTGCCGGAGCACCACCGACAGGTGTTCGTACTGCGTGAGCTCGAGGGGAAGTCGTACGAGGAAATCGCGGAGATTACGGGGTGTAATCTCGGAACGGTGAAGAGTCGGTTGAATCGCGCACGGAACTCGTTCGCGGCGATCATAGAGCCTGGATTAGAGTAGAAACAACGCGCTCACAGGTTGCAGGCAGGGACCCCCGGAAGCCCCATCGGCTCTCCGGGGGTTCCTCGCTTTGGGGCGCTCAAGGCGTAGCAGGCGGTCCGAACCAGCTGGTCAACGCGTCGATGAGCCCCGGCTGAGGCGGGTCTCCAACCCAGGCCACATATCCGTCAGGCCGAACCAGGACAGCGGTGGGAGCGGTGACCGTCCCGATCACCGGGAGCTCCCACGCTCCAACGCATTCGGCTTCGATCAGCTGAACGCGATTCCTCCATCGAGTGACGTCGAGCCCGCGGGGCTCACCGAAGTTGAGCAGCAGCGGGCGGGCATCGCGCAGAAGAGTGAAGACGCGTCGTGTTCCGTCGTCGGTGACCAGGTCGAGATCGGGCATGCGGCGTCCCAGCAGCGGGTGGCCTTCGCCCAGGTCGTAGCGAATGTCCAGGCCGGCCATCATCGCCGCGAATCGTTTGCGCGGCTCGTGCATGCCGAGGAGCTCCGTCATGACCTCGTGCAGGGCGCTGGTGCGGTCGTCCGTGCGGAGCAGCGCGACCTGCGCCATCGTGTTGCGAAGCAGGCGCGCGGCGACCGGATGGCGCTCGGCGTGGTAGGTATCAAGGAGGCCGTCGGGTGAGATTCCCTTGACCACCTGCGCGAGCTTCCATCCCAGGTTCACGGCATCCTGCACGCCGATGTTGAGCCCCTGCCCACCAACGGGGGAGTGCACGTGCGCGGCGTCGCCGGCGAGCAAGACGCGTCTGTCGCGGTACGCGGCAGCCTGCCGAGTGGTATCGCTGAATCGCGAGATCCAAGTGGGACTGTGGACGCCGTAATCGGTCCCGTAGATCCTGATGAGCGCCTCGCTGAGATCGCGCAGGGTGGGTTGGGTCGCGGGTCCCACGTTAGGCTCCGTGACCATGACGCGGACCGTACCCGTGTCCTTGTAAACCACCTGGCCGTCGCGGATCTCGTACTCCACGCGACCGATTCCGTGGATGCCGATCGCATCCCGGCGCATGCCCAGCTCAGGCTTCTCGGCCATCTCGACCTCGGCGATGAGACTGCTCGTGGTCGCGTCCCACCCGGGAAACTCAATGCCTGCCGCTTTGCGGATGAGGCTGCGTCCTCCGTCGCATCCAGCGAGGTATTCCGCCCGTAACAACCGGCCGTCGGACAGCCTGACGTCGACGCCAGCGTCGTCCTGCGTGAAACCGGTGACCTCGACGCCGTACTGGATCGGCACCCTCAGCTCGAAGACCCAGTCCGCGAGGATGCGCTCAATGTGGTTTTGCCACAGCCCGAGCCCGTAGTTGTGCCGCGTGGGAAAGTCGCTGATGTCCAGGCGGATGTGGCCGAATCCCGCGACCTGAGCCACCTGACCTTTCGAGAGGAACCGATCGGCAATTCCACGCTGATCGAAGATCTCGATCGTGCGCGAATGCAGACCGCCCGCGCGTGACCCCGCGAGGTCCTGGCTGGCGCGCCGCTCGACGATGACGACGTCGACGCCCGCCAACGCCAGCTCGGCTGCCAGCATCAGGCCTGTCGGACCTCCGCCGGCGATCACCACGGCATGCTCGGTCATCGTCTGCCTCCCATCGGCATCACTAGCACACGCATTCATGCCTCCAGGTTCTGTGGTTCTGGTTTTCGGCCGGCGACTATGCGGGACGCCCCGGGCCTTGCCGCAAGTCCCCAGGTGCGCGATAATTTGATCGTGGCAGAGGGCCTTCCTCCGCTGGTCCGCCGGTGGCGGACACGGCTGCCGAATGAGCGGTCCTGCCCCCTTCAACACAGCAGCCTCGCGCATCGCCGAGCGCCGCCAGACCCCCGTTCCTGCCGCACAGCGTCTAGTGTTCAGGGCAGGCCCGAGAGTAGCTTCTTGCCGGAACTCACCCCGCTTCAACGGGTACCTCCAGCAGCCTGAAGCACCCGGACTACAGCCCAACGCTATGCATTGCAGGGAATTTCGTGAGCGTCACCTCCAGTTCGTCGATGGCACCATGTCCGACGCGGACATGGTGGCGATGCAGCGTCACTTGACCGAGTGTGGCGAGTGTGCGAGACACGACACGGCGTTGCGCCGCGGGCTTCTCGTGTTCCGCAACCTCGCGCCGGTTCAACCCTCCGCGGAATTCGCGAAGCGCCTGCAGGCGCGGCTGAGAGCCTTGGGTCGGCCCGAAGAGGGAGAGCTGTTCCGCGCGCCGGGCATGGCGGCGTTCGTGGCCGCCGCTGGTGTCATCGCGCTCGGATTCGTCGCCGCATCGATGCTGCGCTGGACCGAGATACGGCGTGATCTCATGCTCGAGCCGGTGGTCGCCACGGCGCCCGAGATACAGCCGCCACTCGTCGACTATCCCTTTGTCGCGGCGTCATCCACCGGGATTCCGATGTGGTCGGCGGCGGTGCTCGCTGAGCAGGCGACGTTGCACTTCGTGAACGCGGAAGCGCATTTCGCGACACTGTCGCGCTGAGATCACGGTATAACTTGACCGGTGGCGATCCCCTGGCATCTTCGCCAGGGGTTTTTTTGTTGACGGCAAAGATGTCAGAATTCAGATAACAGATTTCAGATGACAGAAGCTGTGCCTCGAGAATCTGTCGCCAAGGTATCACGTCGAGACGCGTTAAAGACCCTCGGCGCGCTGGCTGCGCTCGGGGTCGACGCGAAGTCGCTTCCGGCACTCCAGCCTGGCCGTGCGGCGCCGAACATCGTGTTCATCATGACGGACGATCAGCGGCACGACGCCCTCAGCTCGGCCGGCAACACGATTCTCAAGACGCCGAACATCGATCGACTCGCCACCGAAGGTGTTCGATTCGTCGATGCGTTCGTCACGAATGCCCTGTGCGCACCGAGCCGGGCGACAATCCTCACCGGGCTGTACTCGCATGCGCACGGCGTGATCACGAATGGCGGCGGGCCGCAATACTACAACCAGCCGGGGTTGCCGGCCGAGCAGGTCACGTTCGTCGATCTCCTTCGCGAGGCGGGTTATCACACGGCGTTGATCGGCAAATGGCATCTCCGCTCGGACCCTCGCGGCTTCGATCGATGGGTGGTGTTCCCCGGGCAGGGCGCCTACCACGATCCCGAGATGATCGCCAATGGTGTGCGCCTCAAGCTTCGCGGCCACGCCGATGACGTGGTCGGCGACCAGGGGTTGCTCTTTCTGCGGGATCGCCCGCGCGATCGCCCCTTCTGCCTCCTCTATCAATTCAAGTCGCCGCACCGCTCGTGGATGCCCGCCGAGCGGTTCGCGCGCATGTACGAGGACATCGAGATCCCGCTTCCGCGGACCTTCGAGGACAAGCTCGCTGGCCGGCCGGAGGCGCTGCGCCGTGCCGAGATGGCGATCGCCGACATGCCCGACTTTCGTGATCGCGGCGTCGACCAGTCGCTTCCGGTCGAGGAGCGAAAGCGGCTGAACCTGCAGCATCTGGTGAAGAACTACTATCGCGTGCTGCTGTCAGTGGACGAGAACGTCGGCCGGCTGCTCGATGCGCTCGATCGTGACGGACTCGCCGAAAACACGATCGTCATCTACACGTCCGATAACGGATTCTTCCTCGGCGAACACGGGCTCTTCGACAAGCGCCTGATGTACGAGCCGTCGATCCGCGTTCCGATGCTCGTCCGCTTTCCCGCGCGTGCGCGCAAGGGGACGGTCGATCGCGAGCACATGGTGCTCAACACCGACGTCGCGCCGACGCTGCTCGAGCTGGCGGGAGTTCCCGTCCCGGGGTGGATGCACGGACGCAGCATGGTGCCGATCCTCACCGGGCAGCCTAACGCCCCGTGGCGCGACGCGTTTCTCTACGAGTACTACGAGTATCCGGCCGAGCACTGCGCGCGAAAGCACCGCGGTGTACGGACGGCGCGATGGAAGCTCATCCATTTCTGGGAGCATCCCGAGGAATGGGAGCTGTACGATCTCGCGAACGACCCCGATGAGGTCAACAATCTCGCGGGGCGGCGCGAGCACGCGCGAACGATCCGCGAGCTTCGCGCTCGATTGGAATCACTCCGCGACGAAGTTGATGACGAGGACCCGCCGGGTCCGCGTCCGGTCGCCGCTCCGTGCGGCGACGGCGTGAACACGGGGTACGGTCCGCCTTAAGCGCTATATTGTCCGGATGCCGGCCCCTGACGCCGAGAAGGCGCTGCGCAACGCGATTCGCGCGCGCGGCCCTTTCGAGCCCGTGTACTACCTTCACGGTGCCGATGACTACCTGAAGGAGGACGCGCTTCGCGACCTGATCGCGAGCGCGGTGGATCCGGCTACGCGGGATTTCAACCTCGATGTGCGGGCCGCGTCGGAGCTGGATGCCGAAACGCTCGGCTCCCTGCTTGGAACGCCGCCGATGATGGCCGATCGTCGGGTGGTCGTGCTGCGCGATGTCCACGCCATGAAGAAGGACACGCGCGGTGCGCTCGAGCGCTACCTCGCCCGGCCCGCGCCCGACCTGTTGCTGGTGATGGTCGCCCCAGCGCCGGCGGGCGATACCAGGACGGGCGACGACGCGGAGATCCGGGCCCGGTCATTTCCGGTCGAATTCGCGCCGCTCACCGGAGATCGCCTGCCCAGGTGGGTCGTTCACCACACGAGCCGCGAGCATGGCACTGCGATTACTTCCGAGGCGTGCGCCATGCTGATCGGGGCCGTGGGCAACGACTTGCCTGCCCTGGCCGCCGAGATCGACAAGCTGGTGAGCTACGCGTCCGGTGGTGAGATCGGTGAGGACGCCGTTACCGCCGTGGTCGGCGTGCGTCGCGGGGAAACGCTGGGGGATCTGCTGGATCATGTGGCGCGCCGGGATGCGGCCGGCGCACTGGCCATTCTCCCCCAGATCATGGAGCAGCCCAAGCTCACCGGTGTTCAGGTGGTGATGGCGCTGACGGCGCAGATGCTGGGACTGGGATACGGCGCGGCGCTTCGCGCCGAGCGGGGAACATCCGGGCGTGCGCTGGAGTCCGAATACTGGGACTTTCTCAAGGCGGCGGGGAGCGTGATGGCCGGGCGGCCCTGGAGTGACGCCGTGAGGTCATGGGCGCGTCACGTCGAGCGCTGGGATACGCGCGCCGTGGATCGCGCGCTTGCACTACTGTATGATGCGGACATTGCCCTGAAGGACACACGTGTCTCGTCGGAGGATCGCGTCATCGCCACCGCCATCCTCTCCATCTGCTCACCCGACGGTCGATCGGCTTAACCAGACTCACCGAATGCGTCTCATGCGCGCGCTACTGCTACTGCCAGGTGTTTTGCTCCTCGTGCCGCTCACGTCGATTGCGGCACAGTCCGACGCCACCAAAACCGACACCACTTTCCTGGCTGCGCAGCGACTCGTGGTCGAGGGGAAGGGCGCCGAGGGGCGCGCCATCATCGCGCGTGAGCTGGCGGCGGCCCCGGAAGGCTCACCGCGCTACGTGGAGGCGCTCTATTGGCGAGCCGCGCTGGCGGCGACCGCAGCCGACGCCGAGCGTGACTACAAGCGCATCATCATCGAGTTTCCGCTGTCGAAGCGTTCCGAGAGTGCACTCGTCGGGCTCGCGCAGCTCGAGCTGGCCCGCGGCGATCGGAGGCAAGCGATGCAGCATCTCGAGCGCGTCGTCCGGGAGCATCCGACGGGGCCATCGCGTGCACGGGCAAGCTTCTGGATGGCGCGCGTGCACTTCGACGAGGGCAACTTCCCGCGGGCGTGCGCGCGACTCGAGGATTCGCGTCGTCATACGCCGACCGAGGCGGTGGAGATGCGAAATCAGCTCGACTACTACGCGCAGCGGTGCGAAGGCGTCGATACGACCGTCGTCGTTCGGGCGCCGGCAGCGGAATCGACGCGCGCAATGCCGGTGCGACCGGGTGCTGTCGCGACTCAGCCTCCCCCACGTGCGCGGAGCGCCGGCGCATACACGGTGCAGGTTGGCGCGTTTGCCAAGCGCGCTGATGCCGACGCGAAGCAGCGACAGATGCGCGCGCGGGGGCAGGCGGCCCGTGTCGTACGAGTGGGCGCGCTGTGGCGGGTGCGGGTCGGGCGATATGCATCGCGCGAGGACGCCGCCAAGGCGGTGCGCGCGCTCAAGGCGAAGAGAATCGATGCGTTCGTAACGGAGGCCGAATCGCCGTGACCCCGCGAGAGGCGGCAACGCCCCTCATGGAGCAGTACCGGGAGATCAAGGCGCGCCATCAGGACGCGATCCTTTTCTTCCGGATGGGTGATTTCTACGAGATGTTCTACGAGGACGCCGAAACAGCTTCGCGCGTTCTCGGCCTCACCTTGACCGCCCGTCACAATGGTGGGGCATCGGATGTACCGCTCGCCGGTGTCCCGGTGAAGGCGGTCAACGAATACCTGCGACGACTCGTCAAGCAGGGTTACCGGGTCGCGATCTGCGAGCAGGTGGAGGATCCGCGCGCGGCCAAGGGAATCGTCCGGCGCGAAGTGATCGAGACGATCACCCCCGGGGCCGCATTCGCCGATGATCTCCTCGACGGCGCGCGCAACAATTATCTGTGCGCGATGATCGTGGAGCGGGATCGCGCCGGTCTCGCCGCGGCCGATGTCTCTACCGGCGAGCTGCGGCTGGCGATCGTTCCGGTCGGCGATCTGGATGCGGTGCTCGCGCGGCTGGCGCCCACGGAGATGGTCTTGCCGAAGGGGGCACGAGTGCCGGTGGCGGTTCGCGGCGGGTCGGGGGACGAGGACGCTCTCATCACCGAGCGCGAGCCCTGGGAATTCGACGCGGCGCTCGCTCGGCCCGAGCTGGCAAAGCAGTTCGGTGTTCAGTCGCTGGATGGCCTGGGCATTGGACACGACGACGACCTCGCCGTCTCGGCGGCGGGAGCGCTGCTGCGCTATCTCCGCGACCTCCAGCCAGGTGGCGTCCCGCATCTCGCCCGTCCGGTCGTCGAGCGCACTGGCTCGACGATGCCGGTCGATGAGATGACGCGGCGCAACCTCGAGCTCGTGGAGTCAATGCGCGGCGGCGGCATCGCGGGCACCCTGCTGGGGGTGATCGACCGCACCGTCACGCCGATGGGGGCGCGGCTCCTTCGTCAGTGGGTGCTGACACCGCTCGTGGCTCGTGACGCGATCGACGAGCGGCTCGACGCGGTCGGCGCCCTGGCGGACGACCTCATCGCGCGCCAGGCGCTTCGTGAGGCGCTCGATGGCGTGCGCGACATCGAGCGCCTGGCGGGGAAGACAGCGGCTGGACGCGCTACGCCGCGCGAGGTTGGCGCGCTGGGGACCTCGTTAGGTCGTCTGCCCGCGGTGGAGGTGGCCCTCCAGCGCATCGGTCCCCGCGGAGTGCTGCGCGACATTCTCGCGCGCTGGGACGCGTGCGCCGACCTCGCGAGCGATGTGGCGAGCACGCTCGTCGAGCGTCCGCCGGCGGCGATCGGCGATGAGTCCGCTGTCCGGGCGGGGGTCGACAGCGAGCTGGATGCGCTGCGCGCCATACGAGACGGTGGGCGCGACGGCATAGCGAGTATCCAGTCGCGCGAACGCGAGCGCACCGGGATTGCGTCGCTGAAGGTCGGGTACAACAAGGTGTTCGGCTATTACATCGAGGTGACGAACGCCAACACGCGACTCGTGCCGGATGACTATCAGCGCCGACAAACGCTCGCCGGTGCTGAGCGCTACGTCACGCCCGAGCTGAAGGAGTTCGAAGAGAAGGTGCTCACGGCGTCGGAGCGCATCGAAACTCGCGAGCGAGAGCTGTTCGAGGGGCTACGAGCGCGGGTGGGCGCTCAGATCGCTCGCCTCCAGTGCGCAGCGACGATCGTGGCCCAGCTCGATGTGCTTGCCGCGCTCGCCGAGGTCGCCGAGCGCGAGGGGTATACGCGTCCCGAGATGACGGACGAGTTTGCGCTCGAGATCGTCGGCGGCAGGCATCCCGTCGTCGAGCGGATGATGCCGCGCGACAAGTTCATTCCGAATGACGTGACGCTGACGGAGGACGCGCGGCTCATCGTGCTCACCGGGCCGAACATGGCCGGAAAGTCCACGATCCTGCGCCAGGTGGGGCTGATCGTGTTGCTCGCGCAGGTGGGGAGCTTCGTTCCGGCACAACGCGCGCGGATTGGGGTCGTCGACCGCGTGTTCACGCGTGTGGGGGCGAGCGACAACCTGGTGCGCGGGCAGTCGACCTTCATGGTCGAGATGGCGGAGACGAGCGCGATCCTGCACACCGCCACGGGGCGAAGTCTGGTGCTGCTCGATGAGATTGGACGCGGGACGTCGACGTATGACGGCGTGTCGATCGCGTGGGCGGTGAGCGAGCATCTGCACGACACGGTGCGGTGCAAGACGATCTTTGCCACGCACTACCACGAGCTGACGCAGCTCGCCGATGAGCTCGCTGCCGTTCGCAACTTCACCGTGGACGTGCGCGAGATCGGTGACGAGGTGCTCTTTCTGCACCGGCTTCGTCCCGGCGGCGCTGATCGCTCGTATGGCATCGAGGTGGGTCGGCTCGCCGGCCTCCCGCCGGCGGTGCTCACGCGGGCACGGACGATCCTCTCGCGACTGGAAGGCGGGCACCTCGTCGCTTCGAGTGCATCCGATGAACGACCGAGAAAATCGGACGAGCAGCTGGGCCTGTTCCAGCC
>DASRHU010000270.1:0-11835 GCA_035650335.1 Gemmatimonadaceae bacterium | reverse complement strand
GTCATCCCGCCCTCCTGGCGCGTCGACATGACGCTGGAGGTCGACCTCATCGAGGAGGTCGCCCGCCTGCACGGGTACGGCGCGTTCCCGAGCGAATTGCGCCCGTTCCGTGCGGGGACGGTTCCCGATGCGCCCATCGAGTTGCTCGCATCACGGTTGCGTCAGACGCTCGCTGGCGCGGGGCTGTACGAGGTGCGCCCGATGCCGTTCGTCAGCGGGGGCGAAGGCTACGTCCGCGTGCACAATCCGCTCGCCGAGAACGAGGCGTATCTGCGCCGCAACGTCATGGAGTCGCTGGCGAAGCGCGCGGAGTACAACCTGGCGCACATGCAGCCGAACATCCGCATCTTCGAGATCGGGAACGCGTTTGCGCCTTCGAACCGCCGGCTGCCTCACGAGGAGGTGCGCGTCGCCGCGCTCATCATCGGCGCGCGCAGGCCGCCGCACTTCACCGATCCCAAGCCGCCGGCGTTCGACGAATGGGACGCGAAGGGCCTCGCCGAGCTGATCCTCGAGACGGCATTCCCCCGGAGCAAATCCGCCCTCGTGCCTGACGAGGGCGACGTCCTCTGGCGCATCGAGATCGATGGTCGCCGCGTCGGCGAGGTCACGCGGGTGGCGCTCGACGCTCCGGTGTGGGCGGCGCAAGCCTATGGCGTGGAGATCACGCTCGAGGTCGTTCCCTCCGATGATGTCGCGGCGCCCGGCCAGTCGGCGTACGCGACATCGGACACTGGCACCCGCGGGCCGGCGGCGGTGACGCGTTTCCGACCGCTTCCCGTGACGCCGGCCGCCGAGTTCGATCTCGCCCTTCTCGTGCCGAACGACATGCCGGCGGCGAAGGTGGAGGACGTCATCCGCCAACACGCCGGCGAGCTGCTCGAGCGGCTGGTGCTGTTCGACGAGTTTCGAGGCACCGGCGTCCCGGAGGGGACGCGCAGCATTGCGTGGCGGTTGACGTTCCGGCATCCGGAGCGCACCCTTCGCGACAAGGAAGTCTCCGGGCGGAGAGAGAAGCTGCTGCGGGCCCTCGAGGAGGAGCTTGGTGTCAGACAGCGAACGGCCTGACCTGACGGCGTTTCGGGACCTCGCGCATCTCATCGGCCAGCTCGCCGAGGAGATGGCGGGGTGGCGCCGTCGCGCCCAGACGGCCGAGGCCCGGGTGAAGGAGCTCGAGGGCGAGGGCCCGCCCGCCAAAGGATCAGGCAAACACACCTCCGCGCTCGAGCGGGAGAACGCGGAGCTCCGTGCCCGTCTCGATACCGCCAGGGACCGCGTCGCTCAGCTGCTCGAGCGCACCCGCTTCCTCCGCCAGCAAGGTGAGAAGGGGGCAGCACGATGAATGGGCGCAAGAGCAGTGTCCGCGTTACCATCGTCGGCGAGGACTACACGATCCGCAGCGACGCGACCCCCGAGCACACCCGCGCCGTCGCCGAATACGTGGACCGGGCCATCCGCGAGCTGATGGACGGCGGACACGTGGCCGAGACGCGCAAGGCGGCCATCCTCGCCGCTCTCCAGATCACCGACGACCTCTTCCGCGCCCGGGCCGATGCCGAGGAAATCGCCGAGGGCATGCGTCAGCTCAGCGCCGAGATTCGTCGCCGACTCCCCCCGGCGAAGCGCGCGAGCGGAGAGATCCCGGTACAGCGCTGACGCCCGCGTTGCCTTTTGTTGGGCCGGCACGTAGTTTCTCCCCGGTCACCGCGTTTGGCGTAGACCCAAGCGCCCTTTGTAGTTAGCCCGTTCCGTCACGCGCCCTTCGCCGGCGCAAGATCGAGCGGTGCGCTTCAGAGGGGCTGGATCGGCCCAACGGTGTTCTTCCCGACTCCGCGACGAACCACGGTCGCGTTGGAGCATAAATACATGACCGATACCGCGATCTATGCCGCGTTGGGCGCGCTCGCCATCCTCGCCTCCGCGGCCTTTTTCTTTGTTGGCAGGGTGGCTGGCCGGAGTGGCGAGCGGAAGGCCCAGGCCGCCGCCCGGGCGAGCGCGGAGGAGACGGCCAAGCGGATCGTCGATGAGGCCCAGCGCGAAGCGGATACGCTGCGCAAGTCGGCGGTGCTGTCCGGGAAGGAAGAGACGATCAAGCTTCGCGAATCCTGGGAAGGCGAAGCCGCCCGCCGCCGCGAGGAGATCGAGCGGGCGGAGAAGCGGGTTCAGGAGCGCGAGACCGCTCTGGACCGCAAGTTCGACATCCTCGAGCAGCGCGACAAGGAAATCGGCCGCCGCGCGAGCGAGCTCGGACGGAAGGAGAAGAGCGTCTCGGAGCGCGATGCCGAGCTCGATCGCATGCTCTCCGACGAGCGCCGCCGCCTGGAGGCGCTGGCGGGAATGTCCGCCGAGCAGGCGAAGGCGGAGCTGATCGGCCGCATGGAGGAGCAGGCCCGGGCGGACGCCGCCAACAGCATTCGTGAGATCCGTGAGACGGCCCGCCGCAACGCCGAGCGCGAGGCCAAGAAGATTGTCGCCCTGGCGGTCCAGCGGGTGGCGGCCGACCACACCGCCGAGATCACGGTGTCGTCGGTCGCGCTGCCGAACGACGAGATGAAGGGGCGGATCATCGGTCGCGAGGGGCGCAACATTCGCGCGTTCGAGCTGGCGACCGGCGTGGACGTCATCATCGACGACACGCCCGATACCGTCGTCGTCTCCGGCTTCGACCCCGTGCGGCGCGAGGTCGCCCGCCTGTCGCTCCAGAAGCTCGTCGCCGACGGGCGCATCCACCCGGGGCGCATCGAAGAGGTGGTCGCGAAGTCGCGGAAGGAGGTGGAGCAGTCGATTCAGGAGATGGGCGAGCAGGCCGTGTACGAGTCCGGGATTCACGGGATGCATCCCGAGCTCGTCAAGCTCGTCGGACGGATGCATTACCGTACGAGCTACGGCCAGAACATCCTGCTGCACTCGAAGGAGGTCGCCCACCTCGCCGGGATCATGGCGCAGGAGCTGTCGCTCGACGCGGCCATGGCCCGCCGTGGCGCGCTGCTGCACGACATCGGCAAGGTCCTCACGCACGAGCACGAAGGGACGCACGTGCAGCTCGGGGTGGAAGTGGCCACGAAGTATGGAGAGAATCCACTGGTGGTGAACTGCATCGCCGCACACCACGACGACGTGCCTCACGAGAGCGAGATCTCGGTGCTCGTGCAGGCGGCCGATGCGATCTCCGGATCGCGTCCGGGCGCGCGTCGTGAGGCGTTCGAGACGTACGTGAAGCGCCTCGAGGGAATCGAGAAGATCGCCGGCAGCTACCGTGGCGTGGAGAAAGTCTTCGCCATTCAGGCGGGGCGGGAAGTGCGCGTCGTCGTCCGACCCGACGAGGTGGACGACGTCCGCATGACATCGCTCTCCGAGGAAATCGCTCGGCGCATCGAGACGGAGCTTCAGTATCCGGGGCAGATCAAGGTCGTGGTCATCCGCGAGACGAGGGCGGTGGACTTTGCCCGCTGAGATCATCGATGGCACCGCCATCTCCGCGTCGATCCGCGCCGAGGTGGCGAAGCAGGTAAACACGCTTCGCGCACGTGGCGTGCGCCCCGGGCTGGCGGTGATTCTCGTCGGCGACGATCCGGCCAGCCAGGTGTACGTGCGCATGAAGGGGAAGGCGTGCGAGGAAGCCGGGATGCACTCGGTGACGATGCGGCTCGATGCCTCGACCTCGCAGGCGGAGCTTCTCCGTCAGATCGACACGCTCAACGCCGACCCGACGATCCACGGCATTCTCGTGCAGATGCCGGTGCCGAAGCAGATCGATGCCGAGGCTGTCGTCAGGCGCATTCTCCCCGAGAAGGACGTGGACGGATTTCACCCGATCAACGTCGGCAAGGTGTTCATCGGTGAGCGCGACGGGTTCTCTCCGGCCACGCCGGCCGGAGTGCTTCAGCTCCTGCTGCGCAGCTCCGCCGATCCCGCGGGGAAGCATTGCGTCATCATCGGGCGCAGCAACATTGTCGGGAAGCCGATGGCGTCACTTCTCGTGCAGAACGCGCCCGGCGGCAACGCGACGGTGACCGTCTGTCACTCCCGCACGCCCGATCTCGCCGAGCATGCGAAGCGCGCCGACATTCTCATCGTCGCGATCGGTCGCCCGAGAATGGTGACCGCCGACATGGTGAAGGCTGGCGCGGTCGTCATCGACGTCGGAGTGAATCGCGTGGATGATCCGTCGTCGAAGAAGGGTTATTCGCTCGTCGGCGACGTGGACTTCGAGGGCGTGCGCAAGGTTGCGTCGAAGATCACCCCGGTGCCGGGGGGAGTCGGGCCCATGACGATCGCGATGCTGCTCTCCAACACGCTGCGCGCCGCCATGCGCATACACGCATGACGCAGCGGCGCGGGCGCACGCGCGCGTCGTCGCGTGTGAGCGAGCCGAACCTGTTCGGCGAGGGCTCACCCCCGCGCGAGATGACCGAGCGCGCGCGTCGCGCGCCGGGTCGCCTGCGTCCGCGGCCGGAAGACGTTGCCATCAGCGTGAGCGCGCTCAACAACCTCGCGCGCGAGATCGTGGAAGGTGCGTTCCTCCCCCTGTGGATTCGCGGCGAGGTGACCGATTTCAAGGCTCACCGCAACGGGCACTGGTACTTCTGCCTGCGCGACTCCTCGGCACAGGTTCGCTGCGTCGTCTGGCGGACCGAGCAGTTCCGCATTCCCGCTCCGCCTGACGAGGGGATGCAGGTGCTGGCGTTCGGTCGCCTGACGGTCTATCCCTCCCGCGGCGACATGCGGTTCGTCGTCGCGAAGATGGAGGCGGAGGGCGATGGCCTGTGGCGCAAGGCGATGGAGATGGCGATGGCCCGGCTCCAGGCGGACGGGCTGCTCGCCCCCGAGCGCAAGCGACCGCTCCCGCGGTATCCGCGGCGCGTCGCGGTCATCACCAGCCCCGACGGAGCTGCGCTCCGCGACATCATCGCCGTCGCTCGGAGGCGCTGCGCGCTCGTGGAGCTCGTCGTCGTCCCGGCCAAGGTGCAGGGCGACGGCGCACCCGAGGAGCTGGTCGCCGCCATCGAGCGCGTCTCGCGATGGAGCGACTGCGATGCGGTGATCGTGGGACGCGGCGGCGGCGCGCGCGACGACCTGTGGGCCTTCAACGACGAGCGCGTCGCTCGCGCCCTCGCGATGTGTCCGATGCCGACGATCTCGGCGGTGGGGCATGAAATCGACGTCACGCTCTGCGATCTCGTCGCCGACCTGAGAGCGGCGACCCCGTCGGCGGCCGCCGAGGCGGCGATCCCGGTGCTCGCCGACATGCGCGAGGCGTTAGGCGGCTACGCGATGGCGTTGCGGGATGCCATGCAGCGAACGTTGTCGAATGCCCGCGCCCGGCTCGAGCACGCGACGCGTGACATGGCGCGCGCAGCGCGCCGGACGACGGAGCGTCACCGCGCGCGCCTGGAGACGCTCGCGGCGCGCCTCGATGTGCTGAGCCCGCTCTCGACGCTGGCCCGCGGCTACGCCGTCGCGCGCGACCCCGAGGGCCGAACCCTGTCGAGCGTTGACGACTTCAGCACGGGGGATGCGTTCACGCTTCTGTTGCGCGATGGGGAAGTCGGGGCACGCGCCGAGAACTCGACGCGCCGCCCCCTCGACACCCTCGACACCCTCGACACCCTCGACACCTTATGACGTTCGCCGATCACCTTTCCCGCCTCGACACCATCGTCGCCGAGCTGGAACGCAACGACCTGCCGCTCGACCGCGCGCTCGAGCTGTTCGAGGAAGGCATCGCGCGGGTGCGCAGCGCCTCCGAAGGGCTCGCGCAAGCGGAAGGGCGCGTGCAGCAGCTTCTCGAGCAGGCCGATGGGACGTTCCGGCTCGATCCGCTTGGCGGCTGACGAAGCGCCCGCATCACTGGCGGCCGCGCAGCGGACAATCGAGCAGGCGCTCACCGACGTCTGCGATCGTGGGCTCACCGGTGTTCCGGCCGCGATCGCCGACGCGGTTCGATACAGCATGCTCGGCGGCGGCAAACGGCTTCGCCCGTTGCTCGTCTGGGCCGTCTACCGTGCCGCTGGTGGGGAAGGGGACGCGAGCCTTCTCGCCGCGTCGGTCGAAATCGTGCACGCGTACTCGCTCGTTCACGACGACCTTCCGTGCATGGACAACGACAGCGTGCGCCGAGGTCGCCCGACGGTCCACCGTGTCTACGGGGTGACCACCGCCACGATCGCGGGTGTGACGATGGTCCCCTTCGCCGCGCGTACGGCGCTCGCCGGCGCGCGCGCACTCGGGTTGCCCCTGGAGGCATGCGGCAGCATCGTTCGACAGTTGATGCGAGCGTCGGGCGCGGGGGGCATGGTGGGCGGACAGCTGCTGGATCTCGAGGGAGAAGGGAAGGCGTTGACGCTCGCGGATCTCGAGCAGATCCACCGCGCGAAAACGGGTGCGCTCATCGCGGCATCGGTGCGCATTGGGGCCACGGCCGCGGGCGCCAGCGGCCCCCGCGCGCAGGCCCTGGATCGCTATGGGGAATCGGTGGGCCTCGCGTTCCAGATCGCCGATGACGTGCTCGATGCGACCGCGACGTCGGAGCAGCTCGGCAAGACCGCCGGGCGCGACGCGGCGCTCGGCAAGGTGACGTATCCGGGCCTGTTAGGCGTCGACGGCGCGATCGCGCGGGCGAGCGAGCTGGCGGACGAGGCCTGTCAGGCGCTGGAGGAGGTGCGTCTGTTGACGCCCGAGCTCGAGCACCTGGCGCGCTTTTCTGTTTCCCGGCGGAGCTAGGTTCTGTTGAACCGCAGAAGGCCGCAGAAAGTTTGAAGGCCGCAGATGAACGCAGAATACGCAGATTGTTTCCGCCGACTGGACGGCTCCGTGCGAGATGAAGTTCCCAAAGCTTTTTGTTAACAGCTACGCGTGGCCAGTCCCGTCGCCGGAGCCATCTGCGTATTCTGCGTTCATCCGCGGCCTTCAAAGCCTGCTGCAGCGTTCTGCGGCCATCTGCGGTTCAAAAATACCCCGGCGCGCCAGACTAGATTGTGAAATGACCAGAATCCGCTGAGCCATGTCGATCCTCGCTCGCCTCGAATCCACGGCCGACCTCAAGTCGCTCACGCGCGACGAGCTGCGCGCCCTCTCGGAGGAAATCCGTGAGACGCTCATTGATTCGTGCTCGCGCACCGGAGGGCACATCGGTGCCGGGCTCGGCGTCGTCGAGCTCGCCGTCGCGCTGCACCACGTCTTCAACACGCCGGTGGACCAGCTCGTCTGGGACGTCGGCCATCAAGGCTATCCGCACAAGGTGCTCACCGGGCGGCTGCGCCAGATGGAGACGCTCCGTCAACAGGGTGGCATCTCCGGATTCCTCAAGCGCTCCGAGAGCGAATACGACACCTTTGGCGCCGGCCACGCCGCCACCGCCATCTCGGCCGCGCTCGGCATGGCGGCCGCGCGCGACCTTCGGGGGGAGAAGTTCAAGGTCGTCGCCGTCGTCGGTGACGGCGCGCTGACCTGTGGGCTCTCCTACGAAGGCCTGAACAACGCCGGCGCCTCGGACCGGGACATCCTCGTCGTGCTCAACGACAACGAGATGTCGATCGCGCCTAACGTCGGCGCCATCTCCCGATACCTGGGCTCGGTGCAGCGCAACCCGATCTACAACCGCGTGCGCAGCGCCATTGGCAACATCGTCGATGAGCTGCCCGGACCGCTGTCGGCCGTCGGCGGCTTCGTCCGCAAGTGGGAAGAATCGGTCAAGACGTTCCTCACGCCCGGAGTGCTGTTCGAGGAGCTCGGCTTCCGGTACTTCGGTCCGATCGATGGGCACGACATCGATGCGCTCGTCGACACGCTCGCCGCCGTTCGCGATCTCGAGACGCCGCGACTGGTCCACGTGATCACGCAGAAGGGAAAGGGCTTTCCCGCCGGGGCGCATGACGAGAAATGGCACGCGCTCCCGCCGGGGCATGATCCCGCCACCGGCAAACAGATCAAGCAGGCGTCGGCGAATCCCGCGTACACGGCGGTGTTCGGGAAGGGAGTGACCGAGCTCGCCGGCGAGCGAGGCGACGTCGTCGCCATCACCGCGGCGATGCCGACCGGAACGGGAACGAACCTCTTTCACCGCGCCCATCCCGACCGATTCTTCGACGTCGGGATCGCGGAGGGACATGCGGTCACCTTCGCCGCCGGAATGGCCACGCGTGGCCTGCGGCCCGTCGTCGCCATCTACTCGACGTTCCTCCAGCGCGCGTACGACAACGTCATTCACGATGTCGCCATCCAGCATCTTCCGGTCACGTTCTGCATGGACCGCGCGGGACTGGTCGGCGAGGATGGTCCGACGCACATGGGGCTGTACGACATCGCGTACATGCTCGCCGTCCCGGGGATGACGGTCGCCGCCCCAATGAACGGCCGCGAGATGCTCGCCCTTCTGCGCACCGCCGTCTCGCACGACGGCCCGTTCGCGATTCGCTATCCACGCGACGCGGCGCCCGACACCGTGCCGCCGATGGCGGAGATCGAGCCGGTCCCGTACGGCACGTGGGACGTCGTTCGCAAGGGCGCCGACTTCGCGATCCTCGCGACGGGAACGATGGTGCTTGCATCCCTCGAGGCGGCGGAAAGTCTCGCTCCCTCCGGCATCGATGTCACCGTCGTCAACTGCCGTTTCCTCAAGCCATACGATGCGCTGACGCTCGCGGGCGTGCTCGCCGACCACAAGCAGATCCTCGTCGTGGAAGAAGGCACGGTCGTCAACGGGTTCGGCGCATTGATGACGCGGGTCATCGAGCAGCTCGATCACACGGTCCGCGTTGGCACGCACGGTGTCCCCGATTGCCTGATCGAGCAGGCGCCGCGAAAGGCGCAGCTTGCGGCCGTGGGGCTCGATGCCGCCGGCATCGCGCGTCGCGTTCGCGCGCAGCTCGAGAGCGAGGCGCTCACCGGGTGACACGGCTCGGCGTCGTCGGCAACCGGCGCTACGAGGGGCTTCCCGCGATCCTGCGCACCATCGCGCGCAGGGCGCCCGGGCTCGGCATGACGGTGGCGTTCGAGCGTGGGCTCGCCGACGTGGCCGGCGAAGGTGAGCTCATCGAGGACGGCAGCACCGTCGATGCGATGATCACCCTCGGCGGCGACGGCACCATGCTCCGCGGAGCGCGCTTGTTAGGCGGTCGCGAGGTGCCGGTGCTCGGGATCAACATCGGCCGTCTCGGGTTCCTGACGGCGTGCGGACAAGACCACCTCGAGCGGGCGCTCGAGCGACTCGCGACCGGCGACTACATCGCCGAGACCCGCATGCAGCTCGAGGCCCACGCGGAGACGGTTCGCGGAGAAGAACGGCGGAGCTGGCTCGCTCTCAACGACGTCGTCCTCCACAAGGGTGGGTTCGCCCGGGTCGTGAGGCTGCGGGTCACCGTCGATGGTGAGGATGTCAGTGTCTACGCGGCCGATGGTGTCATCATCTCGACGCCAACCGGCTCCACCGCCTACAACCTCTCCGCCGGCGGGCCGGTGGTCCTTCCGACCCAGCCGCTCATCATCACCACACCCATCTCGCCGCATACCCTCGGGATTCGGCCTCTCGTCATTCCCGCCGACTCGGAGATCGTCGTGCGCGCGGAGGATGGCCCGGATGAGCTTTTGGTGACGGTCGACGGACAGGTCGGGACGATGTTCGTGCCCGGCGATTCCCTCGTCGTGCGACGAGCGGAGGCGTCGGTCATCTTCGTGCGATTCCCCGAGAACTCATTCTTCTCCGTGCTCCGCCGCAAGCTCGGCTGGGGCGGGCTGCGGGAGCGCGACGAGGGCGCCTAGTGCTCACCGAGCTGCGAATTCGCAACTTCGCCATCATCGAGTCGCTGACGCTCCCGCTCGCTCCGGGGTTCAACGTCCTCTCCGGCGAAACGGGGGCCGGAAAGTCCATCATCGTCGGCGCGCTCGGCCTCCTCCTCGGTGAGCGCGCGAGCGCGGACCTCATCCGTACCGGCGCCGATCGCGCCGTCGTCGAAGGGGTATTCGACGTCGGCGAAGAGACCGAGGTCGCGCGGCTGCTCGACGATCGTGGCATCGAGCTCGAGGAAGGACGCGTCGTGCTTCGACGCGAGATCGCCGTCGCCGGCCGTACACGCGCCTGGATCAACGACACGACGACGACCGCGGCCGCGCTGGCGGAGATTGGGCGGGCGCTCGTCAACCTGCACGGGCAGCACGAGGCGCAGGCGTTGCTCGATGAGGAATCGCAGCGCGCGATTCTCGATGCATTCGCTGGCGCGACCGAGCAGGCGTCGAAAGTCGCGGCAGCGCATCGCTCGCTGTCCGACACGACCCGCGAGATCGAGACGCTGGCCGCCCGTCGCGCCGACGCCGAGCGACGCGCCGACTACCTTCGCCATGTCGTTCGTGAGATCGATGAGGCGAGGCTGCGCGAAGGCGAAGACGTTACGCTCGAGGAGGAGGCGCGCCGGCTGGAGAATGCCGATGAGCTGCGCTCGTCGGCGGCGGGGATGGTGTCCCTGCTCGACGGAAGCGACGAGGCCGTGCTTCGCGCCCTTGCCCAGGTGCAGCGCACGCTCGCGCACGTGCAGAAGCTCGACCCGTCGGCGAGCCGCCTCCAGGAGCTGCTCGATGGAGCATTCTACTCGCTGGAGGAGCTGTCGCGGCAGCTGTCGGAGTACGAAGAGTCGATCGATCTCGACCCGGCGCGCCTCGCCGAAGTGCAGCGCCGCCGTGATCTGCTCTTCCGCCTCACGAAGAAGTACGGCCCGACGATCGCGGACGCTCTTCGCGTCGCTCGTGAGGCGCGCGACGAGCTCAGCCTGGTCGACGGCGCCGGCTTCGATCTGAAGGCGCTCGAGCACCGGCGCCAAGAAGCGCGCGCGCGACTCGCGGAGGAAGCGCGACGTCTCACGGCGCTGCGCACCGCCGCCGCCGAGCGACTGTCGCGCGCGGTGGACGAGGTGCTACCCGACCTCGGCATGGAGAGCGGCCGCTTCACCGTAAAGCTGACACCGCGCGATCCCATTCAGCCGACGGGGGCGGAGGACGTGCAGTACCTGGTGGCGCTCAATGTCGGGCACGAGGCCAGGCCACTCGCCAAAGTGGCATCGGGCGGTGAGCTCTCGCGCGTCATGCTCGCGCTCAAGACGATTCTGGCGCGCCTCGACCACGTGCCGACGCTCGTCTTCGACGAGGTGGACGCGGGCATCGGTGGGCGCGTCGGCCTTCAGGTGGGCGAGACGCTGCGCCGCGTCGCGCAGCACCATCAGGTGTTCGCCATTACGCATCTCCCCCAGATCGCCGCGCGCGCGCACCATCACATCGTAGTGACCAAGGGCGCGCGCAGCGGCGTAACGGCGGCCGACGTCACCGTCCTCTCGGCCGACGATCGCGTCAGCGAAATCGCCCGCATGCTCGGCGGCGACGCCGAGAGCGAGATTTCACGCGCGCACGCGAGGGAGCTGCTGCAGACGGCCAAAGGCGGTCAAGCTGGTCAAGGTGGTCGAGGGAATCGAGGTGCCCGCGGCGCCAAGGGTCGTTGAGGGGTGCAGTTGCCGTTGACACCCTTGATCCCTTGACACCCTCGACACCCTTCAAAAAACCCAAACTCTCACATTCATCACCCCGACGCTGACCTTCGGCGTCTTCCCTCCGCGTCCGCGAATCGACTCGCCGTACTGCATCACGATCTCGAGCGGGATGCGCGAGCGCCCGCGCGCGGCGGAGGCGACCGTCGAGAAGCCGAGTCCGATTGAGAGCCGATCCTCGCGCTGCTCGGTTTCCTGATCGAGGATCGATGCATCGAGCGTCACCGGCTCGCCGAGATCATCGGTGACGTTGAACGTCCCCGTATGACGATCGGCGGCCTTCCGCCGCACGCGGTATTGCGCCATC
>DASRHU010000269.1:0-2682 GCA_035650335.1 Gemmatimonadaceae bacterium | reverse complement strand
CCGTCGGGCAGCCACGACACCTCGTGCCCACTCTTGAGGAGGCGGTTGATGACGAGCGCCGCGTCGTTCACGCGATGATCGATGACGAACGCCGACGCGTTAGGCACGCCGGTGATGCGCCCCGGCGGCACCGTCACCGTGTCCTCGATCGGCGCGAACGGACCATCGAAGCCATCCAGAATGCGGTCGAACTTGATCCCCATCTGGTAGGCGAGCGTCCATCCAGCGTTGTCGTACGGTGGAATCGGCGGCCCGCCCGGATACTGGAAGTCGTTGGGGTGGTCCTGCGGCTCGAACATGTCGAGGACGTGGGGACGGAACGCCTGCGCCGTCCTCACCACATACGATCCCGCCGGATAGCTCTTGCCACCGGCGGTGAACGGCGCCGTCGCGCGATGCACGGTCACGCCCACCTTCATGAGGGCATCGACGAACTTCGTCGCCGTCGGAAAGTCGGGCTGGTCCGAGGGGATGATGTAGCCTCGTGGATCGCGCTCACCGGACGCATGCAGCATCTCCCAGTACTGCATCGGGAGGCCGCGGGCACCGATTCCCCCCCCGCGCTGCGCATCGGGGCGACCGGCATCCCCCTGCGCCCCGGTCGATCGCGTTGCCGCCACGCGCACTCGCTCGATGTCGGAGGGCGTCACCGTCCAGTGATCGCGACTGCCGCGCTCGATGGAGTTGCGCCCCATCCGGTAGATGTTGTAGAGAAACTGCTCGCGATGCCGCGACGCGACGTCGAGCACCGCGCGGTTCGCCGTCACCGAGTAGTCGACGGATTGCCGGAACTTCCACGGGCCTGGAGGCACCGGGGCGAAGAGGTCGCTGCTGGCGAGCTGCCGTTGCGGGAGAAAGGGAATCTCGATCGGCGTTGGATTGCCGATCGTCTCCGTCAGCAGGCCGATCATGTTGTGGAAGTAGACGGTCGTGCGAAGCCCGCCATTCCACCACGTCGAGTAGTTCGCGCCGCGCCGTGTCGTCGCCCCCGGCTTCCCCTCGAGCACGAAGCGGTTGTGCATCGACGCGCCGACCAGGTCGATCCCGGTGACGACGAGCGGATCGTAGAAGTAGTTGAACGGATCGCGAAACGGCGGCGCGAACAGTACCGTCCCCGACGGGCCGGTCTGGTGGTGGTTGTACATGATCTGCGGGAACCACTCGCGGAACAGGACGCGCGCCATGTTTTGCGTCTCGGGCTGCGTGACCATGTAGAAGTCACGGTTGTTGTCGTGCCCGATGTATTTCTGGTAGAGCCGCGGGACACCGGCGGTCGAGCGCTTCGTGCGCTCGGATGTGCGCATGTACCAGTCGGAGACGAGCTCCATCCCGTCGGGGTTCGCGTGGACCGCGAGCACGATCACGTCGTCGAGAAAGCGCATCGTCTCGGGGTCGGTGCGACTCACGAGCTGCCACACCGTCTCGGTGAGCTGCTGTGCGCCGAGGACTTCGGTCGCGTGCAGTCCGCCATCGATCCAGACGACTGCCTTCCCTTCGGCCGAGAGTCGACGGGCCTCGTCCTCGCTCAGCCCGTCGGCCAGCGCGAGGCGGCGGGCGATTTCCTTGAACCGATCGAGGCGCTGGTGATTGGCGGGAGACGTCACGATCGCCATGAGCTGCGGGCGCCCCTCGGCGGTGAGGCCGATGGTGTCGAGCGCCATGCGATCCGACTCCCCGGCGAGCTTCTGCCAGTACGCCATGAGCTGCGTGTAATCGGGAAGGACGTAGTCCGCGCCGATCTCGTGCCCGAAGTGATCATTCGGGCTCGTGAGCTTCGCGGGAGCGTTCTGGGCGAGGAGATTGGTCGCGAGAGCGAGAGTGATCGCGGCCGAAAGGAGCGAGCGATGAAGCACGGCGGGCATGAGGGGATTCTCCGGTGGCAGGTCCAGCCGCCCAGTGGTCGGGCGCCGACATAGAGTACGTGATTGACCGCCATTCCGCTGCCCCCAAGCAGGAACGACCGCGGCAGTGTAACTTACGGCGGGAGGAACGAGGGATGAGAAGCAAGGAAGTTGATCAAGGCGACTTCCTCACTGCTCGTTCCTCGTTCCTCGTTGTCTTCCCGGAGGGTCAATGAAACAGGATACTATCGAGCTGGAAGGCGTCGTCTCCGACGTGCTTCCCAGTGCAATGTTTCGCGTCGATCTGCAGAACGGTCACCGGCTGCTGGCGACGACGGCGGGGCGGATTCGGAAGTTCAAGGTCCGTATTCTGGCGGGCGACCGGGTCACGGTCGAGGTGTCACCGTACGATCTCACGCGCGGGCGGATTACTTATCGGCACAAGGACTGAGCGCCGGCGCCTCTCACGCCACGAGCCGGACAGTATCACCACAGAGACACAGAGCGCACAGAGAACGGCCACGGCGAGAGCTTTGTAAACAGCTCTCGCCGTGGCCGTTCTCTGTGCGCTCTGTGTCTCTGTGGTTAATGCCGTTCGGCCCGTTGCGCACCGGTCGCTTTCCCTCCCGCGGCCGCTGAGACCTCAGGTCGCTCCGCGCGCCTCCGCAACGGGATCGCGAACGCAAAGCTCGATTCGCCGGACGCACCGAGATCGGCCCACGCGCGTCCGCCCACCGACTCCACCGTTTCGCGCACGATGCTCAGGCCGAGGCCGGTTCCCTCGACGCCGGTCACGGTCTCCTCGTGCGCGCGGAAAAACCGCTGGAAAAGCTTGTCGCGC
>DASRHU010000268.1:0-4267 GCA_035650335.1 Gemmatimonadaceae bacterium | reverse complement strand
GGACATCGCGACCATCACGCGCCACGTGACGAAGCGCGGCGACAAGGTGTACATCGACTACCTGCAGAATCGGCACGGGCAGACGATCGTTGCCCCATTCAGCGTGCGCCCGCTCCCCGGGGCGACGGTCTCGATGCCGCTCCTGTGGGACGAGGTGAACGAGTCCCTCGACCCGAGAGCGTTCACGATCAAGACGGCGATCGAGCGGATGGAGCGGTTAGGCGGTGACCCCGTCGCGCCGGTGCTCGAAGAGAAGCCTGACCTGGGTGCGGTGCTGGAGAAGCTCGCGGGGTTTGCCTAGGGGTCTTCATACGCGCCAGATCTACTTCAGCCGCGATAAAGCCGAACGCCGGCCACTGGTCGGTCGCGACGATCTGCTCGAACAACGCCCGCGCGCGCGCCGTGTCGCCCTCGACGAGATGCCAGTTCGCAACGCCATAGGCTCCAGTCACGAACGCGAGCTCGCCGGCGGCGGATAACGAGTCGAGCGTCGACCCCTCGTCGCGCACGCCCCGATAGAAGAGCAGCGCACGATAGTAGGGCGCGTTGTCGCCGACCGTCCATCCCTCTCGAATCCCTCGCGCCAGGCGACGCGCCTCGGTGCGCTTGCCGGCGCGACGGAGCGCGCGGTAGCGCCAGTCGTACATCGCGGCGCGCGCATCGTCATCCGTCTTCAGCGACATGCAGCTGCGGTACCAGATCGGATTGACGCGCGCCTCCTCCACCGCCTGCCACTTTTGATTCTCGGCGAACTCCATGCACTTCTCGATGGCGGCGACCGCGTCGTCGTACCGTTGCGTCAGGTAGTAGGAGAGCGCGAGAGAATAGACGATGTCGTAGTTGGTCGAATCGAGCGCGACGGCCCGCTCGAGGTCGCGCACCGCGTCGTCGAAGCGCCGGAGTGACATGTACCGGTGCCCCCGGAAGCGATAGAGGCGCGCTTCGTCGGGATACTTCTCGATGCCGCGCGTGTACATCTCGACTGCCGAGTTGAACCGACGCGCCGCGGCGCGCGCGATGCCGGCGTTGATGATGCGCGTGACATTGTCGGGATCCGCGGCGAGCTGCGCGTCGGCCTGCGCGATGAGACCGGCCGTATCGCGCGACGCGTGCAACGGAACGCCGAGGAGGGACATCGCCTCCGGGCCCGCCGGAGGCTCGATCGATGGTGCCGGCCTGCCGCCGCCACAGGCGGCCGCGGCGACCACGGATGCGGCGACCAGGAAATGATTCAGGCGCAACGTCGGACTCCAGTGAAGCGCGTTTCGCCTGAAAGCTCGCAGGACGGCCGCGTCGACGGCAAGTTGCTCAGCGCCTGGAGAGCGCTTCGAAGCCGCCGGTGAGCGCTCCGGAATACAGGGTCGGGCTTCGCTGCGCCGCGAGCTTGCGGAGGCGCGGGCCCCGCTTCGGCACGGGCGTCCGGTTGGGGAGCCATGCAGCGTAAGCCAGCGCGCTAGACAACAGCGTTTGGGCCGGACGCGAAAGCTCGCCGCGACTCTTCACCACGCCATACGCGGCGCCCAGGAGCGCCGAGTAGGCGATGTGGGTTGCCCAGCCGAGGGCGATGTCACGGCGCGATCGCCGTCCGCTGCTGAGCCTCGATGCCCAGCGCTTTCCCACTGTGGGGCCGCGCGCAAGGTCGGTAGCCTCGCCAACTCGTTCGACGACGAGCATCGCCGCGCCGGCCAACACCCCCGAGATGGCGCCCCGGAGCGCCGCCTCGGGCGCCCCCATTCCCTTCCGCCGTTTCTTCATGGCCGTCAAGCCAATGGAAGGGGCGTGCCAACAGACGAATGCGGAATGCGGAATGCGGAAGGTTGTAAGACCGTACGTAGCGAAGGGCTCCGACTCGTGATCGGGGCCCTTCGCCGCTTAAGGCCTTACAACCTTCCGCATTCCGCCTTCCGCATTCTCTTCCGCATTCCTCTCAGAATGTCCCGCTCGTCCGTCTCGCCACCCGGATCGACTGCATCACGCGCCCGTATTCGTGCTCGGACTGGATGCCGTCGGCTGTCTTCAAGAACGCTTCGCGAAGGGCAGGGGTCATCTCCGGGTAGCGCTTCGCGAAGGAGACGAGGAAGGACGCCAGCTCGAAGTCCGACTCGATCGAGGAGGCCGCCGTCAGCAACCGCGATTGCACGTCCTCGGGATTGTCAGTGCGCTTCAGAATGGCCGACAGCACCCGGCGACGCTCGAAGTCGGACTCGATCGTGCCGACCGCCTTGAAGTACTGGTCGCGCGATGCACTCGATGCGAGTCCGCGTTCCGACACCTCGATGAGGAGCTGCGCCAGCTCGAAGTCGGAATCGATGTCGTTCGCGACAGTCAGCAGCAGCGTCATCGCTTCGGGATCGGGAGTCGTGACCTTGAGCAGCGCGGTCAGTGCGCGACGCACCTCGAAATCGGACTCGATGCCGCGCGCCGCCTGCACGTACGCCGAGGGGCTCGCACCGACTTTCCCCGCCTTCGCGAGCGCGATCAGCGTCTGCGCCACCTCGAAATCGGACTCCATTTTGCCGGCGATCTCCAGCGCACGCCGCGTCTCGCTCTCGCTGAGCGTGGGCGTCGTCTTGAACCATGCGTCGAAGTACATCCGCCGCGCATGATCGCTGGAGAGAAGCGCGATCTCCTCGAGCACCGCATCGACGCCGCCACGCTGATACAGCGCGGGAACCCGTACGTCGGCCATCAGCGCCGTACGGCGCTCGAGGGCGAGCAGCACCGTCGCGAGCCAGCGGCGACCTTCATCATCCCACGGACGCTCGACTCCGTCCACGGTGAACTTCCGCGTGAGGCGACCGGCGTCATCGGAGCGAATCTCGATCCGGCGTGTGGTGACCGCATCGCTCTCCGTCAGGATGAACGAGCCGCCGGGCGGAACGCCTTGCACGTCGGAGAAGTCGCTCTGGAACCGCACCTTTCCGATCGCGCGGACGGTCAGGTCGCAATCGCCAGCGGACACGTGCGCACGCCACGTATCCTTGTCGTCATCGCTGTTTCGCGAGACGCTCGTGTTCCCCTTCTTCGTGTAGTCGCACGGCGACGGTGTGCCGAGCAGGTCCGCCGCGGTGAAGACGCGAGTCGTCTCAACCCGCGCAGGCGTCTTCTTGCGCCCGACCTTGTGTTCGGCCACCACGCCCTCGGAGGGAATGATCGCCGAGACGATGATGGGAAGCGGGTCGAGCGCCCGGGCGGGGACGAAGGCCGACACCGGCATGACGATCAGCAGCGCGATGATCCAGGCGGGCACAGCGAACCGACGCGACACGGTGCGGCGGTTCCGCCGCTCATCGAGAATCGCGAGCAGACGCTCCGAGAGCTGAGAACGGCGCGCCATGCAGACCGTCGCCAGCGACGCGCCACGGGGAACGCGCAGATCGCGCGCCACGTCGAGCAGATGCGTCGCGTACTGCGATGGACGCGATCCGGCACGGACCACCGCGTCATCGCACGCCTGCTCACGCTCGCCACGCAGGGCACGGTTCGCCACCCAGACGAGGGGGTCGAACCAGTAGACGACGCACGCGATCTGGGCGATGAGCTGCGTCAGGCAATCGCGGCGCGCCACGTGCGCGAGCTCGTGCAGCATGACGTCGCGACGCTGTTCCGCCGGCCACCGTTCGCCGCTCGCGGGGAGAAGAATTCCTGGATTCAGGATCCCGAACGCCATCGGCATTGTCGCGCGGTCGCTCACCAGGATGCGAACGCGCCCCTCGAGCCCTAACGAGGCGGGAAGCACCGACGCCAGAACGCCCCAGGGCTCCCCGGTCGCTGGCCTGGCGCTCTTCGAGATCCGCCACACGCGAACGTGACCCAGGACCATTGGAAGCGCGACGAGCAACATGCCGGTACACCAGACCAGGAATGCGATCCGCCCCCAGTCGCGCGGTGTGTCGGCGACCTCGAACGCGGAGCTCGGCATGGCGGCTGACGTCCCCGCCGCCGGAGCGTCGAGCTGAGTCGGCGACAGCGCTTCGGGGAGCTGGACGATCCCGACGTCAGCGAGCGGGGCCTCGGCTTGCGGCGCCGGCAACACCGGTACGCGCCACGCCGGCAGCGACGCCGACAATAAAGGAATCGCCAGCATCCCCGCGATCGCGACGAGCCACACCAGGTGGCGCGTTGCGGCTGAAGATCGACGCCATCCGAGCGCCGCCGCGCCGGCAATCAGAAACAGAGGAGCGCCGCGCACCGTCGCGGCGAGAAGCGCCGCGATCCAGGGGTGTGACCACATCTGGCTCATCGTCCCTCCACCTTGGCCTTGTCG
>DASRHU010000267.1:0-2505 GCA_035650335.1 Gemmatimonadaceae bacterium | reverse complement strand
CAGAAGCCGACCACTAGTTATTCACTTCGGGCATCGGCGTCAATTGTCGCGATCGCGCCACCCTCACTGTGGATGCCGAACCGCTCGAGCGCCTCAGCCATCCGATTCCATACCGTCTGCATGAGCGCATCGCGATCGGCGTAGGTGAGGCCCTCGGTCGGAATCGGCTCGAGATGGTAAATGTCGATCACGCCGGGACGAATGCGAAACGAGCCTTTCGGCTGAATCTCGATCGTGCCGTGGATGATCGTCGGCACGATCGGCACGTGGGCGGCAACCGCGAGCACGAACGGGCCCTTCTTGAACGGACGCAGGGCGTACGTGTGCCCGCGTGTGCCTTCAGGGTAGACGACAACCGACAACCCTTCCTTGACGTCCCGGGCCGCCACTTCGTACGCCTGGAAGGCGGCCTTGCGGTTCGCTCGATCGATCTCGATGCCGGCGGTCGCGCGCGCGGCCGCTCCGAAGATCGGAATCTTGAAGAGCTCCTTTTTGGCGATGAAGCGGTAGCGCGGCAGATAGGATGCGAGCGCGAAGACGTCGAACCAGCTCACGTGATTCACGACGTAGATGCGCGCTTCGTTCCGCGGGACGTGCTCGGCGCCATGAATGTTGAGCGTGACGCCCGCCGACCGCAGAATCGCCTTGCACCAGAGACGGGGCAGCCCCTCGTAAATCCACTTCGCGTTCTTGATGCGGAGCGCGGATCCCACGATCACGATCAGCCCCATCCAGACCGTGTTCACGAACATGACCGCCAATACGAAGAGCGCGCGCATCACTGAGAAAAGTGATCGTACCCGCCGGGCGACGCAACGCGCTCTCCGCCGATCACGAGATCCACTCCCGGCTCGCCGGCTTCCACGGTCCCGATGCGCGTGAGGGTCACGCCAAAATCTCGCTGAAACGCATCGGCATCGAAGGGCCTCGGCGTCGTCACGAGGAGCTCGTACTCTTCCCCGCTCCGCTGCGCGGTCGAGACATCAGCGTCGGGTGCACGCGGCAGGGCGTCGGCATCGATCGTGAGGTGAACGCCACTCGCCGCGGCGAGGTGAGCGGCATCGCCGCCCAGCCCGTCGGAAATGTCCATTCCCGCGCTCGCCCCCGCCGCGACCAGCCACTGAGCCTCCCTGATGCGCGGAACTGGCCTCGCGAAGCGGGCACGGGCCTCGGGCGCGGGTTGGCGTCCCGAGGTCCACGCCTCGATCGCGAGCGCGGGCCCTCCCAATTGGCCAGTCACCCACAGCGTATCGCCGGGTCGCGCGCCGGAACGGCGCAGCGGCGAGGGCGTGCTGCCGAGCACGGTCACGGTGATCGTCAGGCGATCGCCGCTCGTCAGGTCGCCGCCGATGATGTGCGTGCCCGCCGACTCGGCGGCGGCCGCCATGCCGTCGGCGAGAGCAGGAAGGTCATCGACCCACTGCCCGGGAAGGGTGAGGGCGACGAGGACGCCTAACGGGGTCGCCGCCATCGCCGCCAGGTCACTCAGCGCCGCGGACATCGCGCGCCACCCGATCTCGTCCGCGGCCAGCCACTCGCGCCGAAAGTGCACGTTCTCGAGGGAGGTGTCGGTGCTCGTGACGAGCTGCGCGCCGGCGGGCACCGCGATGACGGCGGCGTCGTCACCAACTCCGCGGGAACGAGCGCCCCATCGCTCGAGCATCGCGCGAATGAGGTCGAACTCACGTCCCGGGCCCAGCGAGGTCTCCCCGCTCATGGCGGCATTCCATCCGAGCGGCGCCGCACGCGCACGAGACCATTGAGCGTACCGATCCACGCGACCTCTCGGCCGAGAGCGACGGACGTGGCGGGCGCGGACAGCGCGAGCCCGGTGGCGAGCAGCGTCGATCGCCCGCTCGCGCGATCGAGCACGAGCACGCCCCCCTCGCCGGCCAGCCAGATCGTCCGCGCGTCCATCGCCACGCGGGTGATTCGCTGCAGCGCCGCGACGCTCGCCGCGCGCGGCGGGAGAACGCGGCGACCCAGGAGATCGATTTCGATCAGCTCCGCACCGGTCGCGACAACGAGCACCGAGTCGGCGCGCGCGATGGCGGCGATGTCGCGATCGAGACGTCCTTCACCGATCGTGAGGCGCCGCGGCGCGGAGTCGGATGACGCCATTCCAAGCAGCCCGCCGTTCGACGCGATCCAGAGAGTGTCGGTCCAGAGCAGGATGTCCCGAATCACGATGCGGGGAGTCACCACGCGCACCGCGCGGTCCACCCAGGCGAGGCCGGCGAGCGTCCCAACCCACGCGCCGCTGTCGCCGGCGGCGACGCTGGTCACGACGTCCGACGGAAGTCCGCTCATCGCATCCCACCGGTCGATTCGGTCATCGGCTTCGATTCGCACGCGGATGAGACCGCGGTTCGTCCCGACCCATGCGGTGCGATCGCGGATGGACAGAGCGTTCACCCGCGTGCCGACGAACGGCCGCGACGGTGGGCCGTCGACCCATCGCCAGCGCTGCAGGTCCGCCGATGCGAACACCAGGCCGCCCCGCTC
>DASRHU010000266.1:0-32927 GCA_035650335.1 Gemmatimonadaceae bacterium | reverse complement strand
CGGCGACGGGATCTGGTAGGGAATGCGGGCGTCGCGGATCTTGGCCTTCGCGCGCACGATGCGCTGGGCGACGGTCGGCGCTCCCGTCAGGAAGGCGTGCGCGATCTCTTCCGTCGTTAGGCCGCACACCTCCCGCAGCGTGAGGGCGATCTGGGCGTCCGGCGGCAGCGCCGGGTGACAGCAGGTGAAGATGAGACGCAGCCGGTCGTCCTCCACCCCGCTGTCGTCCTCGTCCGCCTCGGGTTCGGCGGCGTCGAGCTGTGTGGCGATGCGCTCGAGCGACGCATCGAAGCGCGCACGCCGCCGAAGCGCATCGATGGCCTTGAAGCGACCGGTGGACACGAGCCACGCGCGGGGGTTCGCGGGAACTCCCTCGTGCGGCCACCGCTCGACGGCTGCCGCAAAGGCGTCGTGCAACGCCTCCTCGGCGAGATCGAAGTCGCCGAGGAGGCGGATGAGGGTGGCGAGAACGCGGCGCGAGTCGTGTCGGTAGATCTCCTCGACGATCGCGCGCGCGGTCTCAGGCACGTCCTCGCACGGCGTCGTACTCCGTCGCCGACATCATCTCGGCGATTTCCAGGATCGGCCGCACCTCCACGCTCCCCGTCTTCGCGCCGGGGATGCGCGCCGCGATCTGGATGGCCTCGTTCAGATCCTTGGCATCGATGAGGTAGTAGCCGCCAAGCTGCTCCTTCGTCTCGGCAAACGGACCGTCGGTGGTCGAGATCTTCCCGTTGCGCACGCGGACCGTCGTGGCCGTGCTCGTCGGATGAAGCGGGTCGCTCGCGATGTGATGACCGCTCTTCTGGATGTCGGCGGAGAATGCCACGTACTCCTCGAACACCTTCTCCTGCTCGGCCTTCGAGGCCTTTTCCCAGAGACGCTCGTCTTCGTAAATCAGGCAGAGGTATCGCATGGTCTGCTCCGGTTTGTGGGGTGGAACGGCCTTGGACTCTGAGTAGTCGTCCGGGCCACCCCGAATTCGACAGTCCGGGACGGAGAGGATTGCGGTCGGGGCGTCCGGACGCAACCACCCGGCGTGGCGCCAACGGCTCGAGGTGGCGTATCGTTGTGTCCCGTATGGACATCGCCCGCCGCCGTCTCTTCGCCCAGCACCTCGTCACGCCCGCGCTGGCGACCCCCGCCGACGTCGTCCGGACGCTCGGTGCCGTCCAGGCGCAGGACTATTCCGGCGCCAAGTGGGCGCTCGGCATGCGCATGCGAGAGGCGACCGACGCGGCTATCGACCGTGCATTCGACGAGGGATCCATCCTTCGCACCCACGTGCTGCGGCCGACGTGGCACTTCGTCACCCCGGCCGACATTCGCTGGCTGCTCGCGCTCACCGGCCCGCGGGTGAAACAGGCGATGATGCACTACGACCGGAGGCTCGAGCTGGACGAGCCGCTGTACCGCCGCAGCCGGAACGTCGTCGTGCGAGCGTTGCGCGACGGGAATCACCTCACGCGCACCGAGCTCCGACAGGAGATCGAGCGCGCGCGGATCGCGATCCCTGGGACGCAGCGGCTGGCCCACGTCATCGTTCGTCACGAGCTCGATGCGGTCATTTGCAGCGGCCCGCGTCGCGGCAAGCAGTTCACCTACGCTCTGCTCGATGAGCGCGTGCCGACTGCCCCCTCACTCACGCGCGACGAAGCTCTCCTCGAGCTGACGAGGCGATACTTCACGACGCGCGGCCCGGCGACGGCGAACGATTTCTCCTGGTGGTCCGGCCTCACGGTCGCCGATGCGAAGCGTGGCATCGAGATGGCCGGGAACGCTCTCGAGCGCGAGGTCATCGAGAGCCGGACGTACTGGTCGGTTTCCGGCGAGCCGCGCCGGCGGATCCGCTCTCCGCTCGCTCATCTCCTGCCTAACTACGACGAGTATTTCATCGGCCTGAAGGACCGGACCGCGATCGCCGAGCGGGCGGGCTCTCGCGATCTCGTGAAGGGCGGCACGGTGCTCACCCCGCACGTCGCCATCATCGATGGGCAGATCGTGGGGACATGGAAGCGCACGATCGAAAAGAGCGAGGTCGTCATCGACCTGCGGCTCGTGGCGAAAGTCTCTGCCGCGGAGCGCAAGGCGCTCCAGGCCGCGGCACGGCGGTACAGTGTGTTCCTCGGCCTCCCGGTAACGCTCCTCGGATAGGCGTTGGGAACCGCAGATGGCCGCTCAGGCCGCAGAAGCTGCAACGGCAACAGCAACAGCGTTGCCACGGATTGGACGGATTGGAACGGCAAGAACGACGCGGATATGACAACTGCAACTGCGAAATGCCTTGCAAACCCCCGTCAGTGACGCGCCGCGGTTGATACTGGCCTCTTTGCCGGTAAGGGCTTGCTGTTGCAGTTCAATAAGCTCTTTGCAGCTGGCCGTATCCGGGTCGTTCCTGCCGCTCCAATCGTGGAATCCGTGGTAACGATTTTGACGTTGCAGCTTCTGCGGCTTTCTGCGGCTTCTGCGGTTCCCAAGGCTCCCCGGTGTAGCACGCGCACGTGATCGAGTGGGCGTGATGGGAGGCGTGCTACTCCACCGGCCTGATGTTCGGGTTCAGGTGGAAGACATTCTCCGGGTCGTACTTGCGCTTCAGCTGCTGCAGCCGGCCATAGTTGACGCCGTACGCCGCGGCGCTCCCGGTCGCGTCATCCGCGTCCAGATAGTTCATGTAACGCCCATCGGTGGTGAAGGGTTTCATGGCCGCATACGTGTCGCGTGTCCACTGGATGCACCGCGCGTCATCGGCAGGATCCATCCACTGTGTGAGCACGAGGAAGTTGTAGCCGTCGCGACGGTGCGGGAACGCGGTCGCGTCGGCCGGCACTCGTGAGACCGCGCCGTGCACGTGCTCGAGCAGCAGCTGCGCCATTGGTGAGGGGCACGTCTCGTAGCACCGCGCCATCGTCTCGATCGCGTCGTCGGTCAGCTCATCGAGGAAGGACGACTTCCAGTAGTTGCGCGCGCCGCGGGGGTAGCCGGCGTCGAGCATCGAGTTCATCTGCGAGTACTCGATCGGTCCCATCGCGTCCATGACGGGCGGTCCGAAGTCCTTGATCGGCTGTATCGCCGCCAGGCCCTCCTCGAGGGAGCCGCAGTGACAGGCGAGGATGGCGGACAGCGGGACGTTCGATCCATCGGGAGCGTGCACGAGTCCGGCGAACATGGTCAGCTCGTCAGGCGCCGTCCGCGTCCGCTCGCGGAAGAACCGCAGCACCTCGCGCGCGTTCGCGACCGGGTGCGCCGCGAGCCCACCCGCGATCGTCGGGCCCACCGGGTGCAGGCGGAACTGGAAGGACGTGACGACGCCGAAGTTGCCGCCGCCGCCGCGCACCGCCCAGAAGAGATCGGGATGCGACTGCTCGCTGGCGGTGACCACCCTCCCATCGGCCAGGACGATCTCGACCGCCAGGAGGTTGTCGACGGCCAGCCCGTATTTTCCCATGATCCAGCCGATGCCGCCGCCAAGCGTTAGGCCGGCCACGCCGGTCGAGGAGATGACGCCGCCCGTCGTCGCCAGTCCATGCGCCTGCGTCGCCCCGTTGAGCTCGCCCCACGTCACGCCCGGCTCGACCCGCGCGGTCCGCGCGCCGGGGTCGATGCTGATGCCTTTCATTGGCGAGAGGTCGATCATCATGCCGCGGTCACAGGTGGCGCGGCCCGAGACGTTGTGTCCGCCCCCGCGAACGGCGATCTCGAGATTCTGCGAGCGCGCGAGAGCGATCGCGTCGACCACCTGCGACGTGTTCGTGCACCGCGCGATGATCGCCGGGCGTTTGTCGACGAAGCCGTTGTGCACACGGCGCGCGTCGTCGTAGCCGGCGTCTCCCTCTCGCAGGTACCTCGCGGCGAAGGCGGTGCTCGTTCCGGCCAGAGCGTCGGTGGGGGGCGTTGGGACCGTCATCGGTGCCTCGCAGTCGGAGAGGGACTCCACGATAGGGGAGCGGGTGTCGGTGTCAAGCAACGGGGTTCGCGTTTGGGGCCTGCCGCGACCACAATGAAGCGTTGGCCAAACCGGCCCCACTACGAAGGAATGCGTCCCATGCATCGAGATACCGACATCCTCCACGCGGGCTATCGGAGCACGCGCTCCGACGGCCCCTTCCTCGCCGGTCCCCAGTTCTCGTCGACGTACGGGGCACCCGGCGATCCCGGCAAACATCCGTTGACCTACGGCCGCTTCCACAACCCGACCTGGACCGCCTGGGAAGAGGCGCTCGGCGTGCTCGACGGGGGAGAGGTCATCGCCTTCGCGTCGGGAATGGCGGCGGTCTCGGCCGTCTTCGGCACCACGCTCAGGTCAGGCGATGCCGTCGTTCTCCCATCGGATTGCTACTACACGACGCGACTGGTCGCGACGAACTGGCTCGCGCCGTTCGGTATCGAGGTGCGCCTCGCTCCGACGCGTGACGACGCGCAGGCGCAGCACCTCGACGGCGCGCGGCTGCTCTTCATCGAGACGCCGTCGAATCCGCAGCTCGACGTGTGCAACATCCGCCGTCTCGTCGAAGCGGCGAACGCGAAGGGTGTGCTGGTCGCCGTCGACAACACGACGGCGACGGCGTATCTCCAGCAGCCACTCGCGTTAGGCGCCGACTATGTCGTCGCGTCGGACACCAAGGCGCTCACGGGGCACACCGATGTCGTGCTCGGCCACGTCGCCACGCGCGATCCGGAGAAGGCGGCAGCGCTTCGCACCTGGCGCACGCAGCACGGGGCGATTCCGGGGCCAATGGAGGTATGGCTCGCTCACCGCGCTCTGGCGACGCTGCCGTTGCGGTTGCCGCGGCAGTGCGAGACCGCGCAGCAGCTGGCGATGCTGCTCGCGTCGCGCGACGACGTCGATGCCGTGTACTATCCGGGGCTTCCGGATCATCCGGGTCACGCGATCGCGCGCGAGCAGATGCGCGCCTTTGGTCAGGTCGTGAGCTTCGACCTTGGAACGCGAGCGCGCGCCGAAGCGTTCTTACAGTCACTCACACTCGTTCGTGAGGCGACGAGCTTTGGCGGCGTGCACTCGAGCGCCGAGCGGCGCGCCCGGTGGGGCGCGGACGCGGTGGGGGAGGGGTTCATTCGCTTCAGCGTCGGGTGCGAGCACGCACAGGACTTGCTTGATGATGTCGTGCGTGCGCTCGGTTGACCGCTAGAGCTGAGGTCGTCGAGGTCGTCAAGGTTGTCGAGGTGATCGAGGCGACATCGTGCGCGAGGAAGTCACCTTCATCACCTCGACGACCTTGACTACCTCGGCCGTTTGAACCCCTGAAGAGGAGCCCTGAAGCAAAATGTCGGAACACAAGGCGACCGTCACCTGGACTCGCACGAGCGAGGAATTTCTCAAGGGGAAGTACTCGCGCGAGCACACCTGGACCTTCGATGGCGGCGTCACCGTCCCCGCGTCATCCGCGCCGGCGAGCGTGCCCGCGCCCTATTCGAATCCGGCGAACGTCGATCCCGAGGAGGCGTTCGTCGCCTCGATCTCGAGCTGTCACATGCTGTTCTTTGTGTTCTTCGCCTACAAACGGGGCTTCGTGGTAGACAGCTACCAGGACGAGGCCGTCGGCGTCATGACGAAGAACGAACAGGGGCTCACCTGGGTCAGCGAGGTCACTCTTCGTCCGCGAGTCGCCTACAGCGGCGACAAGCTTCCCACACCGGCTGACGAGGAGCAGCTGCACCACGATGCTCACGAGAAGTGCTTCATTGCCAATTCAGTGAAGAGCCGGATCACGGTTGCTCCAGTGCGGCAGGAGACAGCGGTCGAGGCTTGATCCCCGGGAACTGGAAGATCGTTTCGCGTCTTGTTCCGGTGTGACCATGCGGACGCGGGCGGCCTCGACGATCGTCCCCACGGGGAAAGGCATCAGGATCGCCTACGACGATGTTGGCGAGGGCTCCGATGTGCTGTTGCTCGTTCATGGCCATCCCTTCAACCGGTCGATGTGGGCGCCGCAGGTCGAGGCGTTCCGCGACTCCGGTTGGCGGGTGATCGTTCCGGACCTTCGTGGTTACGGCGACAGCACCGTCGTTCCGGGAAAGACCCCTCTCGCTGTCTTTGCCGATGACCTCGCGGCGGTCCTCGATGATCGCGCGATCGAGAGCGTCGTGATCGGCGGTTTGTCGATGGGTGGGCAGATCGCGATGGAGTTCTGTCGGCGCTTCCCGTCGCGCGTGCGCGGACTCCTTCTCGCCGCCACCTTCCCGCAGGCGGAGACGGACGACGGCAGGCAGCGTCGCAACGCGATGGCCGACCGGCTCGTCCGCGAAGGGATGACACCCTACGCCGAGGAAGCTCTGCCGAAGATGCTCGCGCCTGGGAGCATTGAAGCGCTGCCTGACGTGGCCGCGCACGTGTTGTCGATGATGCGGGCGACGAATCCCGAAGGTGCCGCGGCCGCCCTCCGCGGGCGCGCCGAGCGTCCGAGCTATGAGGACACGCTCGGGAGGATCGACGTGCCGGCGGTCGTCATCATCGGCGATGAGGATGCCTTCACGACGCGCGGGGACGCGGAGCTCATGCGCGATCTGCTGCGAGGCGCCGAGCTGGTCTGGCTTCCGGGCATCGGGCACATGCCGAACCTCGAGGCGCCGGAGGCGTTCAACTCCGCGTTGGCCCGGCTCCTCGAGCGTGTGATGCGCTACGGCGACGCCTCGAGGGTCGAGGCAGCGGAATCATCCGCCCGCGCGAGCTCCTGACAGAATCGCGCCGTCACCTCGTCCGCCGGGAACCAGCACTCGATGTGCAGCTCCTCGAGCGTGACGTCGCGCGGGGTGCCGAACGTCGTGATGGTCGAGAAGAATCGCACGTCGTGCTCGGGTGTGCGCAGTACGATGGTCAGGAGCGGCGCGGGCCCAGTGCCGAGCTCCCGAGTGCGCCAACTCCGCGGGACGTCCGGATAGCTCAGCGCCTCCGCCAGTAAATCGCGCGCTCTTTCATCAGAGGGGGACGCCGCCACCTGCGCATGGAGATGGCGGATGAGATCGCTCGCGACCTCCTCCCAGTTCACGATCGCCGGGCGAATGTCATTCGGGTCGAATACCTGACGAACGACGTTCCCGTGCGCGCCTCCGGTGCGCAGCGCGCCGATCAGTCGCTGGGCGGACGCGTTCGTTCTCACGAGATCCCAGTACCGATCGATGACGTACGCCGGATACGGCTCCTGCTGCTGGAGAATCAGATCCATCGCTCCGCGCACACGCTCCAGCTCCGGTGTCGTCAGCGGCGTCTCGGCGTACATGGGAGCGTAGCCCGCGGCCACGAGCAGCGCGTTACGCTCGCGCAGCGGCATGGCGAGCGCGTGAGCGAGCTTCACGATCATCTCGCGGCTCGCCTGCGACTTCCCCGTCTCGACGAAGCTGAGATGGCGCGACGAGACGCCGGCCTCGAGCGCGAGGTCGAGCTGGCTCATGCGTCGGGCAGCGCGCCACTGTCGAAGCAGTGCGCCAACCGGGTCCACCAGGAAGGACGGTCGCGGTCTCGTGTGTGCGCCGGTCACGACGCAATCCTGCCACGCTCGCCGGGCAAGTCCATTACCTCCGACGTAATTGAGTCGAGCCGCCGTTCTGGATATCCATGTCGCCCGACTCTCACAACGGAGAACACACATGCGTCGGAGACGGTTCCTGGAGCTCGCGACAGGTGTGGCTGCCGGGGGTGCGCTTGCCGCCTGCGGGTCACGAATGCGGCACCTCACCGGAGGATCCAGCGTGCTCGCCACCGAGGAGATGGACGCGGCCGCCTTCCATGCCGCGCGTCGTTATGCAGCCACGCCGTTTGGGGAGGTGGCGTACGTCGAGCGTGGCAGCGGCGACGCGGCGCTGTTCCTCCACGGCTTTCCCCTCAACGGCTTCCAGTGGCGCGGCGCGCTCGATCGTCTGTCGCCACATCGCCGGTGCATTGCCCTCGACTTCCTCGGACTCGGATACACCAGGATCGCCGAAGGCCAAGGCGTCACGCCTGACGATCAGGTGGCGATGGTCGCGGCGCTGCTCGACACGCTCTCGATCTCGAGCGTCGATCTCGTCGCCAGCGACAGCGGCGGCGCCGTCGCCCAACTCTTCGTCGCTCGGTATCCGCACCGTGTCCGCACCCTGCTCCTCACGAATTGCGACACCGAGATCGACAGTCCGCCGCCGGCGCTGCTGCCGGTCATCGAGCTGTCGAAGGCGGGGAAATGGGCCGATGAATGGATCCTGTGCTGGCTCGCCGACAAGGATCTCGCGCGTTCGGCTCTGGGAATTGGGGGCATGTGCTACGCCGATTCGCGCCATCCCACCGACGACGCGATCGAGTACTACTTCAACCCGCTCGTCGAGTCACCCCTGCGAAAGGCCCAGGCGCACGCGTACGCGATCGCGCTCGAGAGGAATCCACTCGCGGGCATCGAATCGAAGCTGAACGCATCCCCCGTTCCGACGCGCATCCTCTGGGGCACTGCCGACGACATCTTCTCGGCCAGGAGCCCCGACTATCTCGATCGCGCCTTTGGCAACTCGCGAGGCGTGCGACGGATCAAGGGGGCGAAGCTGTTCTTCCCGGAGGAGATGCCGGATCTGATCGCCGAGGAGGCGCGGCGGCTGTGGGGGTGAAGCTGAGGTCGTCAAGAGCAAGGTCGTCGAGGTCGTCAAAACCAGAGGTCGTCAAGGTCGTCAAGGTCGTCGAGGTGATCGAGGTGACTTCACCGCGCCACGAAGTCACGTCGATCACCTCGACGACCTCGACGACCTCGACTACCTCGCAGCTTTCGCCGCGATCTGAATGAGATTCCCGCAGGTGTCGTCGAGGACCGCTGTCATGACGGGGCCCATCTGCGTCGGCGGCTGCGTGAACTGAACCCCCGCCGCCCGCAGCCGATCGTACTCGGCGCGCACATCGGGAACGGCGAACGAGGCGACGGGGATGCCATCCTCCGCGAGGGCGCGCTTGAATGGGCCCACGGCCGGATGTTCGTCCGGCTCGAGGAGAAGCTCGGTCCCGTTCGGGTCATCGGGCGACACGACGGTGAGCCACCGGTGTTGACCGAGTGGGACCTCCGCCTTCTTCACGAATCCGAGAACGTTCGTGTAGAACTGGAGCGCCTTCTCCTGGTCGTCGACGAACACGCTGGTGAGCACGATCTTCATCGCTTCCTTCCTTTCGCGTTCTCTCGCGACCACCGCTCGACGATCGTGTCGAGCGGCGTGGTGTCGAGATAGTGGAACTTGTACCGCCCCTGGCGTCTCGTCCTCACGAGACCGGCCGACTCCAGCACCTCGAGGTGCTGCGAGACCGCCTGGCGAGTGAGCTCGAGCCCGTGCCTCATCGTCAGGCGCGTGCAGAGCTCAAAGAGCGTCTGCCCGTCGCGGTCGCGCAGCGCGTCCAGGATCGCCCGGCGAGCCGGCGCGCTGAGTGCGTCGAAGACGTCCGCCACTCGGTGGATGATAGGCAAGTGGCGGCTTGCGTGTCAAGAGGCAAAGGTCGGCAAGGTCGTCAAGGTCGTCGAGGTAATCGAGGTGACTTCGTGGCGCGATGAAGTCACCTCGATTACCTCGACGACCTTGACGACCTTGCCGACCTTTGCTTTTGACGACCTCGACGACCTTGGCCCCTCAGGCCATCACTGGCTCCGCGACGAAGCCGCGCTCCTCCTCGACCTCCTCGTCCACCTGCGGCACATGCTGCGCCGCGATCAGCGAGTAGAACACCGGCACCACAAACAGCGTGAAGATCGTGCCGATCGTCATCCCGGCCACCAGCACCGTACCGATGCTGTTGCGTGCCTCGGATCCCGGACCCGACACCAGCACCAGTGGGAAGTGACCGAGCACCGTCGCCGCTGACGTCATCAGCACCGGCCGCAGCCGCGTCGACGCCGCCTCTTTCAGCGCGGCGAGCTTCTCGAGACCACGCTCCTGCAGCGTGTTCGCGAACTGCACGATCAGAATGCCGTTCTTCGCGATCAATCCGACGAGCGTGATCAGGCCGACCTGCGAGTAAATGTTGATCGTCGTCAGATCGAGGAAGCTGAAGATCAGCGCTCCGGAAATCGCCAGCGGCACGGAGCCTAACAACACGATCAGCGGATCGCGGAAGCTGTGGAACTGCGCCGCGAGCACCAGATAGATCAGGATCACCGCGAACCCGAGCGTCACCGTCAGGGCCGTGCCCTCCCGGCGGATCTGCCGCGACTCCCCTGCGTGATCGAGCGACATCCCCGGGCCGGCGGCCTGCAGCGCCGCCTGCTCGAGCACCGCGAGCCCTTCCTCCTTGGTGACGCCGGGGTTCACCGCGCCGAAGATTCTCACCGCGTTGCGCTGCTGGAACCGGTTGAGCGCGCGCGGCGCCGTCGTCGATTCGATCCTCGTGAACGACGACACCGGCACCAGCTCGCCGCTCGGCGTCTTGATCTTGAGGTCGAGCAGCGGCGCCACCGTCGCCCGGTCGGCATCCCCGATCTGCGGGATGACCTTGTAGCTCCGGTCGTAGTAGTTGAACCGGTTGACGTAGCCGCCGCCGAGCAGCGTGCCTAACTCCTGGCCGACGCTGGCGAGGTCGAGACCGAGGTCGGCCACCTGCTCGCGATCGATCACGACGCGCGCCTCGGGCAGATCGATCTTGAGGTCGGTGTCCACGTACAGGAACTTGCCGCTCTGCCATCCGGCGCCGACGATCGCGCCCGCCGTCTGGAGCATCTGCTCGGGCGGCACGTCACTCTGAAGCACCAGCTCGACGTCGTACTGACCGGGCGTCGGCAGCGGCGGATCGAGGCGCGGGAAGACCTGAAGCCCAGGCACCTGCGACACGACGCCGTACACCTCGCCGAACATTTCCTGCGTCGAGCGCTCGCGCTCCTTCCAGTCCTTCGTCACCATTCCGCCGAACGCGCCCCACGACGCCGTCAGCGACCACATGAACTTCGCTTCGGGGAAGGCGGTGATGCGCTTCACCACATCGAGCGACGCCCGATTGTTGGCCGCCAGCGACGCATCCGGCGGCGCCTGCATGAACATGAAGATGTGGCTCTGATCCTCGACCGGCGCGAGCTCACGCTTCGAGAAGGTGTACAGCGGCCACGCGGCGAGCATGATCAGCGCCGATCCTCCGACCACCGCCCAGCGCATGCCAAGGGCGCCGTCGAGCAACCGGGAATAGACTTCGCGCACGCGGTCGAAGCCGCGGTTGACGAGCGCCGTCAGACGGCCTTCCTTGCCATGCTCGTGCACCAGCCGTGAGCTCATCATCGGCGACAACGTCACCGCGACGATGCCGGACAGCACCACCGTGGCGGCGAGCGTGATCGCGAACTCGAGGAAGAGCGATCCGGTCAGCCCGCCCTGGAAGCCAATCGGCGTGTAGACCGCGGCGAGCGTGATCGTCATCGCGATGATGGGGCCCACCAGCTCTCGCGCGCCGACCAGCGCCGCCTGGATGCGTGTCTTCCCCATCCGGATGTGTCGCTCGACGTTCTCGACGACGACGATCGCGTCATCGACCACCAGTCCCACCGACAGCACGATCGCGAGGATCGTCAGCAGATTCAGGCTGAAGCCGAACGCGTACATGATGATGCCCGCGCCCACGAGCGAGATCGGCATCGCCACCAGGGGAACGATCGCGGTGCGCACCGACCCCATGAACAGGAACACGACGATACCGACGATCAGGATCGTCTCCGAGAGCGTCTTCGTGATCTCGGCGAGCGCATCCTCCATGAAGACGGTTGCGTCGTACGCGAGCTGCATGTCGATGTCCGCGGGCAGCGTCGGACGGATGCGTTCCATCTCGTCGCGCAACGCGTGGGCGACGTCGATCTCGTTCACGCCCGGCAGCGGCCAGACGCCGAGGTAGACCGCTTCCTTCTCGCTGAACTTCGCGACCATGTCGGCTTCTTCGGCGCCAAGCTCCACGCGCGCGACATCGCTCAGCCGCACGATGGCGCCGTCCCGCTCGGCGACGATGAGGTCCTCGAACTCCTCGGGTGACCTCAGGTCGGTGTTCGCGAGCAGGCTCACCTGCACGAGGTTGCCCTTCGTCTGACCGACCGCGGCCAGATAGTTGTTTCGCTGTAACGCCGCGTGCACATCACCCGGCGCGAGATTCACCGCCGCCAGCCGCTCGGGATCGATCCACACGCGCATCGCGATCTGCCGGCCGCCCTCGACCGTCACGCGCTGCACGCCCTGCAGCGTGGAGAGCTGCGGCTGCATGGACCGCACGAGCCAGTCCGTCACCTGCGGAACGTCGCGCTCCGTCGAGGTGAAGCTCAAATAGAACGATGCGTAGGGCCGGTCGGCGCGCTGAATTTCGACGGCGGGAGGCTCGGCCTCCGACGGCAGCTCCGAGCGCACCTGCTGCAGTCGTGCGGTCACCTCGGCCAACGCGGTCGTCGCGCTGTGGTTGAGCTTGAGGCGAACGGTCACCGTGCTCACGCCGGCGCGACTGGTGGACTCGACGTAATCGACGCCACTGATGGCCGACACGGCGCGCTCGATAGGCGTGGTCAGGAACCCGCGCACGGTTTCGGCGCTCGCACCGAAGTACACCGTGGTGATCACCACCGACGAGCTTTCGATCTTGGGATATTGCTGCACGGGCAGGCTGGTCAGCGCACGCCACCCCACGAGCAGGATGACGAGGTTGACGACGACCGCCAGGACCCGATGTTTGATGAAGATGTCAGTGAAGGAGCGCATTACTCGAATGCTCATTGGAAGATCGTTAAGACGAGCTAGCTAACGAGGAACGATGAACGAGGACTGAGGAATTCAAATTGAAAAAGTCCGATGGAATTCCTCAGTCCTTGGTCCTTGTTCCTCATTGCTCAAGGGCCGTCCCGGCGGTCGAGTCCGAAGCGATGGCGACGAGCGCCCCGGGTCGCAGCTTGAACGACCCTGACGACGCCACCTGCTCGCCAGCGGCAAGTCCCGAAAGGATGAAGACGTCGTCACCCACGACAGGTCCGGCCTTCACCGGACGCACCTGCGAGCGCGGCTTGCCCGCGTCGTCAGGCGCTATCACGAACACGTGATCGCCACCGGGTCCCTTGCGAAGTGCGCTCACCGGGACGACGACGGCGGATGTGGCGGGGCCATTGGGAACGGTGACGCGAACCGACGCGCCCGGAGCGGGGGCGTGGGCCGAGCCAGCGATCCGTGCCCGCACCATGGCGTTGCGGGTGGTGGGATCGATGCGGGCATCGACGGCGACGATTGTTGCCTGAACGACTGGTGCTCCCGGACGCGCGACGATGCCGACGCGGTCACCGCGACGCAGCTCGGCCGCGACGCGCTGCGCGACCGCGAAGTCGACGTGCGAGTCCTCCTCTATGCCCTGCAGCGTCGTCAGCACCGTGCCCTGGCTCAGATACTGGCCAGGGTGCACGTCGGCAATGCCGACGCGGGCGCGGAACGGCGCACGAATGGTCTTGCGAGCGATGACTGCCTTGATACGCGCGATCTCGGCGAGCGCGACATCGTGTTCCGCGCGCGCGCGGTCGAGCGCCGCCTGCGATGTGGCACGCTCATCCCACAGGCGCTGCACGCGGGCGAGATTCGTTTCCGCGAGCGCGGCTTGCGCTTCGGCCGCGCGCAATTCCGCATTCTCGACGGAGACGTCGAGCGCGACGAGTACCGCTCCCTGCCCGACGATCTGTCCCGGCGCGAACGCCACGTGCCGAACGGTGCCGGCCACCTCGTTCCGAAGCTCCACCGAGCGGAGCGCGAGGACGGTCCCGATCGATGTCGCGGTCTCGCGGTGCGTGCGCTCCTGCGCGACGGCCGTCGTCACGACTTCCATCGGCTCGGGCTGGCTCGCGGCCGCTGCCTCGGCCGCCTGAAGCGACTGATGCTTCCACACGGCGAGCGCCAACGCGGTCACGACGATGGTCCCGATCAGGACACCGGACGCGATCCAGCCGCGCCTGTTCATGAACTGTAAATTCCGACGAGAGCGACCGTTTCCGGACTGGTGTGATGAGTGCTCGTGCATGATTCCATCCTTAACCGGGGAACACTTGCTTCCTTGTGGGAAGGCACTTACGACAGGTAAGCTTCCAGCCATGCCGAGAAGTTCCCGGAAAGATTTCTGCCCCGAGTTTCATCACGCCGTCGAGCTGATCGGCCGCCGGTGGACGGGAGTCATCCTCCGGGCGATGCTCGATGGCGCCACCCACTTCGGGGAGATCGCGGTCGCGGTGCCGAAGCTGAGCGACCGGATGCTCGCGGCGCGACTAAAGGAGTTGGAGGCGCACGGTGTGATCTCGCGCACCGTGGTGCCCGCGACACCGGTGCGCATCGAGTACGTGCTGACGGCGAAGGGACGGGCGCTCGGGCCGGTGGTGAAAGCCCTCGACGCGTGGGCGAACCGATGGGTGCCGCAGTGTCCGGTGACGGGTGCGTCCCCCCGCCTCACGAGGAAACCGGCGCGACGGACGCTGGCTGCTCGGCGAGGACGGCTTTAGAGGCCGCAGATGAACGCAGAGAACGCAGAAAACTTCATCGCGGCTGGAGGATTCCTACCCGCGCACAGCGTTCCCAGAGCCTGTTGTTGACGGCTTCCCGGATCTGCGATCGCGCGCCTGGGCCAATCTGCGTTCCTCTGCGTTCATCCGCGGCCACCACGAGCTCGCAGACGATACTGGCTGGGACTGACGCCAAACTCGGTCCGGAACGCGCGCGTGAAGTTCGACACATCGCCAAAGCCGCTGTCGAAGGCGATGTCGATGACCTTGTCGGGGTCGGCGACCAATCGCATCGCGGCGCGGCGGAGCCGTACACGACGAAGGTATTGATGCGGCGTGACGCCCGTTAGGCGCTCGAACGTTCGGAGGAAGTGATAGGAGCTCAGACCGGCCTCCTGCGCCATGCGGCGCAGGGTGAGCGGTCCCTCCGCCTCCCGCTCGATCGCCCGTACCACCCGGGTCACGCGCGCCAGCGCCGCTGGAGCCACCTCGCTCGCTCGCGGCACGACGCCGCCGACGACCCTGACGACGTCCGCCGCCAGGCGCACGCTGACCTCCTCCCACGACACGGCGTCGCCGTCGAGTAAGCCGATGCACGCTCGAGTGATGATCGGCGAGAGGTCCCGTATCGGCGGAACTCGCGAGGCGCGGAATCGTCTGTCGGCGCGCGGGGCCCCCGCCTCCTCGGCGAGGCGCTCGAAGGCGTCAATGGTATATCGAAAGGAGATACAGCGGTCTCCTCGCCCGTGCTCGTGCCCACACTCGAAGGCCTGGCCGTCGTACCCAAGGAGGAGCGAGCCCGGAGTCATCAGCTCACGTGCCGATGCGGACCGGTATTGAAAGCTGCCGGCGACGACGATCGCGATGGCGACGCCCCAGTGCTCCTCCTCGAACCGGCGGTCGCCCGGACCTGAGGTGCAGATGAGATCCTGGATCGTCCAGCCCTCGCCGCGCGCGAGCAACCGTCCGGCGATCCCTCCCGCCGTTCCGTGTGTCGCGCGGTGCTCGAGTGCTCGTTCCAGATCGATCGCAATTTTTGCCAAGACTTCCTCTCCGCAAACGTCTATCGTGCCTGGACCGATTGACCAATCACCAGGGGAGAAGGATGAGCACCGCTACCATCATCAAGACAGCGACTCCAGCCGGACTCGATCAGCACGTCCTCGCGCGGATCATCGACGAAGGATACGGCCCGGGAGCGTGGCACGGTCCGGACCTGAAGGCCGCGCTCGACGACGTGACGCCATCGCTCGCGTTCTGGAGACCGGGTCCCGACCGTCACAACATCGCCGAGATTGCGCTCCACCACGCCTACTTCATCCGGTCCGTTCGCGGACAGCTTTCCGGCACGACACCGGAGCCGTTCGTGCTCGACGGCGAGGACTGGTTCGCCGTCTCCGACGAGTCCACCATCACGTGGCGCAGAATTCGATCGCTCGTGGAGGTCGAGCAACGCGCCCTCGCGTCGGTGACTGCCGACATTGCTGCCGGCCGCCTGCGCTCGCCACTCGGCGATCCGGAGCGCTTCGACCTCGCTCTGGGCATCACGTGCCACGCCATCTACCACGCGGGACAGGTGCAACTGATCAAGCGCCTCCGAGAAACGGCCGGCAAGTGACATAACACGCGCCGGTCGAGATTCGTTTCTCGCTCGTCCAGGCCAACTCGCTACCGACCCGTGGCCGCCATCACAGCGGCCACGGGTTTCTGCGCGCCGGCGTCCGGCCGATTCGCCTCCCACCAGGCCGCCGCCGCCGCGGCTGTCCACGCTGTCTCGAGGGGCACCGCCGCCAGTCGCGACGCCAGGGCGTCCGCGCGCTGCGGCCGGGCGGCCGGGTCCTTGGCGAGGCATTCCATCACCAGCCGATCCAACTCGTCAGGCACGCGGCCGGTGGCGAGTCGGCTGGGACGGCGCGGCTCTTCACGCGCATGCGCGACGAGCATCGCTGCCGCCGTCGGGAGGTCGAACACCGGGCGCCCGGTGAGGAGCCAGAACGCGACGCAGCCCAGCGCGTAGATGTCGGCGCGCCCATCCACCGGGCCGCCGAGGATCATTTCCGGCGGGAGGTACGCCGGCGTGCCGGCGATCAGATCCGGATGCGTCAGCCGTGGGTCGGCGGCGGATGCTGCCGGCGTCAGGTGCTTCACGAGACCGAAATCGAGAACCTTGACCACGTCGTGCTCCAGTGCGCGGCGGCAGAGATAGATGTTGGCGGGCTTGATGTCCCGGTGGACGATGCCGCGCGCGTGCGCTTCCGCGAGCGATGCACACGCCTGGCGGAGGATGTGCACCACGCGCTCGGAGGGAAGCGGGCCGTGCCGCGTCACGAGCTCCTCGAGGTCCACACCGTCCAGAAGCTCCATCACGTAGAAGAGCATCCCGTCCTGCGTGGATCCGTAGTCGTAGAGCACGACGGTATTCGGTGACTCGAGGGTCGCTATCGCCTGCGCCTCGCGCTCGAAGCGGGCGGCCGCCATCCCCGGCTCATCACCTAACGACTCGGGGCGAAAGAGCTTGATGGCGGCCGGCCGTGCCAGCGTCCGGTGCGATGCACGCCACACCTCGCCCATTCCCCCGCGACCGAGCAGCGTCTCGAGGCGATAGCTCCCCATCTCGTAGGCCTGGCGCACCTCGATGCCTAACCGGTGGACGATGCGCGCGGCGATGTAGGCCATGACGGCGGCGACCAGGTACGGAAGGACGAAGATCAACCAGAACGTGGCCGGGGGGAGGGCGGGTGCGAGGCCGCCCGGCACCTGGATCAGATAGGCCAGCGGGACGGCGGATGCCGACGCGAGGAGCGCGAGGATTGCCTCACGCGGTGGGGCGGGGACGAGCACCGAAAACATCAGCATCCACGGGGCGACGAAGGTGAGCCCCACACGGTCGAACTCGAACGCTTGCGGGTCGGCGGTCTCGAACGCCCCGTAGTACGTGCCGCCGGCGATTCCGAAGCTGATCACGACCTCATAGATGAGCCCGATGCGGACGATGGTCGCCGGCGACAGTCGGCCCCACCGAATGACGGCGACGAGGCCGAGCGATGCCAGCATGATGCCGATGGGGAAGCCCCATTCGAGCGGGTCGCTGAACTCGGCGCGGAGCGAGCCCTGAACGAGGTTGACGGCCAGCCAGACCACGCCCTGGATGGAGAGCATGAGCAGGGCGACCGCTTCCAGGCGCCGTACCGCCTGGCGCTGGAGATGATCCGCGACCTGCTCTTTACCCGGTGTGGACCCGGGGCGCCGGATGATGGGCGCCGAATGGATGGCCAACGATTCGGAAGGGCCGGTCAAGCGACGTTTCCCCGGAGAAGTGTCACGAGACTATCGCCGCCCGATGTTGTCAGCGCAACGAGCCGGTTTCGGCCAAGGGTCGGCTCGCTTGCCGACCTCAAAGCGGTCGAGCATGTTCGGGAGCCGTCTGTTTCCTATCACCGCCCGCTGTCGCTCCTGGCAGCGGCACATGCAGTCGCGGAGGTTCCGTATGCGCCTCGCACGATCGCTGCTCGCGTTAGGCACGTTCGCCGCTCTGGCGAGCGCGTGCGCCGACGACATCCCGACCGCGCCGGGCCGGCCCAGTCTCATCGTCAATGGGGAGCCGACCGGCGAGCTGTACGGCAGCGTCGGCGCACTGATCTTCGACTGGTGGGAGCCCCTGGGTGTCGTCAACGGCGACGACCAGTGGTGCACCGGCAGTCTCGTGTCGTCGACCGTTTTCGTCACGGCCGCCCATTGCGTCGTGGGCCCCGACACGCCGCCGGGGACGCAGTTCTACGTTTCGTTCGCGCCCGACCTGTTGGCCCGGCACATCAAGATCATCAAGGCGACCGGCTACGCGTTCGACCCGGCGTACGGCCATGACCAGGCCAAGCTGCACGATCTCGCGGTGGTGTTCCTTCCCGCCTCGGCCACACGCGGCATGACTCCGCTCGGGCTTCCCGAGGCGGGAGAGCTCGACCGTCTCGCGGCGCAGGGTGCCCTCTCGAAAACGCTCTTCGTCAACGTCGGATACGGATCATCCGCCAGTCGAACCGGGCCGCCACGCTTCGGGTGGGATGGGAAGCGAAACATGTCGAAGTCCGAGTTCATGGGGCTGCAGCCCACGTGGCTCGGTCTGCTCATGAACACCAGAGCGACCGGTGAAGGCGGGGATTGCTACGGCGATTCGGGAGGGCCGAAGCTCATCGATGGCAACCCCGACAAGATCTACGCGACGGTCACCACGGGTGACTCCCCCTGCCGAGCCACGACCTGGGACTGGCGTCTGGATACGCCGGAGGCGCGTGCGTTTCTGTCGGAGTTCGTGACGCTGCCGTAGATGCGTTCGGGATTTGTGTTTCGGATAGCAGGTCGAGGAACCGCAGATGGCCGCAGAAGGCCGCAGAAACTACAACGGCAGCGGCAACAGCAACGGCGTTGGACGCGGATGCCGCGGATCGTGAACGGCGAAACAGCGCGGATACGACAAACTGCAGGAGCTTTTGGAACGACAACGGCAAAACCCGTTACCGACAACCGCTCCTCCGCGAGCTTTCCCTGACGGGTCTTCACAAAGCGTTGCCGTTGCCGTTGCCGTATCCGCGAAGCTTTGCCGTTCAAATCCGTGGAATCCGTGCCAAGCTGTTGACGTTGCAGTTTCTGCGGCCATGTGCGGCCATCTACGGTTCCTCGGCCCGCTATCCGAGCTACGGAAGGAGTCTCTAGCGCGCCGGCTTCACGGTACGATTGAGGAAGGCGACCACCTTCTCGCCGATCGCGTCGCCAGCCTCCTCGAGCGCGAAGTGACCGGTGTCGAACACGTGGACTTCGGCTTTCGGAAGGTCACGCTTGTAGGCGTGTGCGCCGGCGACGAGGAAGATCTGGTCATGCTTTCCCCAGAGCACGAGTGTGGGCGGCTGCGATGTGCGGAAGTACTCGTGGAGCTTGGGATATAGCGGCAACACGTTGCGGTAGTCGTAGAAGAGCGCGAGCTGGATGTCCTGGTTGCCGGGGCGATTGAGACCCTCGAGCGCGAGGAGCCAGGTGTCGGGCGAAACACGACTCGAGTCGCGCACACCGTGCAGCCACTGCCACTTCAGCGCGTCGAGCTCGAGAAAGGCGCGCAGCGGATCGCGCGTTTTGGCCGTTCCGTCGGCCCAGTAGGCCTTCAGCGGGTCCCAGAACTGGCCAATGCCGTCCAGATACGCGTTGGCGTTTTGAACGATGAGCGCTTCCACGCGCTCGGGATGCCACGCGGCGAGACGCAAGCCGACTGGCGCACCGTAGTCCATCACGTACAAGCTGTATTTGGAGATGCCGAGCTGCACGAGAAGCTCGTCGGCGACGCGAGTCAGGTTCTCGAACGTGTACTCGAAACGATCCGGCGATGGCTGGTCGCTCATGCCGAACGCGGGAAGGTCGGGCGCGATCACGCGATAGCGAGTAGCGAGGCGCGGGATCAGCTCGCGGTACATGTGCGACGAGGTCGGGAAGCCGTGCATCAGCACCACGACGGGGGCGTTCGCGGGCCCCGCCTCACGATAGAAGATGTCGATGCCGCGCACGGACGCGGTCCGATAGCGCACGACGGGATTGACGGTGACCGTCGCCGGCGTCACGCGGGCGGCGGCCTGCGATTCTGCCGATGGAACGGCGATGAGCGTGGCGAGCGTGAAGGCGAGAATGCGGAGCGGTGTGCGCATGGTCCACCTCGAGAATGGAGGGAACAAGTGACGGAACGCGGATGTCGAAGGGTCATGTCGTGCCCGCCGGTCCCAGCGACCGACGTGTTACCTCTAAAGTCTACTTTTACTGGAATAGTTCCATGGAATTTCTTTTCATCGGCGAGCGGCTCGCCATCGACCTGCTGAATACGGTGATCGTCATCGATGGGCAGGTCCGGGATCTGCTCGAGCGCCCGGGTGACGTCGCGAGGTGGGGCGAGGGTGCGCGGATTACGCCGTCAGAAGACGCCGAGGCAGCCGTCCCGGCGCACCGGCGTGAGCTCGAAGAGCTGAAGGCGTTTCGAGAAGAGTTGCGCCGAGGGCTCCGCGCCTGGATCGAGACGAATCGGCCGGGTCGTCAGCTGGTCGCGCTGCTCAACACCCGCCTCTCGCGCGACCCGGAAGTGCTGGAGCTCGGTGTGGTGGACGACGAGCTGATACCCACGCGCCGGTCGATAGCGGCACCGCGCGACCGCCTGTACGGAGCGATCGCGCGCTCAGCGGCCAGCCTGCTCGCGCAGGACGACCCGGGACGCCTTCGCAAATGCGCCAATCCCGACTGTCGGTTGATGTTCTACGACGTCTCGAAGGCGGGGCGGCGTCGCTGGTGTCTGATGCAGACGTGCGGCGCCCGGGCGAAGGTCAGCGCTTTCCGGGCGCGCCGCCGCCGGCGGACGCGGAGGGCCTAACGGCGCTCACCGCGCCTGCCTCAAGGAGCCGGTGACGCTTCTTCGTCAGGCGCGACTTTCGTCCTCCCGATGCGCCGTTCGTACTCATCCTCGAGCACGACGTGCGTCGACCAGAAGGGCCGCGGCTCCCCTCCGCTCAGCACTCCTGAGAGAATGTCCAGGTGCGTGTGCCAGCCTCCGGAGACACTCACCATCTCCGTGCGATTCGGGAGGCGCTCGTGGGTGAGCGTCAGAACGACGTCGGTGCCGCGCGGCGTGAGCTCGAAGGTCACGTGTGACTCACCGGCCTTCTCCCCCCAGGTGAAGCTCAGCACGCGCGGCGGCTCGCAGCGGGTGACTCGGCCTTCCATGGTCGAGCCGTGCTCGTACTCCTTGTAGCGCTCCGGAGCGGGGTCGGCGATCGCCGACAAATCCGCGTGGCGGAACTCGAGCGTGACGCGGCCGCCCTCGTGGAGCTCCATTTTCCCCGCCGCGAGCCATTTTGCTCGCTTGTCTGGCTCGGTGAGATACGCCCAGACGCGTTCGATCGGGCCCGGCAGCACGCGCTCGAACTTCACCGTGCCCGGCGCGGTCACCACTCCATACTCGGTCATCATCGCCTCCGTCTGGTGTCTTCGTCCGCTCGGAGCGCGCGCTCCAGATCATCGAGTCGCGCTGTCCAGAAGGCCCGCTTGTCCTCGATCCAGGCGGAGAGCTCGTCGAGCGGCTGGGGGTTGAACGACAGAATGTGCTCGCGTCCCTCACGCCGTCGCCGCACGAGTCGGGCACGCTCGAGCGTTCGGATGTGCTTCGAGACGGAGTTCAGGGAGATGTCGAACGGTTCGGCGACTTCCGTCACACGAGCGGGCCCGCGCGAGAGGCGCTGCAGAATGGCGCGGCGGGTGGGATCGGCGATGGCGAGGAGCGTTCGATCGACGGTGGCTTGTGGTGTCATAGATATTCACCCTTAAGGGTGAATATCGTATGCGCTCCGCGCGCCGTCAAGCGGGGCGGCGGGCCGGCATCAAGAACGGAGGGTCTAATCGGATGAGGCGGATTGGGCGGATGCTGCGGATCTGTCCCAGGTGCATTGAGCCCGCCTCTACCCCCACAAGTCAATTGTTGGCTTTGTGGTCGCGCGAGGAGAGCTATGGGCACATGGAGCGATCCGAAGCATCCGCCCAATCCGCCTCATCCGATTAGACCCTCCGTTCTTGATGCCAGCCAGACACACGCGGGAACTATTGACGGCGGCAGCGGCTATGTCTCGTGATGACCCCCGTGATGCGGTCGGCACCCCCGACGATCGACGCGACGCCGCTCGATCCCACGTGCGCGCTGGCCCAAAGGCGCCTGTGGGAGTATCTCGATGGAGAGCTGACGGCGTCCGAATCGCTGGAGACAGGAAAGCACTTCGACAGCTGCCCGCGATGCGGGTCGCATGCAGTCTTCGCGCGGCGATTGCTCGATCGAATCGCCGCCATTAGGCCCCGACAGCCCGCCGTGGCCGGGTTGAAGGAACGCATTGCCAGGCTTGTCACTGGATCGCCTCTGGATGAAGAGCATGGCTGATTCGGAGACCGGGATCACGAAGCCGGACGACTTCGAGAGGACGACGCTACCGCACCTCGACGCGGTCGCGCGGTTCGCGCTTTCGCTCACCCGCGATCGCACCGATGCGGACGACCTCGTGCAGGACACGTATCTCCGTGCCTTTCGCGGGTGGCGGACGTTCCGACCGGGCAGCGACGTTCGGCGCTGGCTGTTCGCCATCTGTCGGAATGCGTTTCTCCGGACACGGCGGCGGCGCGGGACCTTCGTCGAGAGTGAAGACGGCGATGTCGACGCCATGCCGGCGGTGCAGAGTCACCTGCAGGCCATGCGCGAAGGCCTTGGCGATCTGTTCGAGCTCATCGATGTCCAGCCGGCGATCGAGCGCGCGGTCGGCCAGCTCCCGGAGCCGCACCACAGCATCCTGGTGCTCGTCGATCTCGAGGGGCACTCGTACGAGGAAGCCGCCGCCGTTCTTGGCATTCCCATCGGCACGGTGCGATCGCGCCTCTTTCGCGCGCGCCGCATGATCCAGGAATCGCTCATCGCGTTCGCCGAGGACGCGGGGCTGGCACGCCGCGCCGCGGCCCGGGCATCACCTAACGAGCCGGCCGACACCGTCGCCTCATGACACTCTCACGCTCCGCCATGCCCCCGCTCGACTGCGGCCACGTCGTCCGCGCCCTCTGGGATTACCTCGATCGCGCGCTCGATGACGCCGAGATGGCGGCCATCGACGCCCATCTCGCCGAGTGCGAGCGGTGCCGCGCGCATACCGGCTTCGAGCGCCGGCTGGTGGAGGAGCTGCGCACCCTCCGCCAGCAGCACGACGACCCGGCAACGCTGCGCTCGCAGGTCCTCGACACCATTCGCCGCGCCCGAGCGGAAGAGCGGTGAGGTGGGTGCCTGGCTCGTCGCCAGGCACCCGTGACTCGTCAGGCGGCGGTCTTCACCGGTTCCCACCGTCGAGCCTGGAACGCGGTGTCGAGCGGGAAGCTCGCGAAGCCATCGATGTAGTTGCTGATGGTCTTGAGTCCCACGTGCGCCACGACCTCCAGGGCCTGCGCCGGCGTGTATCCCGCGGCGATGAACGCCTCGAGCTGGTCGGGCGCAATGTGCCCCCGCGCCTCGACCACCGCGTGAATGAACCGCACCAGCGCGTCGATCTTCGGATCGGATGCCGTGCCTTCGCCTCGAGCGGCGGCGATCGCATCCTCTGACGCCCGCATCCGTCCCGCGAACGTCGAGTGTGCGGCGGCGCAGTACGCGCAGCCGTTCGCGCTGCTTACCGCGGCCTGGATGAGCTGTCGCTCCGCACCGGTAAACGTGCCCTTGGCGAGGATGCCGTCGAGCGTGAGATACCCCTCGAGTGCGACGGGCGACTCCGCCAGCGTCGCGAACAAGTTAGGCACGAAGCCCAGCGCCTTCTCGACGTTCTGTAGCGCCGACCTGGATGCCGAGGGGGCGTCGGCGGCCGTGTACTGCTTGAATTCCGTCTTCATGCGTCTACTCCGGGAGTTGAATCGTTGATGCCGGCTCCTGCTCCATCGACTTCGGCATGCACATAGACACCGGTGCGGCTCCGAGTTCCATCGCGGATCGACGGAACCAACAGCCAGCACGCGGCCTTCCCTCGATCACCGACTCGCGCGCAGGCACGAATGCATCTCGCGGTCAGAGTCGAGCACTTCACTTCAGGGAGGGATGGTCACATGAGGTATCGCCTAACGCTCGCTCTGGGCGCGCTCGCGCTCGCGGCGTGCTCCGACGATGGCTACGACGCGGCGGTCAATCCGGGTGTGATCCCGGGTGACACTCCGGGCGCCGTGTACACGTTGACGAATCGGCCGACCGGGAACGAGCTCGTCGTGTTTCACCGCGCGGTGGATGGCACGCTGACCGGCGTCGACACGGTGGGTACCGGCGGAAGCGGCACCGGCGCCGGTCTGAGCTCGGCGGGATCGCTGGTGCTCACCGAGGACAATCGGTTCCTGCTCGCCGTCAACGCCGCCAGTAACGACATCTCGGTGTTTTCACTGGCACCGGATCCAGTGCTCGTCGATCTCGTCGATTCCGACGGCGAGCGGCCGGTGAGCATCGCGGTTCGGGGCCGGCTGGTCTACGTGCTCAACGCCGGAGAGAGTCACATCTCCGCTTTCACCCTCAGCCCCAATGGCCGGCTCACGCTGATCCCAGGCTCGAGACGAGAGCTGAGTGGGGAGAATGCGGGCGGTGCGCAGATCGCGTTTTCACCGGACGGCAAGATCCTGGTGGTGACCGAGCGCCTTACCAACGTCATCGATGTCTTCGCGGTGAACGCCGATGGGACGGCGAGCGCGGCGATCCCGCAGGAATCGGCTGGAGAGACGCCGTTCGGCTTCGACTTCAGCAACGACGGCACGCTCGTGGTATCGGAGGCGTTCGGCGGGGCCGCGGACGCGAGCGCCACCTCGTCATACGACATTGGCAATGCCGGAGAGCTTCGGACCATCACGGCTTCGCTCGGCACCACCGAGACGGCGGCCTGCTGGGTCGTGATCTCGAACGATGGCCGGTTCGCGTACGCGGCGAACACCGGCAGCAGCTCGGTCACCGGCTACGCAATCGCGCCCGACGGATCGCTCGCGCTGCTCGATGAGGATGGGGTGACCGGTGAGACCGGCGGTGGGGGGACGGACATCGCCATCAGCGAGAACGGCCAGTTCCTCTACGTGCTCGCGCACACCGCGAACGCCGTCACCGGATTCCGGCGTCGCGCCGATGGCAGCCTGGAGAAGGTCACGACAGCCGGCGGCATTCCGCCTGGCTCGATCGGTCTCGTGGCGCGTTAGGCGCCCTCGGCCCCGGCATCAAGAACGGAGGGGCTAATCGGATGAGGCGGATTGGGCTGATGCTGCGGATTGTCCCAGCGCATTGAGCCCTCCGCTGCTGCCACAAGGCAATTGTTGCTTTGTGGTCGCGCGAGGAGGGTTCCCCGTCGCAGGAGCGATCCGCAGGATCCGCCCAATCCGCCTCATCCGATTAGCCCCTCCGTTCTTGATGCCAGCCCAGGATGCCTAACGCGGGAACTATTAGTCGACGCCAACTCGGCAGCGCCACCTCCGCGCGAGGGCTCAGCGACGTCGGCTCGCGCGATGACTCTTTGCGCCTGTAGCCGCCCCGACAGCTCATCGGCCGCGGAATCCGGGGACGTGCCGAGCTCCTGCCTGGTTCCCCAAATCCTGCCGCACGGCGTCGAGCGTTGGCGACAGCGCGTGCCGAGCGCGGTCGGTGTTGCGCACAGCCCACAGACAGGCAAGGGGCTTGTCGCGCGTGACCACCCGCTCCTCCGCCGCGGCGAGCAGCGCCAGGCATTCGGGGTCGGGAGCGGTTCGGGTGGATGATGAGCGTGGCTGTAACGGTCGGGCTGGCCGCGGGCACTCTGGAAGCGCAGCCGAGACCGCCAGACAGCGACGAAATCCGCGTTCCAGACTCAGCCGCCACCGCCCGCTCAGGAGTGAGGCACGCGGCGTCCACACTGAACGACGTGTTCGACCGGGGGAATGCACATGCGTCTCACCACCATGCTCTGCACCGTCACGCTCACGCTGGGTGTCGCGAACGGCGCGGTCGCCCAGGCCACGCCCTGCTGCGAGATCGTCGGCATCGATGCGCGCACGGGCCTGGTTACCGCGAAGGTGACCGCGTCGAACGCCAGCTTTCAGTTCAGGGCAGTCACGCCGCAGGCGGCGAGGCACCTTCGTCCCGGCCAGAAGGTCTACGCCAACTTTACGACCAACCAGGTCTCGCTCGATGGGCGAAAGGCGTGCTGCACGATCACCAGGCCGCCACAGGCCTCCGTGGGCATCCGGCCGCCCGTTAGGCAGCAGCCGAAGACCCCGGGAGCCGCGAACGCCGCCGCAAACGTGGCCGTCAACACCGACATCCTCGCCCTGCCGCGGGTCACGTACGGTGAGCCCATTCCGGTCGAGCGGGGCAGTAAGGGAAAGGGCCCATCGTTGCAGCGTGTCGAGGTCGTGAACGTCGCGGCACGGGTCGGCGGCCGGGCGCAGACGAGTGAGGTGGTGCTCGTCCGGGGACTCGACGGCATCGAGAAGGCAACGATGCTCCCTCGATCGGCGCGCAAGGTAATGGAGATGCACGTACGCACGCTTCGGCCGGGGCAGTCGACGAACTACATCGTCAACCCAGGGGCGGCGCGCGAGTGGTTTGCCACGCATCCGCTCCCGGACTCCGCCGTAGAGGTTCCGCCGATCCATCTGACGATGGGCAGCATGTCGGGCAGCTCGATGAGCGCGCTCGCGGATCAGATGCGCCGATGGGCCGAGCAGCATCCGGAGGCGGCGAGTGGAGGTGGGGGCGGCTCCGACTGCGGGAACATGTTCGAGTCGATGGACTGCTTCAACGAAACGGTGCAGGACGCCGGTGAGGGGTTCACCGAAGGGTGGGAGCAGATGTGGGAAGCGGCGAACGACGCCTGGACGAAGAAGACCGAAGAGCTCGCGGACATGTGGGAGACGACGCAGGAATGCTTCGCCGACAAGCCGCTGCCCGGCGGATCGGCGCCGGTGAAGTTCGCGCACACCGCGTCGATCCCGGTGAGCCTCGAGCAGAGCCAGTCGAAGGGAGGCGCCTCGGGCACCGTCACGGGAACCGTTAGGCTCGACATTCCCGTGGAGGCCGACTTCGACGCCAGGATGGACTTCTTCTACATCCCCTGCCTGCCGTTCCTCGTTCGCCCGAGGAGCCTGTCCGCCAATGGCACGATGACGATCGGTCAGGAGTTCTCGGTTGGCGTCGCCGCAGCGGGCTCATTCCAGCGCCGCATCAAGATCCCACCGACTGGAGGCCCGCAGATTCCGATTCAGATCATTCCGGTGGTCATTGGCGGTGTGCCAGTGGCGATTCTGGACATCAGCGCCTACATCGAGGGCGTCGTCGACATTGCGAGCGAGGGCACGGCGAAGGGCACGTTCACGCTCACCAACTCGCAGAAATCCACCTTCGACTTCACCTGCGACGGCGACGGCTGCAGCGGAAACGAGAAGGGGACGACCGCGCCGGCGACCACGAAGGAAACGGCGCAGATCCAGGGTCAGGTGACTGTCAGCCCCGGGCTGTACACCGCGCTGCAGCTCAACCTCAACTACAACGTACTCGGCGCGCGCGCCGGGCCGCTGCCGTATCTCAAGGGGATGGCGTCGGGATGCGCGGCGATCACCTCGACGCAGACCGCTGGCGACGCGTCGAGCGCTACCGAAACGAACGAGGCGCTGACCGCCGATCTCGACTGGGCCATCAGGGTCAGAGCCGAGGCGTTGGCGGGTGGAAAGGTGATTGGGAAGTCGTGGGAGAAGGACCTCATGAAGGACCCGAAGCACATCTGGTTCAAGGATCTCGCGGGGGGCGGCTCGAGCGCGCTCAAGCCCGCGGTCACGGCGCCGGCGACGGCGGTCGCGACGCAACGAACGGACATCAGGGTTCGCATGCCGAGCTGCTTTCCCTATCCGGACAAGGTGCAGTACCGCATCAGCTGGACTGGAAACGCGACGCCGACGAACGCCGCCTGTCAGTGGAATGCAGCGAGCCGGGCGGGAACGTGCTGGTTCGACCCGACGAAGGACCTGCCGTTCAGCCTCACGTGGACCACCGCGGGCACCTACTCGGTGTCCGTGTCGCTCGTGAAAGACGACCACCGCAACTTCGGATCGACCCGCCTCACCCAGCACACCGTAACGGTCTCGACGCCCGGAGGTGGATCATGAGACGCACGACTCTGCTCGCGCTCGTGTGCGCGGTGCTCGTCGCATCGGCCGAGCCCGCGTTAGGCAACGAGATCGATCCCCGCACCGGCTCGGCTCGCCGGTGGAAGATCAACACCCACCTCTTCGCGGCGAACAAGGCGCTCGCGGATGCGCTGGATGGCAAGGTCACCATCCCACCGTACGGGGAGATTCCCATCGCGGCATCCGCGTGGCGCGCGCTGAGGAACGCGCCCGCCGCGTATCGGGCCGGCGTCCTCGCCCCGGATCTGTTCCCGGACATGTACACCGGCGGATGGGTCCTGCATTCGGACACGCCCAACGAGTGGACGGCAGACCAATGGATGCGACACGTGTGGTCGAAGGCGCGGGCCTGGCAGGACGCCGGCGAGCGCGACAAGGTGATGGCCTTCGCCTACGGCTTTCTGACACACGGTGCCGGCGACATGTGGGCGCACACCTACGTCAACCAAAAGGCCGATGGCGCGTGGGTCACGTTCATCGGGCCGGCGCGGAGCACCGCGCTCAAGCACGTCGTGCTCGAGGGGTACGTCGGCGCGCATACGCCGCCCACCGACCTCTCCCTCGATGTCTGGCCGCGCTTCGTCGCCAACATCCTGATCAAGGACGCAGTCGCCCGGCAACACATGCCCGTTGCCAGGCATTATAAGCGGTGGCTGGACCTCTACGACTGGTTAGGCCCGCAGATTGACCGCGCGAAAGCGCAGATGAACAAGAACATTGATAACGACGCGCCGTACTGGATGAAGTGCACGGTCAACCCCATTCCGTGCGCGAAGAAGGAGCAGATGGAGGCCTGGCGCCTCGACATCAACCGCGGCCTCCGCGCCATGGTCGACAGTAGCCAGAGCCTCGGTGAAGCCCTCATGCATCACGAAACGGGCGAGGGCATTGGCGCGATGACGGGATGGATGAAGGAGTGGGTGCCGAAGATGTTTGGCGCGCACGCCATCGGCGAAGGCGCCTCCGAGATGGCGGAGTTCATGGAGTGGGTGGGTGAGCCGCTCGCGCCCATCAACAAGGCCATCATGGATGAGGTTCAGCGCTTCATGAAGGAGGAATTCCCGAAGTACTACACGCTCTATCTGGCCGTGAAGGACCCCGCGACTCAGATGGACAACGTCGGGTTCCCGGAGGGCACGAGACAACTGGTCGATCAGGACATGGGCATCGCTCCGGGAGCGGACCGTCCGTTCGATTGGACGGCGTTCGAACCGATGTACAACACCGTGATCCTGTCGAAGCTCATTCTGCTCGACGGCGACGGACTGAACGAGCTGGCGCGACGTGCCGGTGTCCCCGCGCTGTTCCCGCCCGGTGAGGACACGAACGTCATGCTCGGCGTCTTCCGGTCGATGACCCAGAGCTATCAATGGACAGGCGAATTGATCAAAGCCACAACGCGATTCGGTATTTGCGGGCCGGAAAACGGCGAACCACTTCCCCCGGAAGCGGTGTGTGGCATCCAGCCCCGGCAGATCGATGTGAAAACCGCGTCAGCAGGACGCCGCGGGTCGCCGCTTGGCGGCCGGGCCAATTCGACCGGGACGTTAGGCGGCACCTCCACGGGTGGCGGCTTCGTCTTCTGGCAGCACCCCGTCGCGCGCGACAAGATCTTCACGGTGATCTTCAAGGGCTTCGGTCCGGGGCCAGGCACCGTCACTCCGCGTGACGTGTTCGCCGACCTCGGGCCGGCACCGGCCACCGTGCGCGCCGGCGCGCGGGCACTGCGCGCCACATCGGATCAGGCGGAGCTCATTCGAGAGATCGTCGACGTCATGCGCGGCAAAGTCTCGGCGACCGCACGGATCCCAACGGCACCCGCTGTTCAGCCGGCGCCCGGGACGCCCGTGCGCCTGGCGCCCGGTCGCCGCGCTCCAGCCAGCGGAGGTGTGGTCCCGCCGCCGGCAGCCACGTCTGGCGAGGGAGTCATCAACTGGGGCGAGCGCTGCTGCGCGAAGGACATTGCCGCCATCCGTGCCGCGTTAGGCACGATCAAGCTGTCGAGTCGCTCGCTCCAAAGCGTGGAGCTATTCCGGAGAATGGGTCGCCGCGCCACGCCCAATGATCTCGCGATGGTGGTCCTGCAGCTCGAGCGGGATCTCGTCGCTTTCGAGAAGGCGCGCGATGCGCAGGCAGCGTCGGCGGCGCTGGCCCAGGTCTGGAAGCTGAGCGCCATGCTGGTGAAGGTGGCGGCTGGGGCGTGACGCGTTGAATTCGGCCTTTATTCGGGTTGTCGGCTGGCCATGTTGCACCTACGTTGAGTGCCATATGGCACACCCACGACGCAAGCCCGACATGCGGGCCGCCACCTGGCTCCGGGGCGGCGGGAGCGCCTGGTCGGATCTCGATCTCGCGCGTCTCGTCGCCGAGGGTATACCGACGTCGCTACTCGGCGAAGCGGTGGAGATGGGGGTCCTCACGCGCGAGGAGGTCGCGCGCCTCATCGTCCCGAAACGTACGCTCGCACACCGCAAGCGTCGCCGTGAACATCTTTCGCCGGACGAATCCGATCGCCTCGCGAGAGTGCTTCACCTTCACAAGGTCGCTCTCCGGACCTTCGACGAAGACCCCGAAAAGGTCGGCCGCTGGCTCCGGACGCCTAACCGCGCGCTGTCGGGCGAGATTCCGCTCGATCTGGTCGTAACGAGCGGTGGTGCGCGGCTCGCCGAGGACGTGCTGCTGCGCCTCGAGCACGGCGTGTTTACTTAGGAGTCAGGAGTCAGGAGTCAGGAGTCAGGAGCCAGGGGGTGTCAGGGTGCAGGTTGCGGGAGTGAACGACCCAGCACCTGATCCCTCGGTGCCGTTCTCTCCTCCAACCCACACCCTGACACCCCCTGACCCCTGATCCCTGACTCCCGACCCCTGTAAAGAATGATCGTTTGGCGACTCGCGCGCCTCGCCCATGTGAAGCTCGACGGCGAAGGCGCACGGCTGGCTGGCGGACGGTGGAATAGCCGCGGACGACCCGCGGTGTACACCTCCAGTCGCCTCTCACTCGCCGCGCTCGAGCTGCTCGTGCACACCGACGTGCCGCTCGTCCCTCCCGATCTCGTCGCCTGCGAGATCGAGATCCCCGACACGATCGCGATCGAATCGGTGGAGCTCGCCGACCTCCCCAGGGAGTGGCGCCGCCCCGGCGACCCGTCCTGCCGATCGATCGGCGACGGTTGGCTCGCCGAAGAACGCACCGCCGTGTTGCGCGTTCCCTCGGCCGTCGTGCCGGAGGAGTCGAACTACATCATCAACCCGAGGCATCCCGCGGCGAAAGCGATCGAGATCATCGGGCGGCGCAAGTTCGATTTCGATTCCCGGTTGCTCGGCTAGTCTCGCGTCGCTCAGCGCGGCGGGAACGATCCCATCGTCGGGCGCGTTGGCCGTTGAAACCTCCCCGCACGGCGCCGCGTAACGACCGGTGTCGATCGCGTTGTTCGCGCGGAAACAGGCGAATACCGCACGGGGACTGCGCAGGCCCGCGTTCGTCCGCGCGTCCTGCAAAGCAAGGAGAATGCACATGCGCGCGACGGTCGCAGTCGTATCGATTGCCGTTCTTCCGCTCGCTCTGGCGGCCCAGGGCAATCCGCCGACTCGGGACTGGAGCTTCACGCTCGGCGCTGGCGCGCTCGCGCTCCCTCGTTATGCGGGGTCGGACGAGTACCGCGTGTTTCCCATGCCGATCGCTCTCGTGTCCTATCGCGATCGCGTCTTCCTCGGGCCAACGAGCGGTGGACTCGGCGGCGGCGTCGGTGCTCGGCTGTTTCGGGCGCGGCACCTGAGCCTAACGGCGGAGGTCGGCATGATGGACGGTCGACCGGCCGATCGCGCCGACCCGCTCGCGGGCACCGATGACCGTGACGTCCTGGCGACGCTGGGCGCCGGCCTCGCGTATGCCCTCGGGCCGGTGCAGGCCAGTGTGAGCGCCGCGCACGGGCTCAATGATGAAAGCGGATGGCTGGGAACCGCGCGCGCCGGCTACAGTCGGCCACTGAACAGGCGGGTCATGGCGAGCGTCGAGGTTGGCGCGACGTTCGCCGATGCCAGGCAGCTCCGGCGGGACTTCGGCATCAGCGGCGTCGAGGCCGCGCGCAGACAGGGGATGATCGACGCGGGCGATCCCCGCCTGCGGCCTAACGACGGCCGTGCCTTCGCTCCCGGTGGTGGCGTGCGCGATGCCGGTGTCTCGGGCTCGCTCATGTACTTCCTGTCGCCGCGGCTCGCGCTCATGGGCCTCGGCGGCATGAACAGGCTCAGCGCCGAGGTCGCCGCCAGTCCAGTCGTGCGCAGACGGCAGCAGGCGTGGGGCGGCCTCAGCCTGATGTGGCGGCGATAGGCGAGGTGTGCCTAGCTGGAGAAGAACTCCCTCAGCACGGGCGTCTGCACTTTCGCCTTCACCATATGGGTCTGTCCATCGAGCGTCAGATGCCTCGCGTTCGGTAAGGCGGACGCCAGCGCTTGCATCGAGTGCTTCATCCAGGGCGGGCTCTTTCCGCCGCCCATGACGAGCGCCGGGATCTTGACCGCGGCGAACTTGCCGGGCGGGAACGGCTTCCCCTTCTGACCGTCCGCCATCAAGGTGAAATCGTAAGGGAGCGTTGGTGCCACCGCCTTGAGCTTGCCCCACATCGGCAAGAGCTGCATGACGGTGATGAAGAAGCCAGGCGTGCCGACGGTCCGCATGAACGACTTCACCGCATCGCCCGGCCGACCCGCGGCCACGTGGGCGCTGAGGCGGGAGACGTAATCGTCGGGAACGGGAGCGATCGAGTCGTCGGTGATGTAGGGAGG